>NZ_JBEPFL010000024.1:0-136282 GCF_040301925.1 Streptomyces sp. NPDC000075
GGGCGGGGAGACCGCCCCGCGCGGCGGGAGGGCGGTACCGCCGGGCCGGTGAAATCGGGCATGGCGCCCCGTGGGAAAAGGTTTCCGCACACCGCCCCGTCCCTACGCTCCGTCACGGATGCCGACCGTCTCGGCGTCGTCACCGTGGAAGGAACGGAACCCCCATGCGTCTTCGCACCACCGCCGCCGCCCTCGCCGGAGCCCTCGCGCTGGTCCTCCCCGCCGGAGCCCAGGCGTTCGCCGACGACGGCAAGGCCCTGAACTACGTGTACGTGGACCAGAGCAACCAGGAGAAGAACGGCCAGCTCAAGGACGCGGGCTCGGACAAATGCCACGCCCTGCCCTCCGCCGCGTCGGAGGTGGTCGAAGCGGTGAACGAGACCGACTCGGTGGCCCTGATCTTCGACGAGGCGGACTGCGGCGGCGAGCCCGTCGCCACCCTCCAGCCGGGTGAGAAGGCCGGCGACTTCCACGCCGCCTCGGTGGTCTTCCAGAAGGCGCACAAGCCGGAGCAGCAGCAGGCCGACCAGCAGGAGCAGCCGGGCCGCCAGGAGATGCAGAACGAGCACCCGGACGCGTCCGACTCCTACGACGACTTCCGCTAGGTCCGCGGACCGGACGGGGGAGCCGGGGGGACTCCCCCGGCTCCCCCGTCCGGCGCGTGCGCGGCCGCGACCGCGCCATGGCGGGCGGCGTCGGCGGTCAGCGGACCGGGTGGCCCGCCTCGCGCAGAGCCGTCTTGACCTCGGAGATCCGCAGGTCGCCGAAGTGGAACACCGACGCCGCGAGCACCGCGTCGGCGCCCGCCGCGATGGCGGGCGGGAAGTGCTCCAGCCTCCCGGCGCCGCCGGAGGCGATCACCGGGACGGTGACGTGCTTGCGGACGGCGGCGATCATCTCGGTGTCGTAGCCGTCCTTGGTGCCGTCGGCGTCCATCGAGTTGAGCAGGATCTCCCCGGCGCCCAGCTCGGCCGCCCGGTGCGCCCACTCGACGGCGTCGATGCCGGTGCCCCGGCGGCCGCCGTGGGTGGTGACCTCGAAGGATCCGCTCTCGGTACGGCGGGCGTCGACCGACAGCACCAGCACCTGGCGGCCGAAGCGCTCGGCGATCTCCTGGATCAGCTCCGGGCGGGCGATGGCGGCCGTGTTCACGCCCACCTTGTCCGCGCCGGCCCGCAGCAGCTTGTCCACGTCCTCGGCGGTGCGGACGCCGCCGCCGACCGTGAGCGGAATGAAGACCTGCTCGGCGGTCCGCCGGACCACGTCGTAGGTGGTCTCGCGGTTGCCGGAGGAGGCGGTGATGTCGAGGAAGGTGAGCTCGTCGGCGCCCTCGGCGTCGTAGAGCTTGGCCATCTCCACCGGGTCACCGGCGTCGCGCAGGTTCTGGAAGTTGACGCCCTTGACGACCCGGCCGTTGTCCACGTCCAGGCAGGGGATCACGCGTACGGCGAGGCTCATGCCGCCCCTCCTTCCGGAGCGACGGGCTCCTTGAACGCCTCGACCTCCACCTCGACGACCATGCTCGGGTCGACGAAACCGGAGACGATGATCATGGAGGCGGCGGGGCGGACGGTGTCGAAGAGGGTCTTGTGGGCGCGGCCCACCTCGTCGACGTCCCGGGCGTGGGTGAGGTACATCCGGGTGCGGACGACGTGCTCGGGGCCGAGACCGGCCTCTGCGAGGGCCTTGAAGGCCACCCCGAACGCGGTCATGGTCTGGTCGTACGGGCCGTCCACCCCGGCCGCCGTGCAGCCGGAGACCAGCACGAGGCCGTTGGGGAGGGCCACGGCGCGGGAGTAGCCGATGACGTCCTCGTAGGCGCCGCCGGAGGAGATGCGACGGATCTCGCTCATGCGCGGACCGCCTCCAGGGCCTCTTCCAGGGTGAAGGCCTTGGCGTACAGGGCCTTGCCGACGATGGCGCCCTCGACGCCCAGCGGCACCAGCTCGGACAGGGCCCGCAGGTCGTCCAGGGAGGAGACGCCGCCGGAGGCGACGACGGGCCGGTCGGTGGCCGCGCAGACGTTCCTCAGCAGCTCCAGGTTGGGGCCGGTGAGGGTGCCGTCCTTGCCGATGTCGGTGACCACGTAGCGGGCGCAGCCCTCGGAGTCCAGGCGGGCCAGGGTCTCGTAGAGATCGCCGCCCTCGCTGGTCCAGCCGCGGCCCTTGAGGGTGGTGCCGCGCACGTCCAGGCCGATGGCGATCCTGTCGCCGTGCTCGGCGATGGCCTTGGCGGCCCACTCCGGGGTCTCCAGGGCGGCGGTGCCGAGGTTGACGCGGGTGCAGCCGGTGGCGAGGGCCGCGGCGAGCGTGGCGTCGTCGCGGATGCCGCCGGACAGCTCCACCTTGATGTCCATGGCGCGGGTGATCTCGGCGACCAGGGCGCGGTTGTCGCCGGTGCCGAAGGCGGCGTCCAGGTCGACGAGGTGCAGCCACTCGGCGCCGGAGGCCTGCCAGGCGAGGGCCGCCTCCAGCGGGGAGCCGTAGGAGGTCTCGCTGCCGGAGACGCCGTGCACGAGGCGCACGGCCTGGCCGTCGCGGACGTCGACCGCGGGGAGGAGTTCGAGCGTGGGTGCGGTCATCACAGGGTCTCGATCCAGTTGGTGAGGAGCTGGGCGCCGGCGTCGCCGGACTTCTCGGGGTGGAACTGGGTGGCCCACAGGGCCCCGTTCTCCACCGCCGCGACGAAGCGCTCGCCGTGCGTGGCCCAGGTGACCTTGGGGCCCCTGATCCTGGGGTTGGTGACCTCCAGGGTCCAGTCGTGGGCCGCGTAGGAGTGCACGAAGTAGAAGCGGGCGTCGGCGTCCAGGCCGGCGAAGGCCTGGCTGTCCCCGGGCGCCTCGACGGTGTTCCAGCCCATGTGCGGGACGACGGGGGCCTTCAGCGGGCCGACCGTGCCGGGCCACTCGTCCAGGCCCTCGGTCTCGACGCCGTGCTCGATGCCGCGCTCGAAGAGGATCTGCATGCCGACGCAGATGCCCATGACGGGGCGGCCGCCGGAGAGGCGGCGGCCGATGATCCAGTCGCCGCGGGCGTCCTTGAGCCCCCGCATGCAGGCGGAGTAGGCGCCCACGCCGGGCACGAGGAGGCCGTCGGCGTCCATGGCCTTGTCGTAGTCGCGGGTGATCTCGACGTCCGCGCCGACGCGCGCGAGGGCGCGCTCGGCGGAGCGGACGTTGCCGAAGCCGTAGTCGAAGACCACGACGTTCTTCGATGCGCTCATTCCCAGATTCCTTGGATTCGCAGGATCCCCGCGGCCAGGCACATGGCGGAGCCGAGGGCGAGCAGAACGATCACCGACTTGGGCATCTTCTGCTTCTGGAAGGAGTAGACGCCCCCGGCCAGGAACAGGCCGAGGACGATCAGGACGGTGTTGAGGCCGTTCACGTCTAGAGGGCGCCCTTCGTGGAGGGCAGGATGCCGGCCGCGCGCGGGTCGAACTCGGCGGCGTAGCGCAGGGCGCGGGCCAGCGCCTTGAACTGGCACTCCACGATGTGGTGGGCGTTGCGGCCGTACGGGACGTGGACGTGCAGGGCGATCTGGGCCTGGGCCACGAAGGACTCCAGGATGTGCCGGGTCATCGTCGTGTCGTACTCGCCGATCATCGGCGCCATGTTCTCGGGCTCGGTGTGCACGAGGTAGGGGCGGCCGGAGAGGTCGACGGTGACCTGGGCGAGGGACTCGTCCAGCGGCACGGTGCAGTTGCCGAAGCGGTAGATGCCGACCTTGTCGCCGAGGGCCTGCTTGAAGGCGGCGCCCAGCGCGAGGGCGGTGTCCTCGATGGTGTGGTGGCTGTCGATGTGCAGGTCGCCGTCCGTCTTGACCGTGAGGTCGAAGAGGCCGTGGCGGCCGAGCTGGTCGAGCATGTGGTCGTAGAAGCCCACGCCCGTCGACACGTCGACCCGGCCGGTGCCGTCGAGGTTTATCTCGACCAGGACCGAGGTCTCCTTCGTGGTGCGCTCGACCCGTCCGATGCGGCTCATGCCTGCTGCTCCTTCTTCAGTGCGCGAACCGCTTCCAGGAACGCGTCGTTCTCGGCCGGGGTGCCGGCGGTGACCCGCAGCCACCCGGGTACTCCGTTGTCCCGGACCAGGACGCCCCGGTCGAGGATCTGCTGCCAGGCGGTGTGCGAGTCCTCGAACCGCCCGAACTGGACGAAGTTCGCGTCGGACTCGGTGACCTCGTAGCCGATGGCCCGCAGCTCGGCGACGAGGCGGTCCCGCTCGGCCTTGAGCTGCTCGACGTAGCCGAGCAGGGTGTCGGTGTGCTCCAGGGCGGCCAGCGCGGTCGCCTGGGTGACGGCGGACAGGTGGTACGGCAGGCGCACCAGCTGGACGGCGTCGACCACGGCGGGGTGCGCGGCGAGGTAGCCCAGGCGCAGGCCGGCGGCGCCGAAGGCCTTGGACATGGTCCGGGAGACCACCAGGTTCGGGCGGCCCTCGATCAGCGGGAGGAGGGAGTCGCGGTGGCTGAACTCCACGTACGCCTCGTCCACGACGACCAGGGACGGCTTGGCCGCCTGGGCGGCCTCGTAGAGGGCGAGGACCGTCTCCGCCTCGACCGCGGTGCCCGTGGGGTTGTTGGGCGAGGTGATGAAGACGACGTCGGGGGCGTGCTCGGCGATCGCCCGCTCGGCGGCCTCCACGTCGATGGTGAAGTCCTCGCGGCGGGGGCCGGAGATCCAGCCGGTGCCGGTGCCGCGCGCGATCAGGGCGTGCATCGAGTACGAGGGCTCGAAGCCGATGGCCGTCCGCCCCGGGCCGCCGAAGGTCTGGAGCAGCTGCTGGAGGACCTCGTTGGAGCCGTTGGCGGCCCAGACGTTCTCCTTGGCGACCGGGTGCTTGCCGGTACGGGTGAGGTAGGCGGCCAGCTCGGTGCGCAGCTCGACCGCGTCCCGGTCGGGGTAGCGGTTGAGGGTGCGGGCGGCGTCGGCGACGCGCTCGGCGATGCGCCGGACCAGGGGCTCGGGGAGCTCGTACGGGTTCTCGTTGGTGTTCAGCTGGACGGGGACGTCCAGCTGGGGGGCGCCGTAGGGGGACTTGCCGCGGAGCTCCTCGCGGATGGGCAGGTCGTCGATGCCGATGGTGCTCACTGGTTCGGCACCTTCCATCCGAAACGCGCCTTCAGGGCGGCGCCGTGCGCGGGCAGGTCCTCGGCCTCGGCGAGGGTGACCACGTGGTGGGTGACCTCGGCGAGGGCGTCGCGCGTGTAGTCGACGATGTGGATGCCGCGCAGGAAGGACTGCACGGACAGGCCCGAGGAGTGGCAGGCGCAGCCGCCGGTGGGCAGGACGTGGTTGGAGCCGGCGCAGTAGTCGCCGAGGGAGACCGGCGCCCAGGGGCCGACGAAGATCGCGCCGGCGTTGCGGACCCGGGCGGCCAGGGCGGCGGCGTCGGCGGTCTGGATCTCCAGGTGCTCGGCGCCGTACGCGTCGACGACCTTGAGGCCGTCCTCCAGGCTGTCGACGAGGACGATCGCGGACTGCTTCCCGGCGAGGGCGGGCTTGATCCGGTCCTCGACGTGCTTGGTGGCCGCGACCTGCGGCTCCAGCTCCTTCTCGACGGCGGCCGCGAGCTCCTCGGAGTCCGTGACGAGCACGGCGGCGGCCAGCGGGTCGTGCTCGGCCTGGCTGATCAGGTCGGCGGCGACGTGCACCGGGTCGGCCGTGGCGTCGGCGAGGACGGCGATCTCGGTCGGGCCGGCCTCGGTGTCGATGCCGATCTTCCCGGTGAAGTAGCGCTTGGCGGCGGCGACCCAGATGTTGCCGGGGCCGGTGACCATGTTCACCGGCAGGCACTCCTCGGTGCCGTACGCGAACATCGCGACGGCCACGGCGCCGCCGGCGGCGTACACCTCGTCCACGCCGAGCAGCGCGCACGCGGCCAGGATGGTCGGGTGCGGCAGGCCGCCGAACTCCCTCTGCGGCGGGGAGGCGAGCGCGATCGACTCGACGCCGGCCTCCTGGGCGGGGACGACGTTCATGACGACGGACGACGGGTACACGGAGCGGCCGCCGGGCGCGTACAGGCCGACGCGCTCGACCGGAACCCACTTCTCGGTCACGGTGCCGCCGGGGACCACCTGGGTGGTGTGCTCGGCGCGGCGCTGGCCCCGGTGCACGATCCGGGCGCGCCGGATGGACTCCTCCAGGGCGGCCCGGACGGCCGGGTCCAGCTCCTCCAGGGCGGCCGTGAGGGCCTGCGCGGGTACCCGGACCTGCGTGAGCTCGACCCCGTCGAACTTCCGCGCGTACTCGATCAGCGCCGCCGTGCCACGATGATGGACGTCCTCGCAGATGGGCCGCACCTTGTCCAGGGCGGCTTCCACGTCGAACTCGGCACGGGGCAGCAGATCGCGCAGGGCGCCACCCTCGGGGAGGGCGTCACCGCGCAGGTCGATACGAGAGATCACCCCCCAATTCTCTCAGACCGGCTCCCGCCACCGTTCGCCCGTATCACTGGCTGATACACGCCCCGGACGTCACGGCCTCCCTCTAGCGTTCCCTTACACGTAAATGACGGCGGGGGGGCTGCCATGGCGGATGTGCGGGCACAGGTGCACGCGGACGGGCGTCCGGACGACCTCACGGAGCCCGAGCGGCGCATGTGGGAGACGTTCCGGGCGGGCACGGTGTGCGATCTCAGCGCGCACTCGGCCGAACGGGACGACCCGCACGAGGGCCCGGCCTGGGGTCCCGAGCGGCGGGTCCGGGCGGAGGTGGTGGCCCACCTGCTGCTCGCCGGGCCCGCGCCGGTGCCCGGCCGGGTCGGCTGCCTGAAGCTGCGCGGCGCACGGATCACCGGCCGGCTGGACCTGTCCGGGGGCACGGTCTCCCCGTACGTGGAGATCCGCTCCTGCCGCTTCGACGGCGAGATCCAGCTCTCCGAGACCCGCTTCGGCACCCTGCGGCTGGACAACTGCGCGATCCCCCGGCTGGACGGGGCGCGCCTGCACACCGAGGGCGACCTGCACCTCGCGCGCTGCCGGGTGGCGCGCGGGCTCCGGCTGACCGACGCGCAGATCGGCACCGACCTGCTGATCAGCAGCAGCGTCGTGCAGCGGGACGGGCGGGGGCGGGCGATCGCCGCCGACGGGCTGGCGGTGGCCCAGGACTTCCAGGCCGAGCTGCTGGAGACGAACGGCGAGGTCAGCCTGCGCGGGGCCCGGGTCGGCGCCTCGATGAGCCTGCGCGGGGCCCGGCTGCGCAACCCCTACGGCCGGCGCGCCCTGAACGCGCCGACCCTCACCGTCGAGCGCACCCTGTACCTGACCTCCGCCGCCCTGGGGCCCGCGACCGGGGACGCGGAGCGCCCGTACGACTGGAGCCGGACCCCCACCCGGGGCGTTCCGGCACGGCCGTTCGAGTGCCGGGGCGGGCTGCGGCTGGACGACGGCCGCTTCGGGGACTCCGTCGACTTCTACGCGGCCCGCTTCGAGCTCCAGCCGGAGCAGGAGCTCTCGCTGCGCCGGATCCAGACGCCCGAGCTGCGCTTCGTCGGGGACGCGCCGGAGCAGGGCCGGGTGGTGCTGTCCGGGGCGAAGGTGGTGCGGCTGGTGGACCGCTCGACGAGCTGGCCGGGGCCGGGCCGGCTGCTGATGGAGGGCTTCGCCTACGAGACCCTCGCGCCCCGGGGGCACTTCCCGCTGGAGCGCCGGCTGGAGTGGGTCGGGGCGGCCAGCCCCGACTACTCGCCGGAGCCCTACGAGCGCCTCGCCGCCGTGCTGCGGGCGCGCGGGGAGGACGCGGACGCCCGCGAGGTGCTGCTGGCCAAGGAGCGGCGCCGGCGGGGCACGCTGTCGCCGGCGGGGCGGGCCTGGGGGCACCTCCAGGACTGGACGGTGCTCTACGGGTACCGGCCGGGGCGGGCGGCGTTGTGGATGGCGGTGCTGTGGGCGGCGGGCACCCTGCTGTTCCTGCGGCACCGCCCGGAGCCGATCAAGGCGGACGAGCACCCCGCCTGGAACGCCGCCCTGTACGCCCTCGACCTCCTCCTGCCGGTGATCGACCTGGGCCAGGAGGGCCAGTGGAAGACGGAGGGCGTCTGGCAGTGGGGGTCGGCGGCACTGGTCCTGCTGGGATGGATCCTGGCCACGACGGTGGCCGCCGGCGCGTCCCGGCTGCTGCGGCGGGGGTGACGGCCCGGCCGCCGCGGCCACTACCCTGTGGGTCGTGACCACCGTTCGCCTGCCCCTCTTCCCCCTGAACTCGGTACTGTTCCCGGGCCTCGTGCTGCCGCTGAACGTCTTCGAGGAGCGGTATCGCGCCATGATGCGCGAGCTGCTGAAGCTCGGTGAGGACGAGCCGCGCCGGTTCGCCGTCGTCGCGATCCGCGACGGCCGGGAGGTGGCCCCGACGGCGCCCGGGCTGCCCGACCCGACCGCCCTGCCCGAGAAGGGCCCGGCGGCGGGCTTCGGCACGGACCCGATCCAGGCGTTCCACCGGGTGGGCTGCATCGCGGACGCGGCGACCATCCGGGAGCGGGAGGACGGCAGCTTCGAGGTCCTGGCCACCGGTACGACGCGGGTGCGGCTGCTGTTGGTGGACGCCTCCGGGCCCTTCCTCGTCGCCGAGCTGGAGGAGCTGGCGGAGGACGCCGGGGACGGCGCGGGCGCCCTGTCGGAGGGGGTCCTGCGGGCCTTCCGCAGCTACCAGAAGCGGCTGGCGGGGGCGCGGGAGCGGTCCCTGGCCACGACGCCGGACCTGCCGGACGAGCCGTCGGTGGTGTCGTACCTGGTGGCGGCCGCGGCCGTCCTCGACATCCCGGCGAAGCAGCGCCTGCTCCAGGCGCCGGACACGGCGACGCGGCTGGCGGAGGAGCTGAAGCTGCTCCGCGCGGAGACGGCGGTCATCCGCCACCTGCCGTCCCTCCCGGCGGTGGAACTGACCCGCGCCCCGACGAGCCCGAACTGAGGCCATGGCCAAGAAGAAGCAGCAGACGGCAGGCACCCCGGCGATCACGTCCCTGACCGCGTCCGGCGTCGACTTCACCACCCACGCCTACGAGCACGACCCGGCGCACCCCTCCTACGGCGAAGAGGCGGCCGAGGCGCTGGGCGTCTCGCCGGAGCAGGTGTTCAAGACCCTGGTCGCGGAGGTCGACGGGGCCCTGACGGTCGCGGTGGTCCCGGTCTCGGGTTCCCTGGACCTGAAGGCCCTGGCCGCCGCGGTGGGCGGCAAGCGGGCGGCGATGGCGGACCCGGCACTGGCGGAGCGGACCACGGGATACGTGCGGGGCGGGATCTCCCCGCTGGGGCAGCGCAAGCGGCTGCCGACGGTCCTCGACGCCTCGGCGTCCGCCCACCCCACCATCTGCGTCTCGGCGGGCCGCCGCGGCCTGGAGGTCGAACTCGCCCCAACCGCCCTGGCGACCCTCACCGGGGCGGTCCTCGCCCCGATCGCCCGGCATTCCAGCCCCGCCGGCGTTTGAGGCGAATCTTGCAGCCCCGCCGGCGTTTGAGGCGGGAACGGTCAGCCCTGCGGCGGCTGCGCTTCCGCGTGGACGTGCGGCGGCGGGTACGTGCCCTCCCACGGGGCGGCCGGGGCCGGGTCCCGGGGCCCGAAGGCCGCCGTCAGGCACAGGTGGACGAGGGCGGCGGCCATCGGCCACCCCAGCAGCACCCCGTACGCCAGCAACTGCACCGGCGCGTCGAACGGCACCCCCACGCCGGCCTTCGCCGCCGCCGCGGCCACGTCGGAGCCGGGCCCCAGCCACAGCCCCATCCGCCAGCCCAGCAGCGCGGCGAAGCACGCCCCGACCGTGAGGCCGATGACCAGCGGGACGCCCCCGCGCCGCCGCCACAGGAACACCGCGAGCGCGCTCAGCGCGCCCAGCCCCAGCGACAGCAGGAAGAAGGTTCCGTCGGCGCCGATCCGCGCCTCGCCCTCGGTGTTCTTCAGGAAGACGGCCTGGCCGTTGGAGACGTACTGGACGCGCGGCGCGAGCCAGACCCACAGCAGCGCGAGGAGCGCCCCGGACACGCCCACCACCAGGGCGACGGCGGCCCCGTCCCGGATGTCCGCCGGGGTGACGGCGGGCTCCTGGTCGGGCAGGTCGACGGGCGGCAGCGGCGGGGTCACGGCTTCGGTCACCCCCACATCGTGCCAGGTGGCCCCGGCGGCCGCGTCAGCGGACCGCCGCCCGCCGGTACGCCCAGGTCGCGACGGCGAGGGAGACGACCCCCACCGCCGCGCACACGCCGAGGTCGGCGAGGACGGCCGCCCAGTCCGGGTGGGGGGCGAAGGTCCGTGCGAAGGCTTCCACCCCGTACGTCGAGGGCAGCAGGTTCCGGGCCCACACGATCACCTCCGGCATCCGCTCGGCCGGCAGCACCCCGAGCAGCAGCGCCGCCGACATGCCCAGCTGTCCGGCCAGGGTGGCCAGCTCCTGCCGGGGTGCCAGCAGGCCCAGCGCCGCGCCGAGCCCGGCCAGCGCCGCCCCGGCCAGCGGCACCACCGCGGCCAGGATCCACAGCCCGCCCATCGGCAGCCCGAACAGCACGCACCCGAAGACGGCCGTCACCAGCGTGCCCGGCAGGGTGAAGGAGGCGTACGCGGCGGCCGCGCCCAGCACCACCGCGGCGGGCGGCACCGGCAGGGTGGCGTAGTGGTCGAGCCCGCCGCTCGCCCGGAGCTGGCCGAAGTACTGGGCCAGCAGGTTGAGCGCGACGAAGGCGACGACCAGGACCGAGGAGCCGGCGACGACGGCCCGCGCCTCGGAGCCCCCGTCCACCACTCCCCTCATCAGGACCATGATGCCGACGGACTGGAAGGTGGCCACGAACAGCAGCGGTATGCGGGCCACCCGGGCCCGGGACAGCTGGGCCCGGTAGACGGCCGCGAGGGCGGGGAAGAGCCGGGCCCGGGGGGCCAGGACGGCGGCGGGGGCGGCAGCGGTGGTCACGACTTGACCAGACCCTTCATCCGGCCGCCCAGCGCGAGGTAGACGTCCTCCAGGCTCGGCGTGGCCAACGTGAAATCGTCGAGGGCGGCGAACGCCGGCCCGCCGGTGACGGCGGCGACGGCGGCGCGGGCCTCGTCCTGGCCCAGCCGCAGCACCCAGCGGCGTCCCGACTCGGCGGCCAGCGGCGCCAGCGCGGCGACCTCGGGCACCTCCAGCGGCGCGGCGGTGCGCCACACCAGTTCCAGGCGGACCTCGTCGGAGACCCGGGCCTTGAGGCCGGCCGGGGTGTCGCAGGCGATGACCCGGCCCTGGTCGATGACGGCGACCCGGTCGAGGACCGTCTCCGCCTCGATGACGTTGTGGGTGACCAGCAGCACCGTCGCGCCGTGCCCGGCGCGGCGCCGGTCCACGGCCGCCCAGACGGCGCGGCGGGCGACGGGGTCCATGCCGGTGGTGGGCTCGTCGAGGACGAGCACGGGCCGCTCCCCCACCAGCGCGGCGGCGAAGCAGGCGAGGCGCCGCTGTCCGCCGGAGAGCTTCTTCAGGGGGCGCCCGGCGATCTCGGTGAGCCCGAGCTCCTCCAGCACCTCGTCGCGCGCGGCCCGGGCGGCACGGGCGTCGAGTCCGCGCAGCCGGCCGGTGGTCTCGGCGGCCAGCGCGACGGTGAGCTCGTCGAGGGCGGTGGACTCCTGGCCGAGGTAGGCCAGGAGGCGCGAGGCCCGCTCGGGGTGGCGTACGAGGTCGTGGCCGAGCAGGGTGACGGAGCCGGCGTCGGGCCGCATCAGTCCGGTCAGCTGGCGGACCAGGGTGGACTTGCCGGCGCCGTTGGGGCCGAGGAGTCCGAAGATCTCGCCGCGCCGGACCTCCAGGGAGATCCCGTCGGTGGCCCGGGTCTCGGGCAGGGCGGGGGCGCCGCGCCGGCCGCGCACCGCGGGGTAGGTCTTGACCAGGTCACGCACCGCGCAGACCACCCCGGAAGCCGACCCTGCGGCCTGTGCCGTGGTGTGCCCTGCCTGTGCTGTGCCCGTACTCACGAGGGAGCAGCCTACGCGGCTTCCGCCCCTACTCGGCCGCCGGGGTCATCGGCGCCACCGGTGCGGAGGCCGCCGCTCCACCCACGTGCTCGGCCGCCGCCCGCACGTCGATCTCCCTCCAGAACCCGGCGCGGATGGCGTAGCGGTCGTGCTCGTCGATCTGGTCGTCCTTGTGCGCGAGGAGCCCGAAGCGGGCGGCGTAGCGCAGCAGCTCCCCGTCGATCCGGTGCGGGACGCGCGGGTACATGGTGGCGAGCTTCTGGAGGTGGACGGATTCCGGGAGGCGTTCCATCCAGCGGCGGGCGAAGACCTGGCCGACCTCGAAGGGGTCGCCGCCGACGGTGGTGATGTCCTCCTCGCGGTCCGCCCAGCGCTGCTCGGCGCTGGTGAGCTGGGCGAGGGTGGGCAGGGAGGCGGTCTCGGCGGGTTCCCCGAGGGGGCCGGGGCGGTCGATCCAGCCCTTGTCGGAGGACCAGCGCAGGGCGCTGCCGGCCGGGCTGGGGGCGGTGTGGGCGGGCGCGGCGGCGCCGTGGCCCTGGCCGGGGGCGCGGAGGGCGGCGAGGTCCTTGGGGGTGGGGACGGCGGGCTTGGCGCCCTCGGTGGCGGGCGCCGGTACGGCCGCTCCGTTCGCGGCGGGCTCGGGTGCGGGCGGGGTGCCGTTGCGGGCGGCCTCGGCGAGCGCGGCCTCGGGCAGCGGGGCGGAGAGGATGGCGGCGATCTCGGGGCGGGGGGCGGGCGCGGGGGCGCACAGCCCGGCGAGGTCGCGGGCGCGGACGGCGCGGGTGATCCAGGCGCGGTCGAGGACGCGGCGCTCGTCCGCCTCGGCGACGAGGTCCTCGGACTGGTTGTAGTCCCCGTCGGCGGCCTGGACGGCCCACAGGTGGACGGCGACGCCGTGTTCCTTGGCGGACATCAGTCCGGGCAGCAGGTCGCCGTCGCCGGTGACGAGGACCACGTCGGAGCAGGCCCGGTTGCGGGCGAGCTCGGTGAGTTCGGCGTGCATGGCGGCGTCGACGCCCTTCTGGGCCCAGCGGCCGTCGCTGCGGGTCAGGGCGCCGAGCCGGACGGTGACGCGGGGCATGACGCGCAGCCGGCGGTGTTCGGGCTGCGGCACCCGGTCGGGGGCGCCGTCGAACCAGTAGATCCGCAGGAGGGGCTGCTGGGTGTCGGCCTCGGCGCGCTCGCGCAGGCCCTGGATGAGGGCGGAGTGGTCGACGGTGATGCGGGAGCGCGAGGGTTCCCCCGCGAGGAGGCTCGCGGCCGCGCCCAGCAGGTATCCGGCATCCACCAGGACGACGCAGCGGTCCACGCGTTCCACCCTCTTCCGTGGGGGTCCTCGACAGGTTTTCCCCGAGTCTGCCCGACCGCAAGGGCGTTGAGGTCCGGAACTGGATCACCGGCGTGGCGTATCTCACGGGAAGCCCGGCGAGGCGCACCGCTACGCACGGCAATGATCCAAAATGCGCGGTTTGTTGCGGTGTGTGAGGGTGAAGGCGGCCCTGGCCCCTACACCCCCCACGGAGGCATCCCATGGCCAAGAACAAGAACCAGAAGCAGCCGGCGAAGCAGCAGCCGCGCCCGGGCGGGCAGGACATGCCGAAGGGCTCGACGGAGACCTCCGACGACCGCCCCACGCAGTCGCCCAGTCCGCTGGACATGGCTCACAAGAGCAAGTCGAAGCGCTTCGGCCACAACTGACGCCTCCGCGCGAGCGGTGATCGCGAAGGGGGCCCGCCCCGGCAGTGCCGGGGCGGGCCCCCTTCTCGCGCGCGGGGCCGGGCGCTCCGCCCGTCCGGGCTAACCGGCGAGGCAGGACGGGCCGAGCAGCACCTTGAGGTCGCCGAAGAGCGCCGGGTCGGGCTGGACCCGGTGGCGGTCCAGGCGCAGCACGGTCGTGGTGCGCGGGCCCTGGAGCTTGATCCGCACCTCGGTGTTGCCCTTGTGGTGGCGCAGGATCTCGCCCAGTCGGGTGACCATCGGCGGGGTGACCTTGACGGTGGGGATGGTGAGGACGACGGGGGCGTTGGTGCCGGCGGAGGAGAGGTCGGGGACCATCATCTCCATCGCGACGAGGCGGGGGACGTCCTCGCGCTTGTCGAGGCGGCCCTTGACGAAGACGACGGTGTCCTCGACCAGCTGGGTGGAGACGAGCTGGTAGGTGGCGGGAAAGAACATGCACTCGATGGAGCCGGCCAGGTCCTCGACGGTGGCGATGGCCCAGGCGTTGCCCTGCTTGGTCATCTTGCGCTGGAGGCCGGAGATGATGCCGCCGATGGTGACGACGGCGCCGTCGGAGTGCTCGCCGCCGGTCAGCTGGGAGATGCCGGCGTCCGTCTTGTCGGAGAGGACGTGTTCCAGGCCGAAGAGCGGGTGGTCGGAGACGTAGAGGCCGAGCATCTCGCGCTCTTGGGCGAGCAGGTAGGACTTCTCCCACTCGACGTCGGAGAACTCCACGTCGAGGCCGAAGC
Source organism: Streptomyces sp. NPDC000075 (assembly GCF_040301925.1). Lineage (NCBI taxonomy): Bacteria > Bacillati > Actinomycetota > Actinomycetes > Kitasatosporales > Streptomycetaceae > Streptomyces > Streptomyces sp. NPDC000075. The sequence continues at coordinate 14,403 of NZ_JBEPFL010000024.1, forward strand.
CGGGCTCGGTGCTCTCCTCGTCACCCATTCCGCCGAAGAGGTCGAACTGTCCCTCGGCCTCCTTGCGCTTGACCGCGACCACGTTGTCGATCATCGATTCGTGGTGGGCGACCAGGCCCTTGCGGGTGTGGCCCATCTCGTCGTAGGCGCCGGCCTTGATCAGGGATTCGATGGTGCGCTTGTTGCAGACGACGGCCTCGACCTTGTCGAGGAAGTCGGGGAAGGAGGAGTACTTGCCCTTGGACTTCCTGGTCTTGATGATCGAGTCGACGACGTTCTGGCCGACGTTGCGGACGGCGGTGAGGCCGAAGAGGATCACGTCGTCGCCCTGGGCAGCGAAGTTGGACTCGGACTCGTTGACGTTGGGCGGGAGCACCTTGATGCCCATGCGCCGGCACTCGTTCAGGTAGATCGCGGACTTGTCCTTGTCGTCCTTGACCGAGGTGAGCAGGCCCGCCATGTACTCGGCGGGGTAGTTCGCCTTGAGGTAGGCGGTCCAGTAGGAGACGAGGCCGTACGCGGCCGAGTGGGCCTTGTTGAAGGCGTAGCCGGCGAAGGGGACCAGGACGTCCCAGAGGGCCTGGATGGCCTGGTCGGAGTAGCCGTTCTTGCGGGCGCCCTCCTGGAAGATCGTGAAGTTCTTCGCGAGCTCCTCGGGCTTCTTCTTGCCCATCACGCGGCGCAGGATGTCGGCCTCGCCGAGCGAGTAGCCGGCGATGATCTGGGCGGCCTTCTGCACCTGCTCCTGGTAGACGATCAGGCCGTAGGTGACCGCGAGCACCTCTTCGAGGGGCTTCTCCAGCTCGGGGTGGATCGGGGTGATCTCCTGCTGCTTGTTCTTGCGCAGGGCGTAGTTCGTGTGCGAGTTCATGCCCATCGGGCCCGGGCGGTAGAGCGCGGACACGGCGGAGATGTCTTCGAAGTTGTCGGGCTTCATCAGGCGCAGCAGGGAGCGCATGGGGCCGCCGTCGAACTGGAAGACGCCGAGGGTGTCGCCGCGGCTGAGCAGTTCGAAGGTCTTGGGGTCGTCCAGAGGGAGGCCCAGGAGGTCGATGTCGATCCCCTTGTTGGCCTTCACCATCTTGACGGCGTCGTCCATGATCGTGAGGTTGCGCAGGCCGAGGAAGTCCATCTTCAGCAGGCCGAGCGACTCGCAGCTCGGGTAGTCCCACTGGGTGATGGTGACGCCGTCGGTGTGCCGCACCCAGACGGGCACGTGGTCGGTGATCGTCTCGCTGGACATGATCACGCCGGCGGCGTGCACGCCCATCTGGCGGACCAGGCCCTCCACACCGCGGGCGGTGTCGATGACCTTCTTCACGTCGGGCTCGTTCTCGTACATCCCGCGGATCTCGCCGGCCTCGCTGTAGCGGGGGTGCGAGGGGTCGAGGATGCCGGAGAGCGGGATGCCCTTGCCGAGGACGTCGGCGGGCATGGCCTTGGTGAGCCGGTCGCCCATGGCGTACGGGTAGCCCAGGACGCGCGCGGAGTCCTTGATCGCGTTCTTGGCCTTGATGGTGCCGTAGGTCCCGATCATGGCGACCTTGTCCTCGCCGTACTTCTCGGTGACGTACCGGATCACCTCGACGCGCCTGCGCTCGTCGAAGTCGATGTCGACATCGGGCATGGAGACGCGCTCGGGGTTCAGGAAGCGCTCGAAGATCAGACCGTGCGTGAGCGGGTCGAGGTCGGTGATGCCCATGGCGTACGCGACGATCGAGCCGGCCGCGGAGCCTCGGCCCGGGCCGACCGCGATGCCCTGGTTCTTGGCCCACATGATGAAGTCGGCGACGACGAGGAAGTAGCCGGGGAAGCCCATCGAGATGATCGTGTCCATCTCGTACTCGGCCTGCTTCATCCGATCCTCGGGGATGCCTCCCGGGTAGCGGCGGTGCATGCCGCGCATGGTCTCCTCGCGGAACCAGCTGACCTCGGTGTGGCCCTCCGGGATGTCGAACTTCGGCATCAGGTTCCGGAACTTGAACATGCCCTCGGTGTCGATCTGGTCCGCGACCAGCTTCGTGTTGGCGCAGCCCTCCTGCCAGGCGTCCGAGGAGTCGATGGCGTACATCTCGTCGGTCGACTTGAGGTAGTAGCCGGAGCCGTCGAAGCGGAAGCGGTCGGGGTCCGAGAGGTTCTTGCCGGTCTGGATGCAGAGCAGGGCGTCGTGGGCGCCGGCCTCGTGCGCGTACGTGTAGTGGGAGTCGTTCGTGACCAGCGGCGGGATGCCGAGCTTCTTGCCGATCTCCAGCAGGCCGTCGCGGACCCGGCGCTCGATCTCGATGCCGTGGTCCATCAGCTCCAGGAAGTAGCGGTCCTTGCCGAAGATGTCCTGGTACTCGGAGGCCGACTTGAGGGCCTCGTCGAACTGGCCGAGGCGAAGGCGCGTCTGGAGCTCGCCGGAGGGGCAGCCGGTGGAGGCGATCAGGCCCTCGGACCACTGGCTGATGGTCTCCTTGTCCATCCGCGGCCACTTCGTGAGCCAGCCCTCCTTGTAGGCGTCGGAGGAGAGCCGGAAGAGGTTGTGCAGGCCGGTGGCGTTCGCCGCCCAGATGGTCTTGTGGGTGTAACCGCCGGAGCCGGAGACGTCGTCCCGCTTCTGGTGCGGCTGGCCCCACTGGATGCGCCGCTTGTTGCGCCGGGACTCGGGGGCGACGTACGCCTCGATACCGATGATCGGGGTGACCCCGGCCTTCTGGGCGGAGTGGAAGAAATCGTACGCGCCGTGGAGGTTGCCGTGGTCGGACATGGCGATGTGCGTCATGCCCATTTCATTGCAGGCGGCGAACATGTCCTTCAGCCGAGCCGCACCGTCCAGCAGCGAGTACTGGGTGTGGACGTGCAGGTGCGTGAAGGGCGTCTTCGACACGGTGGGGGCCTCCGGGGGCGAGAGGGGCGGCAGCTATGAATCCTACGTCCCGCGGGTGACAGATCCGGGGCACGCGGAGATACGGTCGGGCGTTGCAGAACCAGGAACACACGTCCGACGTCCAGTCGGTCAGAACCCGTACCACCCCGTGCACCAGGAGGCATCCGCCATGGCGGTTCCCGAGACGACCGACGAGCAGCGCGCCGAGCAGATACTCGATGTGTTCGACACCGCTTTCGGTGAGCTGCTCGCCGCCGACCCCGCCGCCTTCCAGGTCAAGTTCCGGAAGATGGCGGCCTCGGCCTTCGCCTTCTACCGGGGCACGGCCTGCCTCTTCTACGCCGACCTGGAGCGCGACCGCCACGGCGGCCCCTACCTGGACGAGCGCACCGGCCGGGTCTGGATCCACGGCGATCTCCACGCCGAGAACTTCGGCACGTACATGGACTCCAACGGCCGGCTGATCTTCAACGTCAACGACTTCGACGAGGCGTACGTCGGCCCCTTCACCTGGGACCTCAAGCGCTTCGCCGCCTCCGTCGCCCTGATCGGCTACACCAAGGCGCTCAGCGACGAGCAGATCAGCTCCCTGGTGCGCACCTACGCGGCCGCCTACCGCGAGCGCATCCACCAGCTGGCCACCGGCGCCAAGAACGAGGAAGTGCCCTCCTTCACCCTGGACACCGCCGAGGGCCCCCTGCTGGACGCCCTGCGCGACGCCCGCTCCCGCACCCGCTTCTCCCTGCTGGACTCGATGACCGAGATCCGCGACCACGAGCGCCGCTTCTCCGAGGGCGGCGGGGCGATCGAGCTGGACGCGGCCACCCGCTACAAGGTGCTGGCCGCCTTCGACGGCTACCTGGAGACCCTCCCCGAGGAGTCCCTGGTGCGCCCGGACTCCTACCGGGTCAAGGACGTGGTGGGCCGCCGGGGCGTGGGCATCGGCTCGGCCGGGCTGCCCTCGTACAACATCCTGCTGGAGGGGCACAGCGACGCCCTGGAGAACGACGTCGTGATCTACCTCAAGCAGGCGCAGACCCCGGCCGTCTCCCGGCACATCACCGACCGGGCGGTCCGCGAGTACTTCCAGCACGAGGGCCACCGCACGGTGATCTCCCAGCGGGCCCTCCAGGCGCACGCCGACCCGTGGCTGGGCTGGACCGAGCTGGACGGCGCCGGGCAGCTGGTCGCGGAGGTCTCCCCGTACGCGGTGGACCTGGACTGGTCGGACCTGGACGACCCGGAGGAGATCGCGGCGGTGGTCGCGGACCTCGGCCGGGCCACGGCCACCATGCACGCCTCGGCCGACGAGGCGGAGAGCGGCCAGTCCCTGGTCCCCTTCTCCACCGAGCGCGCCATCGACGCGGCCATCGCCGCCGACGAGGAGGGCTTCCCCAAGCTCCTGGTCGACTTCGCCCACGCCTACGGGGCCCGGGCCCGCGCGGACCACCAGATCTTCGTGGACCTGTTCCGCAACGGCCGGATCACCTCGTAGGCCCTCCGGGCTCGGTCCGTCGGCCCGGTCCGTGGCCCCGGTCCGTCGGGCCCGGCCGCGGATCCTGGCCGACAAGGCACCCCGTCCCCCCGCCCTCACAGGAAGTCATGGCAGACTCGCGGCGATGGACATATCAGGGGCGGGAATCCGGGGGCTGCGGGCCGCGCTGTTCAGCGCGCTCGTCGTGCTGCTCTCGGCCGGCTCCCACGTGCTCCTGTCCCGGGTGCCCATGCCGCCCGCGCTGCTGGGCGGGGCCTTCGCCGGGGTCTTCGCGATCGCCTACGTCCTCGCCGGCCGCGAGCGCGGCTTCGGCGCGATCGCCGGGCTGCTGGTCCCGCTGGAGCTGACGGCCGACACCGTCTTCACCGCCGGGCAGCGCGTCTGCTACGGCCCCTCCGGCGGGCCGGTCTCCGGCCCGCTGCACGCGCTGGGCCTGGACGGCCTGTGCGGCGGGACCCCGGTGGGCGGGCCGCTGGCCGAGGTGACCGGCCCCGCCGGCGACCCGGCCGCGCTGCCGGCCGCGCCCGGGCCGTGGACGCCCTGGCTGCTGCTCGGCGCGCACGTCGGAGTCGGGCTGCTCGCCGCCGCCTGGCTGCGTCACGGCGAGCGGGCCCTGGGACGGCTGCTGCGGGCCGTCGCCGCCCTCGCCTTCCGGCCGCTGCTGCTGGCGGCGGCCTCGGTGGCGGCGGCCCCCGGCCGGACCCGGCGGGCGCTGCGCCCGCGGCGGTCCGGCGCCGTGGCCCGTACCCGCTTCCCCGCGCACTCCGTGGGCCGGCGGGGACCTCCCGTACGGACGGCGACGCATCTGTGCGTCTGACCCGTACGTACCGGACAGTCCCCCCTTTTCCACCTCCCCGGAGATCACCATGAGTGCACGCAACAGCCAGCAGAACAAGGCCGCCGCCCGCGAGAAGCTGCGCGTCGAGCGCGAGAAGCAGGCCAAGAAGGACAAGGCCCGCCGCCAGGTGTTCGTGGCCGGCGGCGTCGTCGCGGCGCTCGCGCTGGCCGGCGGCATCGGCTACGCGGTCGTGCAGTCCAGCCAGCCCGGCTACTGGGAGAAGGCCGCCGAGGCCACCCTGGTCAAGCCGAAGAACACCGAGGGCGCGGACGGCCTGACCGTGGTCATCGGCAAGCCCGAGGCGAAGAAGACCCTCGACCTCTACGAGGACCCGCGCTGCCCCGCCTGCGCCGCCTTCGAGCAGACGGTCGGCGACCAGGTCCGCAAGGACGTCGACGCCGGCAAGTTCAAGCTCAGCTTCCACGGCGCCACCTTCATCGACAACGGCGCCAAGGGCGTGGGCTCGAAGAACGCGCTCAGCGCGCTGGGCGCGGCGCTGAACGTGAGCCCCGAGGCCTTCCTCGACTACAAGGCCGCCCTCTACTCCAAGGCGCTGCACCCCGACGAGACCGTCGACAGCTTCGCGAAGGACGAGTACCTCATCAAGGTCGCGGACACCGTCCCGGCGCTCAAGGGGAACGCCGAGTTCAAGAAGGCCGTCGAGGACGGCACCTACGACCGGTGGGCGATGGACATGTCGAGCGCCTTCAACAAGTCCGGCGTGACGGGCACCCCGACGCTCAAGATGGACGGCAAGAAGATCGACACGCCGGCCACCCCGGAGGCGTTCACCGCGGCGATCGACAAGGCGATCGCCGGCTGATCCGGCCGCCGGGCCGCCCTTACTCCGCATTACCGCCGAAACGGGCGGGCGAACTCTCAAAGTTCGCCCGCCCGTTGTCGTTCAGTGACTGTTCCCGGCCACATACCGATCAGTAATATGACCACCCGTGACCAGTCATCTCACCCCCCTTTCCCCTGCGGCGGGTTCCGCCGCGGGCGCGGCCAGCCCGCGCCGCCGCACGGTCGTCCTGGCCGCCGCGGCCACGGCGGCCCTCGCGCCGATCGCCCTGGGTGCCTCCACCGCCCGGGCCGCCGAGTCCGCCCCCGCCTTCCTGCACGGCGTCGCCTCCGGCGACCCGCTGCCCGACGGCGTCCTGCTGTGGACCCGTGTCACCCCCGTCCCCGAGGCCGTGCCCGGCTCCGGGGTGGGCCCGGACACGGTGGTGGGCTGGGAGGTGGCCGAGGACAAGGCCTTCTCCAGCGTCGTCGCACGTGGTTCCGTCACCGCGAGCGCCGCCTCCGACCACACCGTCAAGGCGGACGTGCGCGGCCTGCGCCCGCACACCCCGTACTGGTACCGCTTCACCGCCGGCGCCGCCGTCTCGCCGGTCGCCCGCACCCTCACCGCCCCGGCGGCCGACGCGGCCACCCCGGGCGTGCGCTTCGGCGTGGTCTCCTGCTCCAACTGGGAGTCCGGCTACTTCTCGGCGTACCGGCACCTGGCCGCCCGCACCGACCTGGACGCGGTCCTGCACCTGGGTGACTACATCTACGAGTACAAGACCGGCGAGTACCCGGCCGCGAAGTACGTCGTACGCCAGCACGAGCCGAAGAACGAGATCATCACGCTGGCCGACTACCGGACCCGGCACGGCCAGTACAAGACGGACCGCGACACCCAGGCGATGCACGCGGCCCACCCCATCGTGGCCATCTGGGACGACCACGAGTTCGCCGACAACGCCTGGTCGGGCGGCGCGAACAACCACACCCCGGGGACCGAGGGCGACTGGGCGGCCCGCGCGGCCGCGGCCAAGCAGGCGTACTTCGAGTGGATGCCCGTGCGCACCTCCATCGCCGGTACCGTGTACCGTCGCCTGCGCTTCGGCAGCCTGGCCGACCTGCACCTGCTGGACCTGCGCTCCTTCCGCTCGGAACAGGCCAAGGCCGGCAGCGGCGCGGTGGACGACCCGGAGCGCACCATCACCGGGCGGGCGCAGCTGGACTGGCTCAAGGCCGGGCTGGCGGCCTCGACGGCGACGTGGAAGCTGGTCGGCACCTCGGTGATGATCTCCCCGGTGGCCTTCGGCTCCCTGCCCGCGCACCTGCTGCAGCCGCTCACGCACCTGCTGGGCCTGCCCGACGGCGGGCTCGCGGTCAACACGGACCAGTGGGACGGCTACACGGACGATCGCAAGGAACTCCTGGGCCACTTGAAGGACCGGAACATCAAGAACACGGTGTTCCTGACCGGAGACATCCACATGGCCTGGGCGAACGACGTCCCGGTGAACATGGCCACCTACCCGGGTTCGGGCACGGTGGGCACCGAGTTCGTGGTCACCTCGGTGACCTCCGACAACATAGACGACACACTGCACGTACTGCCGCACACGGTCTCGGTCGTGGCGGAATCGGCCATCAAGGCCGCCAACTGGCACGTGAAGTGGCTGGACATGGACTCGCACGGATACGGCGTCCTGGACGTGACGTCCGAGCGCTCGCAGATGGACTACTACGTGGTTTCGGACAAGCGGCGCCAGGACGCGACCTCGTCCTGGGCCCGCTCGTACCGCACGCTGAACGGGACGCAGAAGGTGGAGCGGGTCGACCAGCCCGTCCGCTGAATCACCTGATACACCGTCAAATCTGCTGCGTGACGGGGCTCCTGGTGCAGACCAGGAGCCCCGGATGTACCGCAGGCAACAAATCTTTAACTTCCGGGTACTTGCGGAATGAATGACATGCACACATAAACTTCCGGCCAGCGTGAGGAAATACCTCACCCCCCACCACGCTTGCCGAGGAGTCACCGTGCGCGCCGCTGCCCGCATATCCCCCCTTCTCCGCCGCCGCCTCATGGGTACGGCCGTCCTGGCCTCCACCCTGGCCTTCGCCCCGCTGACCGCCCCCACCACGGTCGCCACCGCAGCCCCCAAGACCGGTGCCGAGGCCTGTGCCCAGCAGGGCTCCGCCCCTGCCAACGCCCGCGTCGCCAAGCCCAAGGCCGACCACGCGGCCGAGCCCAACGAGCTGTCCGAGTCCCAGACCAAGGCCATGGACGCGGACCTCAAGAAGAAGCTCAGCCAGATGCAGCTGTCGCCGCAGCAGGTCTACGGCGCGCGCGAGGGCGTCACCTCCCTGGCCGCCGTCACCACCATCCCGGTGTACGTCCACGTGATCACCTCCGGCACCGCCGGCAAGCTGACCGCCACGGACATCAACAACCAGATCAACGTCCTGAACGCCGCCTACAGCGGCCAGGGCAACGGCAACGTCGACTCCGGCTACCAGTTCTCGCTGGCCGGAACCGACTACACCGACAACGACGCCTGGTACAACGTCTCGGACGGCACCCAGGCCGAGAAGGACATGAAGACCGCCCTGCGCAAGGGCGGCAAGAACGCGCTCAACCTCTACACCGCCAACCTCGGCGGCGGCCTCCTCGGCTGGGCCACCTTCCCGAGCTCCTACGCCTCCGCCCCCTCGATGGACGGCGTCGTCATCCTCAACTCCTCGCTGCCCGGCGGCTCCGCCGCCAACTACAACGAGGGCGACACCGCCACCCACGAGGTCGGCCACTGGATGGGCCTGTACCACACCTTCCAGGGCGGCTGCTCGGGCAGCGGCGACTCCGTCTCCGACACCCCGGCCGAGAAGAGCGCGGCCTTCGAGTGCCCGACCGGCCGTGACTCCTGCACCACCAAGGCGGGCGTGGACCCGATCCACAACTTCATGGACTACACGTACGACTCGTGCATGTACCAGTTCACCGCCGGCCAGGTGGCGCGCATGAAGAGCATGTGGACCGCCTACCGCGCCTGATCGCGCGCACCGCTCCACACACGGCAGGGCCCGGCGCACCGAGCGCCGGGCCCTGCCCGCTGTACCGCGTCCCCCTACAGGCTGTCGAGGAAGGCCAGCGCGATCCGCCAGACCTCCTCGGCGGCGTCCCCGTCGTAGTCGTCCAGGTCCGGGTCCGTGAACAGGTGGCCGGCACCCGGGTAGCTGTGGATCTCCACGTCCGCCCCGGCCCGCCGCATCCGCAGGTACCAGGCGGTCAGCCAGTCGTGCGTCTCGAAGGGATCCGGGTCCGCCATGTGCAGCTGCACCGGCAGTTCGTCGGCCGACGTGCCGTCCTCCAGGTCCGCCGTGCCGTGCAGGAGCAGCAGCCCGCGCGCCTTGTCGTCGGCCAGCGCCAGGTGCTGGGCGACCGAGCCGCCGAAGTCGAAACCGGCGTAGACCAGGCCCTCGTCGGAGAAGGGCGCGGAGGCCAGCACCGCACGCTTGAGCAGCTCGTCGCGGCCGACCTCCTCCAGGTGGGCCACGCCCTCCTCGAACGTCTCGAACGTACGGCCCTCGAAGAGGTCGGGCACCTGCACCCGGTGTCCGGCGCCGCGCAGCCGGTCGGCCGCCGCGTGCACCGCGGGCCGCAGCCCGTACGTCGAGTGGAAGAGCATGATGTTCATGCGTCCCATCGTGCCATTGGATCGCAAAGGCCGGAGTCCGGCGCCGCCCCGGGGATAGGTTCTCCCGCATGGAGATGGAGAACGTCCTGCGTCCCGCCACCGCCGTCTGCGCCGTACTCATCCTCACCCTGCTCGCCGCCTGGCTGCTGGACCTGCTGCTGCGCCAGGCCGACGCCCGGCACACCGAGACCCCGCTGTGGGGGCTGCTGCGCCGCTGCGGCCCGCCCTTCCGGCTGGTCCTGGCCACGGCCGCGCTCCAGGCCGCGTACCGGCCCGCGCGCCTCCTCCCCGGCCACGCGGCCGCCGTGGGCCACGTCCTGACCCTGGTCCAGATCGCCTCGACGGCCTGGCTGCTCGTCCGCATCGCCACCGCGGTCGTCGACTCCGCGTACGCCCGCTACGCCGCCTCCGCGCCGGACGACCCCCGGGTGCGGCGCGTGCGGACCCAGGTCACGCTGATCCAGCGGGCGCTCACGGCCGTGGCCGTCCTGGTCGCCGCCGCCGCGATGCTGCTGACCTTCCCCGCGATGCGCACCGTCGGCGCCTCCGTGCTGGCCTCGGCCGGGGTCCTCGGCATCGTGGCCGGCATCGCCGCCCAGGCCTCCCTCGGCAACCTCTTCGCCGGACTCCAGATCGCCTTCGGCGACACCGTCCGCATCGGCGACACGGTCGTCGTGGACAAGGAGTGGGGCAAGGTCGAGGAGATCACCCTGACGTTCCTGGTGGTCCGCACCTGGGACGAGCGCCGGATCACGATGCCCGTCTCGTACTTCACGAGCAAGCCGTACGAGAACTGGTCGCGCGGCGGCGCCCAGATGACCGGCACCGTCTTCTGGCACCTGGACCACTCGGCGCCCGTCGCGCTGATGCGGGACAAACTCGCCGAACTCCTCAAGGACATCCCCGAGTGGGACGGCCGCACGGGCGGCCTGGCCGTGACGGACACCACACCGAACACGATCCTGGTCCGCGCGGTGGTCACCGCGAAGGACGCCGACGACCTGTGGACCCTGCGCTGCGCGGTCCGCGAGCGGCTGATCACCTGGCTGGCGGCGGAGCACCCGTACGCCCTCCCCCGCGTCACCACGGCGGAGGCCCCGCCACGGGCCTGACGGCTACGCACTGCGCAGGCTGCGGACGTCCAGGTGGCGCAGGACCCGGTCGACGATCTCCGGGTCGGCGCCCGGCTCGCTGCGGGCCGACAGCACCTCGTGGCGGGCGGCGGACATCATCTCGCGCTGGATCCGCTGGACCTGGCGGATCCGCTCGACCCGCTTCGCGTACGCCTCCCGCCGCTCCTCGTCGACCAGGTCCGGGCTGATCCTCGCCCCCACGTCGTAGGCGCGCCGGTACAGGACCTCGACCAGGTCCTCCGGGAGGTCCTCGACCTCCTCGATCTCCCTGAGCCGCCGCTTCGCCGCCTTCGCCGCGCGCAGCGCGAGCGCCCGCTCGGTGTCCCGTTCGGCGTCCGTGTCGGCCTCCACCCCCAGCCGCCGCACCAGCCAGGGCAGGGTCAGCCCCTGGAACACCAGGGTCGCCATGATCACGGCGAAGGCGATGAAGACGATCTCGTCCCGGTCCGGGAAGGGCGCCCCGGCGTCCGTCCGCAGCGGGACGGCCAGGGCCAGGGCCACGGAGGCCACCCCGCGCATCCCCGCCCACCACATGACCACGCTCTCCCGCCAGCTCAGCGGGATCTCCTCGTCGTAGTCGCGCCGGCCGTGCAGCCTCTTCGCCAGCCAGCCCGCCGGCAGCAGCCACGCCAGCCGTACGGCGACCACCACCGCGACCACGGCCGCCGCCCAGCCGGCCATCTCCCACTCGCGGCCCTTCGCGACGCCGAAGACGTTGTGCAGCTCCAGCCCGATCAGCCCGAAGGCCACGCCGGTGACGAGGACGTCGATGACCTCCCAGAAGGTGTGCCCGGCCAGCCGGCCCAGCACGTCGTCGGCGTCGGTGGCGTACTCGGCGAGGAACAGGGCGGTGGTCAGCACGGCCAGCACCCCCGAACCCCGCAGCTCCTCGGCGACCACGTACGAGACGAACGGCACCAGCACCGTCAGCCCGATCTGGAGGGTGGCGTCACCGAGCCGGCCCATCAGCCGGTTCGTGGCCCAGCCGAGCGCGAGCCCGACGGCCACCGCCACGACGGCGGACAGCACGAACTCCCCGAGCGCGCCGGGCCAGGAGAAGCTGCCGCTCACCGCGGCGCCGATGGCCACGTGGTACAGGACGATGGCGGTGACGTCGTTGAAGAGCCCCTCGCCCTCCAGGATCGACACCATGCGGCGCGGCAGCCCGAGCGACCCGGCCACGGCGGTGGCCGCGACGGGGTCGGGCGGGGCGACGAGCGCGCCGAGCGCGACGGCCGCCGCCAGGGGCAGCCCGGGGACGACGGCGTTCGCGACGGCCGCGACGGCGGCGGTGGTCACGAAGACCAGCGCCACGGCCAGCAGCAGGATCGGCCGGACGTTGGCCGCGAACTGCCGCCAGGAGGTGCGCTGCGCCGAGGCGTACAGCAGGGGCGGCAGCAGCAGCGGAAGGATGTACTCGGGCGGGATGTCCACGTTGGGCACGGCCGGCACCAGTGCCAGCGCGACCCCGCCGAGGGTCATCAGCACGGGCGCGGGCAGCCCCAGCCGGTCCCCGAGGGGAACGGTGACGACGGCCCCGAGCAGCAGCACGAAGAGCAGAGCGAGCTGATCCACCCGTCCACCCTGCCGTAAACAGCCTCGCCGGCGTTTGAGGCGCGGGGGTCCGGGGGCGGAGCCCCCGGGAAGCGCACCCCGCCGGGACCGCTACTGGCTTTCGGCGCGGATGACGTCGAGGGCGTGCTGGAGGTCGGCGGGGTAGCCGCTCTCGAACTCCACCCACTGCCCGTCGGCCGGGTGCTCGAACCCGAGCCGCACGGCGTGCAGCCACTGCCGCGTGAGCCCCAGCCGCTTGGCGACCGTCGGGTCCGCCCCGTACGTCAGGTCGCCCACGCAGGGGTGCCGGTGCGCCGACATGTGCACGCGGATCTGGTGCGTACGCCCCGTCTCCAGCTTGATGTCCAGCAGCGAAGCCGCCCGGAACGCCTCGATGAGGTCGTAGTGCGTGACCGACGCCTTGCCGTCCTGGGTCACCGCCCACTTGTAGTCCGCGCTGGGGTGCCGCCCGATCGGCGCGTCGATGGTGCCGCTCATCGGGTCCGGGTGCCCCTGCACCAGCGCGTGGTAGCGCTTGTCCACGACCCGCTCGCGGAACTGGTTCTTCAGCGAGGTGTACGCCCGCTCCGACTTGGCCACGGCCATCAGGCCCGAGGTGCCGACGTCGAGGCGGTGCACGATGCCCTGCCGCTCGGACGCGCCGGAGGTGGAGATCCGGTAGCCGGCCGCGGCGAGGCCGCCGATGACGGTGGTGCCGGTCCAGCCGGGGCTCGGGTGGGCGGCGACGCCGACCGGCTTCATGATGACCACGACGTCGTCGTCGTCGTGGATGATCTCCATGCCGGGCACCGGCTCGGCCACCAGCTCGACGGGCCGCGGCGGGGCCGGCATCTCGACCTCCAGCCAGGCGCCGCCGTGCACGCGCTCGGACTTGCCGACGACGCTGCCGTCGACCGAGACCTTCCCCTCCGCCGCCAGTTCGGCCGCCTTCGTCCGGGAAAAACCGAACATACGGGCGATGGCGGCGTCGACGCGCTCGCCTTCCAGGCCATCGGGAACGGGCAGGGTGCGGATCTCGGGAATCGTACTCACCCGTCGAGTATGCCGGACCCGGCGGAAGACCATTCCCGCGCGCGTCCCCGCGGTCAGTCCTTGTGGACGGTGCCGTCCGGGTCCAGGCCCTTGAAGGACAGCAGGACGATCAGGATCCCGCCGCACACGATCGCCGAGTCGGCGAGGTTGAAGACGGCGAAGTGGGCGGGCGCGATGAAGTCGACCACGGCCCCCCGGAACACGCCCGGCGAGCGGAAGATCCGGTCGGTCAGGTTGCCCAGCGCGCCGCCCAGCAGCAGGCCCAGGGCGATCGCCCACGGCAGGCTGTACAGCTTGCGGGCCAGCCGGACGATCACCACGATCACGGTCGCCGCGATCACCGTGAAGATGATCGTGAAGGCCTCACCGAAGCCGAAGGCCGCGCCGGGGTTGCGGATCGCGTCGAACTTCAGCAGGTCGCCGACGAGCTCGATCGGCGGCTGGTGCTCCAGCCGGGCCACGACCAGCATCTTGCTGCCGAGGTCGAGCAGGTACGCCAGCACCGCCACCACGAGCAGCGCGGCGATCCGCCTGCGCCCCCGGGGCGCCGCGGGCTCCGACTGCGGCTCGGCGTCGTCCCCGACCTCCGGCGTACCGATGATGCGCTCCGCCTCTGCCACGTGAGTCCCTCGAACTAGCCCGATCCCGACGGACACGAGAGTACGTCAGTGTGCGTACGTCCTGGCTAGTGCCTTCGTTCCTGCTTCTGCTTGCAGTCCACGCACAGCGTGGCGCGCGGGAAGGCCTGCATCCTGGCCTTCCCGATGGGCTTGCCGCAGTTCTCGCAGAGCCCGTAGGTGCCCGCCTCCAGCCGTTCCAGGGCCCGCTCGGTCTGCTCCAGCATGGAGGTGGCGTTCGCGGCGAGGGCCAGCTCGGACTCCCGGGTGATGTTCTTGGTGCCGGTGTCGGCCTGGTCGTCGCCCGCGCCGTCGCCGGAGTCCCGCATCAGGCCGGAGATGGCCATCTCGGAGGCCTCCAGCTCCACGCGCAGCCGCATCACCTCGGAGAGCAGCTCCGTACGGGCCTCCGCGACCTCCTCGGCGGTCCAGGGCTCCTCGCCGGGGCGTACGGCCAGCTCACCGGGGGCCGTGGCCGCGAGCCCGCCGGCGGTGTCGTCGGCCGTCTTGCGGGCCGCGCCCGCGGTCTTCTTGGCAACCACTTTCCGAGCTCCAGTCTTCCGCGCGGCCGGGGCCGCCCCCTCGCCCGCCACACCGGTGGCGGCCGTCTTCCCTGCCGGCGCCTTCGGGGCCGGAGCCTCGGCGGCCTTCCCGGCCACCGCCTTCCCTGCCGGTACCTTCTTCGCGACCGCCTTCTCGGCCACGGCCTTCTCCGCGACCGCCTTCTTGGCCGGGGCCCTCTTCGCGACCGCCTTCTTGGCCGGGGCCTTCTTCGCGACCGCCTTCTTGGCCGGGGCCTTCTTGGCGACCGCCTCTTTGGCGACCGCCTTCTCGGCCGCCGTCTTCTGGGCCACGGCCTTCTTCGCGGCCGCCTTCCCGGCCGGGGCCTTGCCGGCGGCCGCCGCCTTCCGGGCGGCAGTCTTTTCGGCGACGGCCTTCTCGGCCGGCGCCCCCTTTTCCGGCGCCGTCCCGGCCGCCGTCTTCTTCGCCACCATGGCCGCGGCCCCTTTTCACCGGATGTGGCCTTTTTAGCCAAATCGTGCCGGAACGATAAATCGCCTCCGACCCCACGGCAACGGGGCACGCGTCCATCAAGGTCAACCTGCATCCGTTGTGCCCAGCGGAAGCCCCCGTAAATCCGCCCCACCCGCCCCGGCCGCTCCCCGGACGGCCCATCGGACCGTCCGGGTCACCCCGGCCCCTCCCCCGGGCCGACGCGCCCCGCCGTAAACCGGTCTGCCGAGCCGCGCCCCGGCCCGTACACTGGGCGCAGCGAAAGGCATGGATGGGGACGAGTAGCGTCGGACGCAGCCAGGAGCGACCCGGGGACGGTGAGAGCCCGGGGGCGAGCGCGATGTGAAGGATCACCCCGGAGCCGCCGGAAGAAAGCCCGCACGGGATCCCGTCGGGCCGGTAGAACCGGCTTCGCACCCCAATGAGGGGGCCGCCGGACCCGTCCGGAGGCCAAGGAGGGTGGTACCGCGGGAGCAGCAGACGCTCTCGTCCCTCCGGACGGAAGTGACACCCCGCCGGAGGAAGAGTTCAGCCTCATGACCACACCGCCGCAGTACCGCCCGGTACCCGCCCAGGTCGACCTGCCCGCCCTCGAACACGCCGTCCTCGACTTCTGGCGCGAGAGCAAGACCTTCGCCAAGACGCTGGAGCAGTCCGAGGGACGCCCGGAGTGGGTCTTCTACGAGGGCCCGCCCACCGCGAACGGCATGCCCGGCGCCCACCACATCGAGGCCCGCGTCTTCAAGGACGTCTTCCCCCGCTTCCGCACCATGCGCGGCTACCACGTGGCCCGCAAGGCCGGCTGGGACTGCCACGGCCTGCCGGTCGAGCTCGCCGTCGAGAAGGAGCTCGGCTTCAACGGCAAGCAGGACATCGAGGCGTACGGCATCGCCGAGTTCAACGCCAAGTGCCGCGAGTCCGTGACCCGCCACACCGACGCGTTCACCGAGCTCACGACCCGGATGGGCTACTGGGTCGACCTGGACGACGCGTACCGGACCATGGACCCCGAGTACGTGGAATCCGTGTGGTGGTCGCTGAAGGAGATCTTCAACAAGGGCCTGCTGGTCCAGGACCACCGCGTCGCCCCCTGGTGCCCCCGCTGCGGCACCGGCCTCTCGGACCACGAGCTGGCGCAGGGCTACGAGACGGTCGTCGACCCCTCCGTGTACGTCCGCTTCCCGCTGACCTCCGGCCCGCTCGCGGGCGAGGCGGCGCTGGTCGTGTGGACGACGACCCCCTGGACCCTGGTCTCCAACACCGCCGTGGCCGCGCACCCCGAGGTCACGTACGTGGTCGCCACCAACGGCGAGGAGAAGCTGGTCGTCGCCGAGCCGCTGCTGGAGAAGGCGCTCGGCGAGGGCTGGGAGGCCACCGGCCAGAGCTTCACCGGCAAGGAGATGGAGCGCTGGACCTACGAGCGCCCGTTCTCCCTCGTCGAGTTCCCCGAGCCCGAGGCCGCGCACTACGTGGTCAACGCCGAGTACGTCACCACCGAGGACGGCACCGGTCTGGTCCACCAGGCCCCGGCCTTCGGCGCCGACGACCTCGCGGTCTGCCGCTCGTACGGCATGCCCGTCGTGAACCCGGTCCGCGCCGACGGCACCTTCGAGGAGGAGGTCCCGCTGGTCGGCGGCGTCTTCTTCAAGAAGGCCGACGAGAAGCTGACCGCCGACCTCGACGCGCGCGGCCTGCTCTTCAAGCACATCGCCTACGAGCACAGCTACCCGCACTGCTGGCGCTGCCACACGGCCCTGCTCTACTACGCGCAGCCGTCGTGGTACATCCGCACCACCGCCGTCAAGGACGCGATGCTGCGGGAGAACGAGAAGACCAACTGGTTCCCCGAGTCGGTCAAGCAGGGCCGCTTCGGCGACTGGCTGAACAACAACATCGACTGGGCGCTCTCCCGCAACCGGTACTGGGGCACCCCGCTGCCGATCTGGCGCTGCGAGGAGAACCACCTCACCTGCGTCGGCTCCCGCGCCGAGCTGAGCGAGCTGTCCGGGCGGGACCACTCCGCCCTGGACCCGCACCGCCCGTACATCGACGACGTGACCTTCACGTGCACGGCCGAGGGCTGCTCCCTCGAAGCCGTCCGCGTCCCGGAGGTCATCGACGCCTGGTACGACTCGGGCTCGATGCCGTTCGCGCAGTGGGGCTACCCGTACAAGAACAAGGAGATCTTCGAGAAGCGCTACCCGGCGCAGTTCATCTCGGAGGCGATCGACCAGACCCGCGGGTGGTTCTACACCCTCATGGCGGTCGGCACCCTGGTCTTCGACAAGTCCTCGTACGAGAACGTGGTCTGCCTGGGCCACATCCTCGCCGAGGACGGCCGCAAGATGTCCAAGCACCTGGGCAACATCCTCCAGCCGATCCCGCTCATGGACCAGCACGGCGCGGACGCGGTCCGCTGGTTCATGGCGGCCGGCGGCTCCCCGTGGGCGGCGCGGCGCGTGGGCCACGGCACCATCCAGGAGGTCGTCCGCAAGACGCTCCTCACCTACTGGAACACGGTCGCCTTCCAGGCCCTGTACGCCCGGACGTCCGAGTGGGCCCCCTCGGCGGCCGACCCGGCGCCGGCGGACCGCACGGTACTGGACAAGTGGCTGCTGTCCGAGCTGAACACCCTCGTCTCCGACGTCACCGAGGCGATGGAGGCGTACGACACCCAGCGTGCCGGCAAGCTGCTGTCCGCGTTCGTGGACGACCTGTCCAACTGGTACGTGCGCCGCTCGCGCCGCCGGTTCTGGCAGGGCGACAAGGCCGCGCTGCGGACGCTGCACGAGGTCGTCGAGACGGTCACCCGGCTCATGGCCCCGCTGACCCCCTTCATCACGGAGCGGGTCTGGCAGGACATGGTCGTCCCGGTCACGCCGGGGGCGCCGGAGTCGGTGCACCTGTCGACGTGGCCGACGGCGGACGCCTCGCTGATCGACCCGGCCCTCTCGCAGCAGATGCTGCTGGTCCGCCGTCTGGTGGAGCTGGGCCGGGCGACGCGCGCCGAGTCCGGCGTCAAGACCCGCCAGCCGCTGTCGCGTGCGCTGGTCGGCGCGGTCGGCTTCGACGCGCTGTCGCCGGAGCTCCAGGCGCAGATCACGGAGGAGCTGAACGTCTCCTCCCTGGCCTCCCTCTCCGAGGTGGGCGGCTCGCTGGTGGACACGACGGCGAAGGCGAACTTCCGGGCGCTGGGCAAGCGGTTCGGCAAGGGCGTCCAGGACGTGGCGAAGGCCGTGGCCGCGGCCGACGCCGCCGCCCTGTCCCTCTCGCTGCGCTCCGGCTCGGCGGTCGTGACGGTGAACGGTGAGGAGGTCACCCTCACGCCGGAGGAGGTCATCATCACCGAGACCCCGCGCGAGGGCTGGTCGGTGGCCTCGGACTCCGGCGCGACCGTCGCGCTGGACCTGGAGATCACCCCGGAGCTGCGGCTGGCGGGTCTCGCCCGTGACGCGATCCGGCTGATCCAGGAGGCCCGGAAGAACTCCGGCCTCGACGTGGCGGACCGGATCGCCCTGCGGTGGTCTTCGGCGTCGCCGGAGGTCGTGACGGCCCTGACGGACCACGCGGCCCTGATCGCGGACGAGGTCCTCGCGACGGACTTCGCCTCCGGCGAGGCCGACGGCTCGTACGGCGACCCCTTCGAGGACGAGTCCCTCGCCCTGACGTTCCGCCTCCGCAAGGCGTAACCCCCACGAAGCGGCGCCCTCCCCGTGCGGGGGGGCGCCGCTTTCGTGTTCTCTCCCGCGCACGTGGCGCTCCGCGCCCGCGCAGCGGAAAACGGGCCGGGCCCGGGTCCCCCTCAGGGGAACCGGGCCCGGCCCGTAGAGACTGCCGACGGCTACGTCAGTTGTCGTCCTCGTCGATCAGGAAGCCCCGCATGGGCGACGGCGCCTGCTGCATCGGCTGCGGAGCGACCGGCCGCACCGGAGCCATCGGCTGCGTCATGGCCGGGGCCATCTGCTGCTGGCCACCGTAGGACGGCGCACCGCTCATCGGGGAGGGGCCGCCCATCGGCGACGGTCCGCCCATCGGGGACGGTCCGCCCATGCCCATCGCACCGGCCGGAGCCATCGACGGGGACGGCGACGGCGGCAGGGCCGGACCGGCCGGCGTGCGCGGCGGGGCCAGGGAGTCGTCGGCCTGGGTCTCCAGCTGGCGCAGCTGCGACTCCAGGTAGGACTTCAGACGCGTACGGTACTCGCGCTCGAAGCCCCGCAGGTCCTCGACCTTGCGCTCCAGCGTGGCGCGGGCGGACTCCAGGGAGCCCATCGCGACGCGGTGCTTCTCCTGCGCGTCCCGCTCCAGCGCGTCGGCCTTGGCACGGGCGTCCCGCTCCAGGCCCTCGGCGCGCGAACGGGCCTCGCCGACGATCTTGTTGGCCTCGGAGCGGGCCTCCGCGATCGCCTGGTCGGCGGTCTGCTGCGCGAGCGACAGGACGCGGGCGGCGCTGTCGCCACCGGGGCCCTGCTGCGGGAGCTGCGGCTGCTGCATGGGCTGCATCTGCTGGCCCATCGGCTGCATCTGCTGCCCCATGGGCTGCATCTGCTGGCCCATGGGCTGGCCGAGCTGGTTCTGGCCGCCCATCGACTGCTGCTGCATCTGCTGCGGCATGGGCTGCTGGCCCATCTGCTGCTGCTGCTGCTGCGGGGCCATCGGGTGCTGGCCGCCCATGGACTGCTGCTGCATGGGGCCGCCCATCGGGCCCGGACCCTGCGGACCGTGTCCACCGGGGCCCGGGGGCAGCTGGGGCTGGCCGCCCGGCAGCTGCGGCGGACCCATCTGCGGCTGCTGCGGCTGCGGCGGGCCGGATATGGCCGCCGGCACGGGGGCGCCCGGGCCTCGCTGGTCCTGGGGCTCCGGCTTGCGCATGTTGGCCTGCTGCTGGCTCTGCGCGGCGGCGCGCGTGGCGGCGGCCAGCTTGGCGCGCAGGTCCTCGTTCTCGCGCAGTAGACGCGTCAGCTCGGCTTCGACCTCGTCGAGGAAGGCATCGACCTCGTCCTCGTCATAGCCTTCACGCAGGCGGACGGTCGTGAACTGCTTGTTCCGCACGTCCTCGGGAGTCAGCGGCATGTCTTCTTCACCTCTACGTAGTCGTCGGCAGTCGGCAGGACCGTATCGGGACTGTCCCCGCAGGCGCGGGGGAGCTCATCGTTCACACGCTGCTCGCAGCGGCTCTTACGAAGCTGATGAGGATGTAAACGATGATCATCAGAACGAAGAAGGACAGGTCGAGTGCCACGCCCCCGAGACGCAACGGCGGGATGAACCGCCGAAGAAGCTTGAGCGGTGGATCGGTAAGAGTGTAGGTGGCCTCCAGAACGACCACCATCGCCTTGCCGGGTGCCCATGAACGCGCGAACTGGAACACGTAGTCCATGACCAGCCGGAAGATCAGCACGATGAGGAAGCACGACAGCGCGAAGTAGACCACGTCTAGTGCGATGCCCATCCGAGCTTCCCTCTCCCCGTTTCCCGCTCTGTTCCCGGTCCCGTATCTGACGGATCGGTCTAGCTTTGGTTGAAGAACCCGCCCTCCGCGATGCGGGCCTTGTCCTCCGCCGTGACATCGACGTTAGCAGGCGACAGCAGGAACACCTTCTGTGTCACGCGTTCAATACTGCCGTGCAGACCGAAGACGAGGCCGGCCGCGAAGTCGACCAGACGCTTCGCGTCGGTGTCGTCCATCTCCGTGAGATTCATGATCACCGGAGTGCCCTCACGGAAGTGTTCCCCGATGGTACGGGCCTCGTTGTAGGTCCGGGGGTGCAGCGTCGTGATGCGGTACGGCTCCCGCTCGGAGACGACCTTGGGCATGATCACGGGGGCGTTCTTCTCCAGGTTGGTGCGGTCAGGTGTGATAGATGCCACGGGGGCAATTCGCGCAGGACGTCCGTTTTCTGACGGAATTGGGAGGGGTTCGCGCGGAGCCGGCGGCTGCACCGCTCGTACCGGTTCGTCCGTTACGGGCGATTGGTGCACGGGCTGCTGCCGCCGCTCCCTCTCCCGGGGGCGCTCGGGCTCGGGCTCGGGCTCGAATTCGTCATCGGGGTCGTACCCCGGGTTGTCGTACCGGTCGTCCTCCACGAGGCCGAGGTAGACCGCCATCTTGCGCATCGCGCCGGCCATTCTCCGAGTCCTCCGCTCTGTGGTGGATCGCCCTGTCGCAGGTGTCGCTGTGTCACCAAAGTCACCAACTGCCCGCGATCCACGTGGTCTGTCCGCTCATCTGCGGAAATGACCATATTTTCTGCTGTGGTCCGACTTTCTTCGCGACGTTACCCGAGCCGGGGTCTCGCGCCGAGTACCGCAGTGCCGACGCGTACATGTGTCGCACCGGCCAGGACGGCCTGTTCCAGGTCGGCGCTCATCCCCGCCGACACCATCGTGGCAGCCGGATGGTCCGCGCGCAGGCCGGATGACAATTCCATCATCCGCTCGAAGGCCGCCTGTTCGCGCCCCGCGTAAGGCCCGGCGAGCGGGGCGACGGTCATGAGACCGTCGATCCGCAGTCCCGGCGCGCCGGCGACGAGGTCCGCCAACTCGGCCAGCTGCTCGGGCGCGGCACCACCCCGGGCCCCGCGCTCGCCCGACTCGGCGTCGAGGGCGATCTGCACGAGGCAGCCGATCTCCCGGCCGTGGGCCACCGCCGCCGCCGAGAGCGCCGTGACGAGCTTCGGCCGGTCGATCGACTGCACCACCTGCGCGTATCCGGCCACCGAACGGACCTTGTTCGTCTGCAACTGGCCCACGAAGTGCCAGTTCAGCGACAGGTCCGCGCAGGCGGCCGCCTTCGGGGCGGCGTCCTGGTCGCGGTTTTCCGCAACATGACGGACCCCCAGGTCCGCCAGGAGGCGTACGTCGGTCGCCGGGTACGTCTTGGTGACCACGATCAGGGTCACCTCGTCCCGCTTCCGGCCCGCCGCCGCGCAGGCGGACGCGATCCGCTCCTCCACCCGCGCGAGGTTCTGCGCGAGCTCGGACTTACGATCCGTCATCAGTCAGTCCAACCAGACATATCCGGCAAGCCGCCCGGTCACCCGGTCGCGGCGGTACGAGAAGTGGTCCCGCGACTCCAGTGTGCAGACCGGGGAGCGGTGGCCTTGCGGCACCCCCGCCTCCGCGAGCTGGGCGTGCACCCCGGCGACCACGTCGACGGCCGGCGTCCCCCAGCTGGTCTCGGCCCACGCGGCCGGCACCACCCCTGCGACCGCCTCCCGCATCTCGGCCGGCACCTCGTAGCAGTGCCCGCAGACGGCGGGTCCGGTACGGGCGACGATGCGCGCGGGGTCGGCGCCGAGGGCGACCATCGCCTCGACGGCGGCGGGCACCACCCCGGCGACCAGCCCGGGCCGCCCGGCGTGGGCGGCCCCGGCCACCCCGGCGACGGGGTCGGCCAGCAGGACGGGGGTGCAGTCGGCGGTGAGCACGGCGAGGGCGAGCCCCCGACGGGCGGTCACCACCGCGTCCACCGAGGGGATGTCGGCGGCGGAGCCCCAGGGCCCGTCGACCACGGCCACGTCCCGCCCGTGCACCTGGTTCATCCAGACCACGAGGTCCGGGTCGATGCCCAGTTCCTTCGCGGCCGCCGCCCGGTTCGCGCGAACGGCGGCCGGGTCGTCGCCGACCGCGCCGCCGAGATTGAGCTCCTCGTACGGAACGGCGCTCACCCCGCCCCACCGGTCGGTGAAGGCGAAGTGGGCGCCGCTCTCGTGATGCTGCTCCAGCGTCACTTCAAGAAGTCCGGAACGTCCAGCTCTTCGGCCGGGCTGTCCTGGTAGGGCCGGGCCGTCGGGACCTGCGGCGGGGCCGGCGCGGCCTCGACCGGGAGCTCGACCGGGGCCGGGGGCTCCTCGCGCGGGGTCACGGTGCCGAGTCCGCCGAAGGCCGGGCGGACCGGCTCGGGCGCGCGGACCGGCGCGGGGGCCGGCTCCTCGCGCTTGGTGGACGCGGCGCCGATGACGTTGTCCCGGCGGGCCGGGGGCTGGCCGCCGTCGAAGCCGGCCGCGATGACCGTGACGCGGACCTCGTCGCCGAGGGCGTCGTCGATGACGGCGCCGAAGATGATGTTCGCCTCGGGGTGCGCGGCCTCGCTCACCAGCTGCGCGGCCTCGTTGATCTCGAAGAGACCGAGGTCCGAGCCGCCGGAGATGGAGAGCAGCACGCCGCGGGCGCCGTCGATGGACGCCTCCAGCAGCGGCGAGGAGATCGCCATCTCGGCCGCGGCCACCGCGCGGTCGTCGCCGCGGGCGGAGCCGATGCCCATCAGGGCCGAGCCCGCCTCGGACATCACGGACTTGACGTCGGCGAAGTCGAGGTTGATCAGACCCGGGGTGGTGATGAGGTCGGTGATGCCCTGGACGCCGCTCAGCAGGACCTGGTCGGCCGACTTGAAGGCGTCGAGGACCGAGACCTGGCGGTCCGAGATGGACAGCAGGCGGTCGTTGGGGATGACGATGAGGGTGTCGACCTCTTCGCGGAGCTCGGCGATGCCGTCCTCCGCCTGGTTCGCGCGGCGCCGGCCCTCGAAGGTGAACGGGCGGGTGACCACACCGATCGTCAGGGCGCCGAGCGAGCGCGCGATGTTGGCGACGACGGGCGCGCCGCCCGTGCCGGTGCCGCCGCCCTCGCCGGCGGTGACGAAGACCATGTCGGCCCCCTTGAGGACCTCCTCGATCTCCTCGCGGTGGTCCTCTGCCGCCTTGCGGCCGACGGCCGGGTTGGCTCCGGCGCCGAGGCCCCGGGTGAGTTCACGGCCGACGTCGAGCTTGACGTCGGCGTCGCTCATCAACAGCGCCTGGGCGTCGGTGTTGATGGCGATGAACTCGACGCCCTTGAGACCGACCTCGATCATTCGGTTGATGGCATTGACACCACCGCCGCCGACACCGATGACCTTGATGACTGCGAGGTAGTTCTGCGGTGCTGCCACGTCGAAGGCCTCTCGCCTCGAGTTACGTGTCGCCGCCTCGCGGGCCTGCGGTGCGACGACTGATGCCGAAATGTGGGACGGTCCGCTACGCGCCGACCCGAACCCTAACCCTGAAGTTTAGGGTTAGAGGTGTGTCTGTTCCTTGGACTCTTCCGAACAGGACACTAAGTCGACAAGTAGCGCGTGTTCAACGAACACGCCGAACCTCCCGTTTTTCTTTTCACCCTATGTGATCACCCGTATCGGTGGCCAACCAGGGTGCGTCGGGCCTCGACCCGACGTCAACTCCCGGACACCGCCGGGGCGGTGGGAACGCTCACGTCGAAGTGACCGGCCTTGGGCGCGGCTTTCAGCAGGGCGCTCAGCGCCCGGCCTTTGGCCTCACCCAGTTCGCCGCTCCCCCACACCACGGTGCGGCCCTTCGTCAGCTCCAGTACGACCGAGTCGAACGACCGCACCTTGACCTGCACCGTTTCCTTCGCGACTGCGTCGGGGAGGCTTCCCGCGATGCCCACGGCCTCCCTCAGCAGCCGCTCCTCGTCGAAGCGGCGCGCGCTCGGCGAGCGGTCCGCGGCCATTTCGAGGAGCGGAACGCCGACGGGTGCTTTCGCAACGGTGTCGAAGCGGACACCCCTCGCGTCCACTTCGATGAAGTCCGCGCCCTTTTTGATGAGCAGGACCGGTTTGCGTTCCGTCACTTTCAGCCCGATCCCGTGCGGCCAGGCCCGCACCACATCGACCGAATCGATGCGGGACAGCCGGGTGCGCACCCGGCTCGCGATCTCGTCGGTGTCGACGCTGACCAGGGGCGCGCCGACGGGCACGGCCGCGGCGGAGAGGACCTGCTCGGGGGTGAGCACCTCGGTGCCGGAGGCCGTGACCTTCTCCACGCGCAGCCAGGCGGAGCCGTAGAGCGCCCAGGTGCCGCCCCCGGCGAGGAGCGCCGCGGCGGCGAGGGTCACCAACAGGCGGACCCGGCGCGGTCTCCCGCCGCCGGACCCGCGCGGGCCGGTGCCCTTGGGCGACTTGGGCGGCCGGGGCGGTTTGGGCACGCCCGCGCCCTTGCCGCCCTTGCCCGCCCGGCCGGACGGTCCGCGTCGTGCCGTCGTCGCTCCGGCCACTCCTGCGCCTCCTGGGTCAGCGGTTACCCGCGTGCGGCCGCGATCGCCTCGTGGACGAGTCCGACGAGGAGCTCGTCGGCGTCCCGGCGGCCGAACTCGGCGGCGGCGCGGGACATCTCGTACAGGCGGTGCGGATCGGACAGCACCGGGAGGACCTGGCCGAGCACCCAGTCGGGCGTCAGTTCCGCGTCGTCGACGAGGAGGCCGCCGCCGGCCTTGACCACCGGCTGGGCGTTGAGCCGCTGTTCGCCGTTGCCGATGGGCAGCGGTACGTAGGCGGCCGGCAGTCCGACGGCGGAGAGTTCGGCGACGGTCATCGCGCCCGCGCGGCACAGCATCATGTCGGCGGCGGCGTACGCGAGGTCCATCCGGTCCACGTACGATACCGGGACATAGGGCGGCATCCCGGGCATGTTGTCGACACGCGGCAGTTCGTTCTTCGGGCCGACCGCGTGCAGGATCTGGATCCCGGAGCGCTGGAGGGTCGGCGCGGCCTGCTGGATGGTCTCGTTGAGCCGGCGCGCGCCCTGCGAGCCGCCGGAGACGAGCAGGGTCGGGAGGTTGGGGTCGAGGCCGAAGGCGGCCCGCGCCTCGGGGCGGACGGCGGCCCGGTCGAGGGTGGAGATGGCGCGGCGCAGCGGGATGCCCACGTAGCGGGCGCCGCGCAGCTTGCTGTCGGGGGTGGAGACGGCGACGGCGTGCGCGTAGCGGGAGCCGATCTTGTTGGCCAGTCCGGGCCGGGCGTTGGCCTCGTGGACGATGATCGGCACGCCGAGCCGCTTGGCGGCGAGGTAGCCGGGCAGGGCCACGTAGCCGCCGAAGCCGACGACCACGTCGGCCTTGGTGCGGACGAGGATCTCCTCGGCGGCCTTGATGGTCCCGCGCAGCCGGCCGGGGACGGTGATCAGTTCCGGGGTGGGCTTGCGGGGCAGCGGTACGGCCGGGATGAGGCCCAGCTCGTAGCCGCGTTCGGGCACCAGGCGCGTCTCCAGGCCGCGTTCCGTGCCCAGGGCGGTGATGCCCACGGTCGGGTCCTGCCTGCGCAGGGCGTCCGCGAGGGCGAGCGCCGGCTCGATGTGGCCGGCGGTCCCCCCACCGGCGAGTACGACATGCACCGAAATTCACCGCTCTCCGGACGGACGCCTCTTGACGCGCCGTCTCATCGACTTCCATATCGGCCCGCTCCGCTTCCAGCCGGCTCCCGGCTGTCGCAGCGCGAGCGCCGCACGCGCCGCCGGCTCCTCCCGCGCGAACGCGATGAGCAGTCCGACGGCGAACATGGTCGGCAGCAGGGCGGACCCCCCGTAGGAGAACAGCGGGAGGGGTACCCCTGCGATCGGCAGCAGACCGAGCACCGCACCGATGTTGATCACGGCCTGGGCCGTGATCCAGGTGGTCACGCCTCCCGCGGCATACCGTACGAAGGAGTCCTCCGTGCGTCCGGCCACGCGGATACCCGCATAGCCTAGAGCCGCGAACAGGGCGAGCACCGACAGCGTCCCCGCCAGGCCCAGTTCCTCACCGGTGATGGCAAAGATGAAGTCGGTGTGGGCTTCGGGCAGTTGCCCCCATTTTTCCACACTCGCACCCAGTCCGGAACCGAACCATCCGCCGGACGCGAGGGCGTAGATCCCGTGCACGCCCTGCCAGCAGAGGTCGTTCTTGCCCGGGTCCGTCGCCCCGAGGCAGGCGAGCCGGTCCATGCGGTGCGGGCTGGTCTTGATGAGCAGTGCGACGATCACACCCGCGAAGGCGAGCACCGCCACGAACATCCGCGTGGGCGCCCCCGCGAGCCACAACAGGCCGAACAGGACCGCTCCGAGGATCATCGCGGTGCCCATGTCCCCGCCGAGCATGATCAGCCCGAGCAGCAGGAAGGCGACCGGGACGAGCGGCACCAGCAGGTGCTTCCACTGGGTCAGCAGCCCCTTGTCGCCCTTGCGGGCCAGCAGGTCGGCGCCCCACAGGATCAGCGCCAGCTTTCCGAACTCGCTGGGCTGGAGCATGAACGGGCCGCCCAGGGAGATCCAGTTCTGGTTGCCGTTGATGGAGACCCCTATCCCGGGGACCTGGACCAGGACCATCAGGAAGAGGGTGCCGGCGAGCACCGGGTAGGACAGCGCGCGGTGCAGTTTGACCGGCATCCGGGAGGCGGCGAAGAGCAGGACGCCGCCGATCGCGGCGGCCAGGAACTGCTTCTTGAAGAAGTAGGCGTCTCCCAGGCCCAGCTGGAGGGCCTTGATCATGGACGCCGAGTAGACCATCACCAGGCCGAGCACGGTGATGAGCAGGGAACTGCCGAAAATCAGGTAATACGCGGTGAGCGGCCGGTCCCAGGCCTTCGTCACCTGCCCCCGCGTACGCCGCAGCCGCTCCAGCGGCCCGCGCCGGGCGGACCGCCCGGCACCGGGCGCGGGACGTTTGCGGCCCTGCGCCTTGACGGCGGAGGGCCGCCGTCCCGGCAGCATCTGTTTGGCCGGCATCTGTGATCTTCCCCTCCACTCGTACGAGGCGAGCAGCCGGCCGGAGGGAACCTGTCGGGCGCCCTCGGCTAGGCCGTGTCCGCGGCGCTCCCGGAGGCGAGTTCGCGTACCGCGCCGGCGAACGCGTCGCCCCGCTCGTTGTAGTTCGCGAACATGTCCATCGAGGCGCACGCGGGTGCCAGCAGGACGGTGTCTCCGGGCTCCGCGAGCCGGGCCGCTTCCCGGACCGCTGCGAGCATCGCCCCAGTGTCGGTCCGTTCGAGGTCGGTCACCGGGACCTCGGGCGCGTGTCGCGCCAGCGCCTCGGCGATCAGCGCCCGGTCGGCGCCCATGAGCACGACGCCCCGCAGCCGCTTCGCGGACTTCCGTACGAGTTCGTCGAAGGTCGCGCCCTTGGCGAGGCCGCCGGCGATCCAGACGACCGGTTCGAAGGCCGCGAGGGAGGCCTCGGCCGCGTGGGTGTTGGTGGCCTTGGAGTCGTCGACGTAGCGGACCCCGTCGACCTCGTCCACGTACGCCACGCGGTGCGCGTCGGGGCGGAAGTCGCGCAGCCCGTCGCGGACGGCCCGCGGCTCGACGCCGAAGGCGCGGGCCAGGGCCGCCGCCGCGAGGGCGTTGGCGATGTTGTGCGGGGCGGGCGGGTTGACGTCGTCGACGTGTGCCAGCTCCTGCGCGTTCTTCTGCCGGTTCTGCACGAACGCCCGGTCGACGAGGATCCCGTCGACCACCCCGAGCATGGACGGGCCGGGGGCGCCGAGGGTGAAGCCGATGGCCCGGCAGCCCTCCTCGACGTCGGCCTCCTCGACCAGCCGCTCGGTGGCGGGGTCGGCGACGTTGTAGACGCAGGCGACGGTGTTGCCCTCGTAGATCCGGCCCTTGTCGGCGGCGTACGCCTCCATGGAGCCGTGCCAGTCGAGGTGGTCCGGGGCCAGGTTGAGCACGGCCGCCGAGTGGGCGCGCACGGAGGGCGCCCAGTGCAGCTGGTAGCTGGAGAGCTCCACGGCGAGGACGTCGTACGTCTCCTCGCCGGTCACCACGTCGATGATGGGGGTGCCGATGTTGCCGACGGCCGCGGTCTTCAGACCGGCCGCCCGCAGGATCGAGGCCAGCATCTGGGTGGTGGTGGTCTTGCCGTTGGTGCCGGTGATGGCGAGCCAGGGGGCGGCGTTCTCCCCGCGCAGCTGCCAGGCGATCTCGACGTCGCCGACGACCTCCACGCCCGCCTCGGCGGCCGCCAGGAAGAGGGGGCTGTCGGGCTGCCAGCCCGGCGAGGTCACCACGAGGTCGGTGCCCTCGGGCAGCACCTCGCCGGCCCGCTCGCCGCTCTCCAGCCGGCCGAGGCGTACCCCGATGCCCAGCTCCGCGAGCTCGGCGGCCCGCGCACGGTGCGCGTCCCCGTCCCCGTTGTCGACGACGGTCACTACCGCGCCGAGGCCGGCCAGGGCGCGGGCGGCGCTGATGCCGCTCACGCCGAGGCCGGCGACGGTGATGTTCCGGTCCTGCCAGGGGGTC
The DNA here is from genome assembly GCF_040301925.1 of Streptomyces sp. NPDC000075. Lineage (NCBI taxonomy): Bacteria > Bacillati > Actinomycetota > Actinomycetes > Kitasatosporales > Streptomycetaceae > Streptomyces > Streptomyces sp. NPDC000075. The sequence continues at coordinate 43,496 of NZ_JBEPFL010000024.1, forward strand.
ACTTGTCCGCTGCCCATCCCGCGTAGAAGAGGCCGAGACCCACGATCACGCACATGCCCTGGATGATCCAGAAGCGGACCACGACGAGGACTTCCGACCAGCCCTTGAGTTCGAAGTGGTGCTGGAGCGGGGCCATTCGGAAGACTCGCTTGCCGGTCAGCTTGAAGGAGCCGACCTGGATGACGACCGACATCGTGATGAGCACGAAGAGGCCGCCGAGGAGGGCCATCAGGAACTCCGTGCGGGAGCAGATGGCGAGACCCGCGAGCGCGCCGCCGAGCGCGAGCGAACCGGTGTCGCCCATGAAGATCTTGGCGGGCGAGGTGTTCCACCATAGGAAGCCGAAGCAGGCTCCCATGAGGGCGGAGGCGACGACCGCGAGGTCCAGCGGGTCTCGGACCTCGAAGCAGGCGTTGGGGTTGGTCAGGGTCACCGCGTTGGCGCAGGACTCCTGGAACTGCCAGACGCCGATGAAGGTGTAGGCGCCGAAGACCATCACGGCGGCGCCGGTGGCGAGGCCGTCCAGACCGTCGGTCAGGTTCACGCCGTTGGACATGGCCAGGATCATGAACAGGGCCCAGACCACGAACAGCACGGGGCCGATGGCCCAGCCGAAGTCCGTGACGAACGACAGCTTCGTGGAGGCGGGGGTGAGCCCGCGCGAGTCCTTGAACTGGAGCGCGAGCACCGCGAAGGCGATGCCGACGATCAGCTGGCCGGCCATCTTGGCCTTGGCCCGCAGACCGAGGGAACGCCGCTTGACGATCTTGATGTAGTCGTCGAGGTAGCCGACCAGGCCCATGCCCGCCATCAGGAACAGGACCAGCAGGCCCGAGAAGGACGGCGATTCGCCGGTGATGACCTTCGTCAGGGCGTAGGCGATGAGCGTGGCCAGGATGAAGGAGATACCGCCCATGGTGGGCGTGCCCTTCTTGCCCGCGTGGCCGCGGGGGCCGTCGTCGCGGATGAACTGGCCGTAGCCCTTGCGGGCCAGCAGCTTGATCAGCAGCGGGGTGCCGATGACGGTGAGGAACATGCCGATGACACCGGCGAACAGGATCTGCCTCATCGGCCGGCGACCTCACCCTCGAGCAGCGCCAGCGCCACCCGCTCCAGACCGACCGACCTGGAAGCCTTCACCAGCACGACGTCCCCCGGGCGCAGTTCACTGCGCAACAGGTCGACCGCCGCCTGCGCGTCGGACACGAGCACCGACTCCTCACCCCACGAACCCTCGTTATATGCGCCCAGCTGCAGCCAGGACGCTTCCCTGCCCCCGACTGCCACGAGCCTGCTCACGTTGAGCCGGACGGCAAGCCGCCCCACCGCGTCGTGCTCGGCCAGCGACGCGTCACCGAGCTCGGCCATGGGACCGAGCACCGCCCACGTACGTCCCCCGCCCTCCTTGCCGGCGCCGCCCATCGCGGCCAGTGCGCGCAGGGCGGCCCGCATGGATTCGGGGTTCGCGTTGTAGGCGTCGTTGACGATCGTGACGCCGTCCGCCCGCTCGGTGACCTCCATGCGCCACCGGGACAGGGTGCCCGCCCCGGAGAGCGCGGTGGCGATCTCCTCGGCCGACATGCCCAGGACATGGGCGACGGCGGCCGCGGCGAGCGCGTTCGACACGTGGTGCTCACCGTACAGGCGCAAGGTCACATCGCTGCACCCGGTCGGTGTGTGGAGTGTGAAGGAGGGCTGTCCCGAGGGGGTCATCCGCACTTCGGTCGCGCGTACGTCCGCGTCCTCGGCCTCGCCGAAGAGGACCGTACGGGCCTTCGTGCGGGAGGCCATCGCGCGCACCAGCAGGTCGTCGGCGTTGAGGACGGCGACGCCGCCCTCGGCCTCGGACGGCAGGGCCTCGACCAGCTCGCCCTTGGCCTGGGCGATGGCCTCGCGGCCGCCGAACTCGCCGATGTGGGCGGTGCCGACGTTCAGGACGAGGCCGATGCGCGGCGGGGTGAGCCCGGTGAGGTAGGCGATGTGCCCGATGCCGCGGGCGCCCATCTCCAGGACCAGGTGCCGGGTGTCCCCGGTGGCCTTCAGGGCCGTGAGCGGCAGGCCGATCTCGTTGTTGAGGGAGCCGGGCGTCCACACGGTGGGCGCGTGGTGCTGGAGCACCTGGGCGATCAGGTCCTTGGTGGAGGTCTTGCCGGCCGAGCCGGTCAGGGCGACCACGTCGGTGCCGAGCCGTCCGACGACGGCGCGGGCGAGGGCGCCGAGCGCCTTCTCCACGTCGTCGACCACGATCGCCGGAACGCCGACCGGCCGGGCGGCCAGGACGGCGGCGGCGCCGGCGGCGACCGCGCGCTCGGCGTAGTCGTGGCCGTCGACGTGCTCGCCGGCGAAGGCGGCGAAGAGGCTGCCGGGCTCCACCTGGCGGGAGTCGATGACGACCGGGCCGCTGATCAGCGCGGCGGTGTCCGGTATGTCGTGGGGCCGCCCGCCGGTGATGTCGGCGATCTCGGCGAGGGAGAGGGCGATCACTGGTTCACCTCGGCCTGTCGGGCACTGTGCTGGCGGTTCTCGATGGCCTCGCGGAGCACGGCGCGGTCGTCGAAGGGGCGTACGACGCCGGCCGTGTCCTGGCCCTGCTCGTGGCCCTTGCCCGCGACGAGGACGGTGTCCCCGGCCCCGGCGCGCGCGACGGCGGCGGCGATCGCCGCGGCCCGGTCGGCGTCGACGAGGACGGCGGCGCGCTCCTCGGCGGGGACGGAGACGGCGCCCTCGAACATCGCGGCGAGGATCTTCAGGGGGTCCTCGGAGCGCGGGTTGTCGGAGGTCAGGACGGCGGTGTCGGCGTAGCGGGCCGCCGCGGCGCCCATCGGGCCGCGCTTGGTGGTGTCCCGGTCGCCGCCGCAGCCGAGCACGATGTGCAGCTTGCCGGTGGTGACCTCGCGCAGGGCGCGCAGCACGGACTCGACGGCGTCGGTCTTGTGGGCGTAGTCGACGACGGCCAGGTACGGCTGGCCCGCGTCGACCCGCTCCAGCCGGCCGGGGACGCCCGGGACGGCGGCGACGCCGTCGGCGGCGGTCTGCGGGTCGAGCCCGGCGGCGGCCAGGGTGACGACGGCGGCGACGGTGTTGGCGACGTTGAACGGGCCGGGCAGCGGGGCCTTGGCCCGGACGCGCTGTCCTTCCGGCCCGACCAGGGTCAGGGTGGAGTCCATGTGGCCGCTGACCACGTCCTCGGCGCGCCAGTCGGCGGCCGGGTCCCCGGCGGCGGAGAAGGTGACGACCGGGATCGGCGACTCCTTGGCGAGGCGGCGGCCGTACTCGTCGTCCACGTTGACCACGCCGAGGCGGGCGCGGCGCTCGGTGAAGAGCTGCGCCTTGGCCTGGAAGTAGTCCTCCATGTCGGAGTGGAACTCCATGTGCTCCGGGCTGAGGTTGTTGAAGACGGCGACGTCGAAGACGCAGCCGTCGACCCGTCCCAGCACCAGTGCGTGGCTGGAGACCTCCATGGCGACGGCCTCGACGCCGCGTTCGCGCATGACGGCGAACAGGGCCTGGAGGTCGGTGGCCTCGGGGGTGGTGCGCTCGGACTTGATGCGCTCGTCGCCGATGCGCATCTCGACGGTGCCCACCAGTCCGGTGGTCTTGCCCGCCGCGCGCAGCCCGCCCTCGACGAGGTAGGCGGTGGTGGTCTTGCCGGAGGTGCCGGTGATGCCGAGCTGGAGCAGGGCTTCGCCGGGGCGGCCGTAGATCTCGGCGGCGAGCTCGCCCATCCGGCCGCGCGGGTCGGCGACGGCCAGGACGGGCAGGCCGGTCGCGGCGGCGCGTTCGGCGCCCGCCGGGTCGGTCAGCACGGCGGCAGCGCCGAGGGCGGCCGCCTGGGCGGCGAAGTCGGCGCCGTGCAGCCGGGCGCCGGGCAGGGCCGCGTACAGGTCGCCGGGGCGCACGGCACGGGAGTCGTGCGTGATGCCGGTGATCCGAGCGGCGCCGGACTCGGGCAGGCCCAGGAGGCCGGCCAGCTCGCCCAGGGGGATCGGGCGGGCGTTCACGGGCCGGGGCGCTCCCGGCGGCGCTGCCGGGGCGTCTTTCTGGGCGGTTCTGGGCTGATCAGCGTGGGGCACGGCGGTGAGCGTACCGGGCGCGGCGGCCCGCTCGCGAAGCGAGGGCCCGTCCTGGGCGGCTTCGGCCGTCTGGTTCCCGGGTTTCGGGGTGATCGTTGTCACTGATGGAGCCTCACGCGTGAGTGGTGGGACGGTCGGTTCTCTGTCAGGGCTGCGGGCTGGGCTGCGGTGGGGTGGGGGCGGCCGGCGGCGGGGCGGATCCGTAGGTCACCGGGAGGCCCGCGGGGGCCGTTCCGGTGGGCGCGACCTGGAGGGTCTTGAGTGCGAACTCCATGACCGTCTTGTAGATCGGGCCGCAGATCTGGCCGCCGAAGTAGCTGCCCTTGGTGGGGTTCTGGATGGCGCAGTAGACGGTGATCCGGGGGTTGTCGGCGGGTGCGAAGCCGGCGAAGGAGGCGGTGTAGCCCTTGTAGCGGCCGGTGGCGGGATCCACCCGGTTGGAGGTGCCGGTCTTGCCGCCGACCCGGTAGCCGGGGATCTTCGCCTTGGTTCCGGTGCCCTCCTGGTCGTCGACCACGGACTCCAGCATCTCGGAGAGGGTCTTGGCGGTCTGGGCGCTGATCACGCGGGTCTGCTCGGGTGCCGGGGCGGGGGTGAAGCGGCCGTCGGGGCCCTTGGTGCCGCGGACCAGGGTGGGGGTGATGCGGACGCCGCCGTTGGCGATGGTGGAGTAGACGGAGGCCGCCTGCATCGCGTTGAGGGACAGGCCCTGGCCGAAGGGGATCGTGTACTGCTGCGAGGTGGACCAGGCCTCCGGCCTGGCGAGGATGCCGCGGGACTCGCCGGGGTAGTTCAGGCCGGTGGGCCGTCCGATGCCGAACTTGTCCAGGTAGGAGTACAGGACCTTGTTGGCCTCGGGCTGGGTGGCGCCGAGCTGGCCGGTGGCCAGGATGGTGCCGATGTTGGAGGACTTGGCGAGGACCCCGTTGAGGGTCAGGTACCAGGTGGGGTGGTCGATGTCGTCCTTGAAGAGCCGGTCGCCCCGGTGCAGCCGGTTGGGGACCTCGACGTGGGTGTCGGGGGCGGCCTTCTTCTCCTCCAGGACGGCGGCCATGGAGATCACCTTGGCGGTGGAGCCGGGCTCGTACACGTCCTGGAGGGCGGCGTTGCCCAGGGCGGTGGAGCGGGCCCGGGTCAGGTCGTTGGGGTCGAAGCCGGGGGCGTTGGCCATGGCCAGCACCTCGCCGGTGCGGGTGTCCTGGACGACGACGTAGCCGCGGTCGGCGCCGGACTTCTCGACCTGTTCGGCGATGGCGCTCTGCGCGGCCCACTGGATGTCGCGGTCGATGGTCAGCTCGATGTCCTCGCCGGGCACGGCGGGCTTCTCGTGGGACCCGGCGGTGGGGACGCGGCGGCCGCCGGACTGGGCGTAGGTGATCTCGCCGTCCTTGCCGGCCAGCTTCTTGTCGAGGGCGGACTCCAGGCCGCCGCCGCCCTTGCCCTCGGCGTTGACGTAGCCCAGTATCCCGGCGGCGAGGTCGCCGTTCGGGTACACGCGCTTGCTGCTGTTCTCGTTGAAGACGCCGGCGATGACGTTGGCGCCGGGGCCGTTGCCGCGCTTGTCGGCGGCCGCCTTGTCGGCGAAGAGCTTCTTGAGGTCCCTGATCTGGTTCCAGACCTGGGGGGTCTGCCGGCGGGCCAGGACCACGTAGCGGGTGTCCTTGGTCTTCAGCCGGGCGGCGATCTCCCTGGCGTCCTTGCCGAGGATCGGCGCGAGGAGGGCCGCGGCCTGCTCGGGGGCGTCGGGGGCCTTGCTCTCCTGGGGGGTGAACATCTTCGGGTCGGCGGTGATGTCGTACGCGTCGACGCTGGTGGCCAGGGCGACGCCCTTGCGGTCGGTGATCTCCCCGCGCTCTGCGGCCAGGACGTAGCTGGCGAAGCGGTTCTCGGTGGCCTTGGCGGAGTAGGCGGAGGCGTCGACGGCCTGTACCTGGAGGAGCCGGACGACGAAGGCGACCATCACCAGGGTGAGCCCGACGCCGATCAGGCGCAGCCGCGGCTTGGGGCTGCCGAGGCGGATGGTGTGCGGGGTGCGCTGCGCGGGCTTCGCCGGCGGACGCCGCCCGGGACCGGGCACCCGGCGCGGAGGCTCCTTGGGGCTCACCGGCGGGCTCCGCAGAGCTCCGGGGAACGGGGGGCGGGCGGGGCGGTCAGAAGTCCCGCCGGGGAAACCCCCGGCGGGAGCTGGGGGAGGATCCGCGTCACGACGTCACCTGCCTGGGGTCGGGGTGGGCTGCGGGGTCCCGCTCGCGGCCGGGCCGGCCGGGCCGTCGGGGTTCTGCGTGGCGGCCGGAGCCGGTGGCGGCGCGGGCGTGGGCGTCGGGGAGGGGGGCGGCGGGGCCTCGGCCACCGCCGGGGTGCCGGCGGTCTTGCCGTCGGGGCCGAGGAAAACGGGGCTGCCGCCGGGCACCAGGCCGAGCTCGCGGGCCCTCCGCTGGAGGGCGTCGGGGGCCGAGTAGGCGTCGACGTCCCGCTGGAGGGCCTGCTGCTCGTCGGTCAGCGCGGTGGTCTCCTTCTTCAGCCGGCTCAGCTGGAAGGAGCCCTGGTTGAGCGCCGAGTTCAGCAGCAGCAGGCTGATCAGGCCGCCGGCCAGGAGCGCCACGACCAGGAGGACGAACGGCATCTTCGCCGCCTGCCGGGCACCGCCGGGGCCGCTCCCGCCGGTGCGGCCCCGGACGAGGCGGGCCGCCTGCCCACGGGTCAGCGTGGCCACCTTCCCGGCCCTCCCCGCCTTCCCGGCCTTGGTCACGGCCGCGCCTCGCGGATGCGCTCGACGCCCCGGAACCGGGCCGGGGCGGCCCGCCGGTTCTCGGCGATCTCCTCCTCGGTCGGCAGTTCCGCCCCCCGTGTGAGCAGCTTCAGCTTCGGCTGGTACTTCTCCGGTACGACGGGCAGCCCGGGCGGGGCCGTGGAGGTGGCGCCGGCCGTGAAGACCTGCTTGACGAGCCGGTCCTCCAGGGAGTGGTACGACAGGACCGCGATCCGCCCGCCGACCGAGATCCGGTCCACGGCGGCGGGGATGGCCCGCTCCAGTCCGGCCAGCTCCCCGTTGACCTCGATGCGCAGCGCCTGGAAGGTCCGCTTGGCGGGGTTGCCGCCGGTGCGCTTGGCCGCCTGCGGCAGCGCGTCGCGGATCAGCTCCACGAGGCGGGCGCTGTTGCTGAAGGGCTCCTTGGCGCGTTCACGCACGATCGCCGAGACGATCCGCTTGGCCTGCTTCTCCTCGCCGTACTGGCGCAGGATGCGCACCAGCTCGCCGGGGGCGTAGGTGTTGAGGACCTCGGCGGCGCTGATGCCGGTCGTCTGGTCCATGCGCATGTCCAGCGGCGCGTCCTGGGCGTACGCGAACCCGCGGTCGGCCTCGTCGAGCTGCATGGAGGAGACGCCGAGGTCGAAGAGGATGCCCTGGACGGTGGGGAGCCCCAGTCCGTCGAGGACCTCGGCGAGGTCGGCGTAGATCGCGTGGACGAGGGTGGCCCGGTCGCCGAAGGGCGCGAGCCGCTCGCCGGAGAGGCGCAGGGCCTCCTTGTCGCGGTCGAGGCCGATCAGGCGCGCCTCGGGGAACCGGGTCAGCAGGGCCTCGCTGTGGCCGCCGAGGCCGAGGGTGCAGTCGACGACGACGGCCCCCGGCCTCTCCAGCGCCGGGGCCAACAGGTCCAGGCACCGCTGGAGCATCACCGGGACATGTCGGGACTCGCTAGTCAAAGCGCCCTCTCAGATAACGGCGCGGCAGGCGTACGCCGCGCCGCACACGCGGAGTGTTACCAGGGGGCCGGGCGGCCGGTGGGGCCGGGCTCCGGCCGGTTCGCGTCACTTTAGTGCAACGCCCGCCCCGGTCAACGAACCGCCCCGCGCGCGGTGCGCCCCCGCCCCGGCGCACCCGCAAAAGCCGTGAATCACCCGGACGGCGGCCCCCGTATCACTCCTGTGGGTTAGCTCACAACGAGCTCCCGACAAGTGGGGATGACCTTCTTTGTCCACCCTCACCCCATGCCCGGACGGCCTGTGACCACTAACGTCGTATCCATGACGACATCCGCATCCCTGCCCGCACACCCCGCGCCCTCGGAATCCGGCGACTCCGTCACCGACAGGCTCGTAGCGGCCAACCGCCGCTACGCCTCCGAGTTCACCGACCCCGGCATGGACGCCCGTCCCGTCTTGCACGTGGCGGTCGTGGCCTGCATGGACGCCCGTCTCGACCTGCACAAGGCCCTCGGCCTGGAGCTCGGCGACTGCCACACCATCCGCAACGCCGGCGGCGTGGTCACCGACGACACCATCCGCTCGCTCACCATCAGCCAGCGCGCCCTGGGCACCCGCTCGGTCATACTCATCCACCACACCGGCTGTGGTCTCGAAAGCCTGACCGAGGACTTCCGGCACGAACTGGAGGACGAGGTCGGCCAGCGCCCCGCCTGGGCGGTCGAGGCCTTCCGCGACGTGGACCAGGACGTGCGCCAGTCCATGCAGCGGGTTCGCACCAACCCGTTCCTGCTCCACAAGGACGATGTGCGAGGCTTCGTCTTCGACGTGCACACCGGGCTCCTGCGGGAGATCGATCCGGCCACCTGAGTGACACAGCGCCCGGCGCCGTCAAGAATGCGGTGAGACGTCACCCGGAACCCTCCGGGGCGGTGTCCGTGTTTCGGGGCGGGCCGGACCGTGCGCCATGCGCGTCGGCCCTGTGGAATGGGCCGAGGAGAACCAGGTGACCACGTACGACGACCGAGCGAGCCTCGCTGATCTGACCAGCACGGCCGAGCGGGTCCGCCGGTCGGTCGAGCGCGTGATCGAGGGCAAGCCCGAGGTCGTCCGCCTCGCGCTGGTGGTCCTGCTGGCCGAGGGCCACCTGCTGATCGAGGACGTGCCCGGCGTCGGCAAGACGATGCTGGCCAAGACCCTGGCCAAGTCCATCGACTGCTCGGTCCAGCGCATCCAGTTCACCCCGGACCTGCTGCCCTCCGACATCACCGGCGTCAGCATCTACGACCAGCAGCGCCGCGAGTTCGAGTTCAAGCCCGGCGCGATCTTCGCGCAGATCGTGATCGGCGACGAGATCAACCGGGCCTCGCCGAAGACCCAGTCGGCGCTGCTGGAGTCGATGGAGGAGCGCCAGGTCACCATCGACGGCACCACCTACGCGCTGCCCAGCCCGTTCATGGTCGTCGCGACCCAGAACCCGGTCGAGATGGAGGGCACCTACCCCCTCCCCGAGGCCCAGCGCGACCGCTTCATGGCCCGCGTCTCGGTCGGCTACCCCAGCCCCGAGGCCGAGCTGGAGATGCTCGACGTGCACGGCGGGATCTCCCCGCTCGACGACCTCACCGCCGTCGCGCACGCCCACGACGTGGTCAAGCTGATAGAGGCCGTCCGCGAGGTGTACGTCGCGGTCCCGGTCAAGCGCTACGTCGTCGACCTGGTCTCCGCCACCCGCAGCCACCCGGACCTGCGCCTGGGCGCCTCCCCCCGCGCCACCCTGCACCTGCTGCGCGCCGTGAAGGCCTCCGCCGCCCTCTCCGGCCGCGACTACGTGCTGCCCGACGACGTCCAGCAGCTGGCCGCGCCCGTCCTCGCGCACCGCCTCCTGCCGACCGCGCAGGCCCAGCTGAACCGGCGCACCGCCGAGCAGGTCGTCCACGACATCCTCCAGCGCACCCCCGTCCCGGCCACCCACACCCGCGGCGAGGTACCGCCCGGCGCGGGCGCCCGGAGCTTCTGATGGGCGCCGGTGCCCAGGGCGGCGCCGGCGGGCAGGCCGGGAACCCCGGCGGGGTGCGCGCCTCGCTGTCCGGTCTCACCACGCGGGGCCGCTCGTTCCTCGCCGCCGGGGCCGCGGCCGCCGTCTGCGCCTACGTCCTCGGGCAGGACCAGCTGCTGCGGGTCGGGCTGCTGCTCGTCGTCCTGCCGCTGATCTGCGTCCTGGCCCTGCACCGCACCCGCCACCAGGTCACCGCCGGCCGCCGGCTGACCCCGCCGCGGGTGCCCGCCGGCGGCGAGGCCCGGGTGCGGCTCCGGCTGGAGAACGTCTCCCGGATGCCCACCGGCCTGCTGATGCTCCAGGACCGGGTGCCCTACGTCCTCGGGCCCCGCCCCCGCTTCGTCCTGGACCGGGTCGAGCCCGGCGGCCGCCGCGAGGTGTCCTACCGGGTCCGCTCCGACCTGCGCGGCCGCTACCCGCTGGGCCCCCTCCAGCTGCGGCTGACCGACCCCTTCGGGATGGTCGAGCTGACCCGCTCCTTCACCGCGTACGACACCCTCACCGTCGTCCCGCGCACCGAGCCCCTGCCCGCCGTGCGGATGACCGGCGAGGCGGGCGGCCACGGCGACGGCAGCCGCCGCTCCCTGGCCCTGGCCGGCGACGACGACGTCATCCCCCGCACCTACCGGCGCGGCGACGACCTGCGCCGCGTCCACTGGCGCTCCACCGCCCGCTACGGCGAGCTGATGGTCCGCCGCGAGGAGCAGCCCCAGCGCAGCAAGGCCACCGTCCTGCTGGACACCCGCTACCTCGCCTACGAGGGAGCCGGCCCCGACTCCGCCTTCGAATGGGCGGTGTCGGCCGCCGCCTCCACCCTGCTGCACGTCCTCGAACAGGGCTTCGCGGCCCGGCTGCTCACCGACACCGGGGACGCGGTGCCCGGCGCGGGCGCCTTCGCCGGCGGGAGCACCGCCGGCGGCCCGGAGTCCGTCGAGGCGGCCGGGCTGATGATGGACACCCTCGCGGTCGTCGGCCACTCCGAGGGCAGCGGCCTGGGCCGCGCCCACGACGCGCTGCGCGGCGGGGCGGTCTCCGGCTCCGGCGGCGACGGACTGCTGGTCGCCTTCTTCGGCGACCTGGACGACGAACAGGCCGAGCTGGCCGCCCGGATGCGGCAGCGCAGCGCGGCCGCGGTCGCCTTCGTCCTGGACCCCGCGCTCTGGGCCGGGGCGCCCACGCGGGTGGAGGAGCGGCTGCGCAGGCTGCGCGACGCGGGCTGGACGGCACTGGCCGTACCGCCCGGCGCGGCCTTCGGCGACCTGTGGCGCCAGGCCGGGAACGCCCCCCTCGGCATGCGGACCCCCGGAGGCACGGTATGAGCGGGCGCACCCGCGTGACGATCTTCGGAGCGCTGGCGACGCTGCTGACCTCCTGGTCGCTGACCCCGCTGGTGGAGACCTCCGGCTGGCTGGTCCAGGCGGCGCTGCTGCTGGCCGTGCAGGCCGCGGTGGGCGCCGGGGGGCGGCGGGTGCCGCTGGCCCGGACGCTGACCGTGGGCGCCCAGCTGCTGGCGTCGCTGCTGCTGCTCGTCTTCCTCTTCGCGGGGAAGGCCGAGTCCACCGGAGGCGGGCCGCTGGCCTTCCTGGTCACCGATTTCGCGGGACTGTTCCAGCAGGGCGTGCGGGACGTCGGCGAGTTCGCCATACCCGCGCCGCTGACCGACGGCATCCGGCTGCTGCTGCTGGCCGGGGTGCTGCTGATCGGGCTGCTGGTGGACCTGCTGGCGGTGACGCTGCGGACGGCCGCGGCGGCCGGACTGCCGCTGCTGGCGCTGTACTCGGTCGCCGCCGGGCTGTCGGCCGGGCACGGACAGCCCTGGATCGCGTTCCTGCTCGCCGGTGCGGGCTACCTGATGATGCTGCTGTCGGAGGGCCGCGACCGGCTGGCCCAGTGGGGCCGGGTCTTCGGCGGGGCCCCGAACGCCCGTACGCCCGCCTCCGCCGCCTCCGGCTACGGGGCGAACGGGGCCGGGGGCACCCGCGCCGTGGCCCCCGTACGCACCGGGCGGCGGATCGGCGCGGTCGCGCTGGGCCTGGCCCTGGCCGTGCCGGCCGCACTGCCGTCGCTCGGCGGCGGGATGCTGGGCGCCCCGGGCGAGGACTCCCCCTCGGCGGGCGGGGGCGGCGGCACGATCTCGGCGGTGAACCCGCTGGTCTCGCTGCAGAGCAGCCTGAACGCGCAGGACAACCGGGTCGTCATGAAGTACCGCACGGACAGCCCGCAGCTCGGCGAGCAGTACCTGCGGATCCTGGCCCTCGACGAGTTCAACGGGGTCAAGTGGGAGGCGTCCGCCCGCCCGCTGACGGACGTCCCGCAGCGGCTGCCGAACCCGGCGGGGCTCACCGAGGAGGTCCGCGAGAACGCGGCCGAGGTCCGCACGACGGTCTCGGCGGCGGACACGTACGCCCAGCGCTACCTGCCGATGCCGTACCCGGCGACGCAGGTCGACATCGCCGGGAAGTGGCGCTTCGAGCCCGCCGGCCGGACCCTGGTCGGCGACCAGCTCGGCAAGGACCGCTTCCAGAACGTGCAGGGCGCGCAGTACACCGTACGGAGCCTGCTGCTGCGGCCCACGGCGGAGCAGCTGCAGTCGGCGCCGGCCGCGAACCCGGCGGTGCGCGGGGAGTACACGAAGCTGCCGGACAACCTGCCGCCGGTGGTGGCGGAGACGGCGCGACGGGTGACCCAGGGCGCGCGGGACGACTACACGCGGGCGGTCAAGCTCCAGGACTTCTTCGCCGTGACCGGCGGCTTCCGCTACGACACGAAGGTGTCCTCGGGTACGGGTTCGCAGGCCATCGCCCGTTTCCTGGAGGACAAGGAGGGCTTCTGCGTCCACTTCGCCTTCTCGATGGCGGCGATGTCGCGGACGCTGGGGATACCGGCGCGGGTCGCGGTCGGTTTCACCCCGGGCGAGAAGCAGTCCGACGGTACGGTGAACGTCTCGATGCGGGACGCGCACGCCTGGCCGGAGCTGTACTTCGAGGGCGTGGGCTGGACCCGGTTCGAGCCGACCCCCCGCTCGGGCATCACGCTGCCGGACTACAGCCGTCCCGAGGCCCCGGCCCCGCAGCCGTCCGCCTCGTCCGCGGCGCCCTCGCAGTCGGCGTCGGCCCCGGCGCCCGCCCCCTCGCAGTCCGAGGCCTGCCCGCCGGAGCTGAAGAAGCTCGGCGAGTGCGGGGCCGCGGTGGCGCAGCGGAACACCGGGTCCGGTGCGGGCGGGGTGTCGGCGGGGACGGTCCTCGGCTGGGCCGCGGTGGCCGTGCTGGCGGCCGGGATCCCGCTGCTGCCGCTGCTGTGGCGCCGCCGGGTGCGTGAGCGGCGGCTGGGCCCGGGCGACGTGCCCGCCGCCTGGCGGGAGCTGGGCGACTGCGCCTGGGACGTCGGCATCCCGCCGGACGAGGCGCTGTCTCCGCGCGGCGCGGCCGGACGGATCGTGCTGCTGGGCCGGCTGGAGGGCGGGGCCGCGGAGGCCGTGCACCGGGTGGCGGGCGCGGTGGAGCGGGAGCTGTACGCGCCGCCCGGCACGGAGGTCGCGTACCCCGGGCTGGCCGCGGACGTCCTCACGGCCCGGGCGGCCCTCCTGGCCGGCCTCGGCCGGTGGTCCCGGCTGCGGGCGCTGCTGCTGCCGAGGTCGGGGGCGCGGGTGTCCGCCGCCGTCTCGGCCCGGCTGTCGGCCGTCTCGTCGGCGCTGTCCCGGGCCGGCGGCCGCATCCGTCTCCCCCTGCGCGGCCGGGGCTGACGGTCCGGACGGGGGCCGCCCCCGGGACACGCTGAAACGCCGGTGCGTCCGGGCTCGTTCCCCCTGAGCCCGGACGCACCGGCGTTCTGTTTCCCGGGCCGCAGCCGGTCCGCTCCGTGGCCCCGTGTCCGCGGTGCGGGCCGACCCGCCCTCGTCCCCGACCCCCAGTCTGCTGTTTACGCAGGTGGGAGCCCATCCGTACGCGTACTCATCTGTGTACCTGAGTACGGATACTCAGTTCTACGCCGCCGCCCGCCCCGGGCGGCACCGCCGACCGGGTCACCGGCTCCCGCTGACCCGCCCCCGCAGCAGCAGCGACAGCGCCGAGTGGACGTCGTCCAGCGACCGCTCGCTCTGGAAGGCCTGCCAGTCCAGCGCGGCCACCAGCACCATCCCGACCAGCGCCGCCGCCGTCAGCGGCACGTCGATCTCGGCGCTGAGCTCGCCGCGCTCGACCCCTTCCCGCAGCACCGACTCGACGACCGCCACCGCCTGGCCCCGGACCACCATCAGGGTGCCCTGCCAGGCGCGGTTGGTCCGCCAGAGTTCGGCGACGTAGAGCTGGGTGAAGGCGGGGTAGCGGTGGATGAAGACCAGGCCCGCCCGGATCATCGCGTCGAGGGCCTCGATCCGGGTGCCGCCGCGTGCCTCCGTCCCGTCGGCGGCCTCCCGCAGCGAGGCGGTCAGCAGACCCACCCCGTGCCGCAGGAGCTCCTCGAAGAGTTCGGTCTTGCTCGCGAAGTTGTAGTAGACGGTGCCCTTCGCCACGCCCGCCCGCTCGGCGATCTCGTCGACCGTGGTCGCGGAGAAACCCTGCTCCGCGATGAGGGTGACGGCCGCCTCGTACAGCTTCTGTCGCGTGGCCTGCCGCCGGGCCCCGCCGGCGGTGGTGCTGCTGCTTTCCATGGCGCTGATTCTCACAGGTCAACGGCCCCTTACAGGCTCAGTTCCGGGTGCAGCCGGTCCATCGTCCACACCTGCTTGCCGCGCGCGGCGAGGGCGGTGAGGGCCAGGGCCCCGGCGGTGAAGGCCACGAGGACCGCGCAGCCCTGCCACACCGGCGTGAGGTCGCCGCCGGTGATCAGGCGGCGCAGGCTCGCGACGATGTACGACATCGGCAGGTACGGGTGGATGGCGTTGAAGAAGCCGGGGCTGGTCTGGACGGGGTAGGTGCCGCCCGCCGAGGTCAGCTGGAGCATCAGGACGGCGAGGACCAGGATGCGTCCGGCGGCGCCGAACTTGGCGTTGAGCCACTGGATGATCGCCGCGAAGCAGGCGGTGACCAGGACCAGGAACGCGACGGTCAGGGCCGGGTGGGCCATCTCCAGGCCGAGGCCCCAGTGCAGTACGGACATCAGCGCGCCGACCTGCGCGGCGCCGAGGCCGACCACGGGCAGCCAGCCCGCGAAGGCGATCCGCCAGGACGAGGCGCCGGCGGCCAGGGCCCGCTTGTTCATGGGGGCGATCAGCATGTAGGCGACCATCGCGCCCACCCAGAGGGAGAGCGGGATGAAGTAGGGCGCGAAGCCGGTGCCGTAGTTGGGCGCCTTGTGCAGGGGGTCGCTGGCGAGCTGGACCGGGTCGGCCATGACCTGCGTACGGGCGTCGCGCTGCCGCTGGTCGTAGTCCGGGATCTTGCCCGCGCCGTCGTGGAGGCCGCCGGCGAGCGTGCCGGTGCCGTCGACCAGCTTGAACATGCCTCCGTTGAGCTTCTGGGCGCCGTCGCCGAGCTTGCCGACGCCCTCGCCGAGCTTGCCGGAGCCGCCGGCGGCGGTGCCGATGCCGCTGTGGAGCTTGACCATGCCGTCGGCGACCTGGTGGGCGCCGTCGTTGAGGGCGTTGGCCTTGGCCACGGCGGCGTTGAGGTCACCGGCGAGGCCGGGGGCCTTGTCGGCGAGTTCGCGGGCCTTGTTCTCCAGGTCGGTCAGCTGGCCCTGGAGCTTGGTGATGTCGCCCTTGGAGTTGCCGAGGACGGTGTTGACGTCACCGCTGAGCAGGGCGGCCTGGGCCGCGTCGTCCCTGGCGGTCTTCGCGTCGGCGCAGAAGGCCGGGGCCGGCTGGGCGGAGCAGTACTTCGTGTAGAAGCCGTCGGTGCGGTCGGCCACCCGCTTGGTGAGGGCGGCCGCGGCGGGGGCCTTCTCGGCGAACTTGGCGAGGTGCAGGTTGACGACGTGGGCGGTGTCGCCGACCAGCTTGGCGGTGTCCGCGAGGTTCTTGGGGTCCTTGACGAACGGGCGGGCCTTCTCGGCGGCGCCGTTTGCCAGGTCGGCTACCTTCTGGGTGCCCTCGGCGACCTGCCGGGAGCCGGTCTCCAGCTTGCCCGCGGCCTCGTTCAGCTTGTTCAGGCCGCCCGTGAGCTCCCCGGACTTCTCCTTGGCCGTGTCGAGGCCGTCGGCGAGGTCCTTGGCTCCCTGCTGGGCCTTGCCCGCGCCGTCCTTGAGCTTGTCGGCGCCGTCGGCGGCCTCGGCGGTCTTGTCGTGGAGGTCGGAGAAGGAGACGAAGATCTTGTCGAGGAACCTGCGGGAGGCCTTGGTGGAGGCGGCCGAGCGGACCTCGGAGAAGACGGTGCGCGAGATCGAGCCGACGATGTAGTTGTTGGCGTCGTTCGTGCGGACCTGGAGGGCCCCGGTGGTGGGGTCGGCGCCGCCGCTGGAGGCGATCTTCTCGCTGAAGTCGGCGGGCATGGTCAGGGAGAGGAAGTACGTGCCGTCCTCCAGCCCCTTGGCCGCCTCGTCGGCGCTGACCATGCGCCAGTCGAAGGTCTTGCGCTCGCGCAGGTTCTTCGTCAGCTCACCGCCGACGTCGAGGTGCTCACCGTTCACGGTGGCGCCCTTGTCGGCGTTGACGAGGGCGACGGGGACCTGGTCGAGGCGCTTGTACGGGTCCCAGAACGACCAGAGGTACAGGGCTCCGTAGAGCAGCGGCAGCAGGAGCAGCGCGACGAGGGCGGCCCGGGGGAGCTTCCCCCGCCCGAACCGCTTCAGCTCAAGCGCGGCCAGTTTCGGCGAGCGCATCGTCCGCCCCCTTCGTGTCTCCGTCTTCGCCCGCGGTTTCGACTGCGGCGGCTTCGTCTGCTTCGGTCTGGTCTGCTTCGGTTTTCGGCCGGGGGCCCGTGCGGACGACCGTCGCGTCCTCGGGGGCCTCGCTGCACACCGCGAGGACCGTGGTCCCCCGGGCGGCGACCGAGCGGAGCAGGGTCCACGCCTCGGCGCGTTCGGCGTCCGAGAGCTTGAGGTCGAGGTCGTCGAGGGCCAGCAGCCGGGGGCCGCCCAGCAGGGCGATGGCCACGGACAGCCGGATGGCCTCCAGCCGTTCCAGGTCCCTGACGGAGGTGCGCATGCCCTTCGGCAGGGTGGCCGGGTCGAGCCCGACGGCGGCCAGGGCCTGCTCGATCCGCACCCGGGCCGGGGCCGGGGCGTGCGCGCCGCGCCGGCGCAGCAGGGCGCGCACGGGGGCGTCGTAGCGCCGCTGGAGCATGGCGCCCTCGTGGAGCTGCTCGGCGACGGTGAGGGCCTGGTCGAGGTCGTTGACGCCGGGGACCGGGCCGAGGGCGGTGGTCCGGCGGACCGCGGCCATCTTCTTCGGCAGCCGGTGGCGGCCGATCTCGGCATGGCCCTCGGTGGGCTTCATCCGCCCGGTGAGGGCGAGGAGCAGGCAGGTGCGGCCGCTGCCGGAGGGGCCTTCGACCGCGATGAGCGAGCCGGGCGCCGCGTCGACCGCGATGTCCCGGAAGACCCAGCCGCGCGGGCCCTTGAGTCCGAAGCCCTCGGCCTTGACGGCGGCGCCGTGCGGGCTGTCCACGCCCTCCCCCTTCTTTTGAACTGACCGGTCAGTTCAAAAACTAGCAGGTTCGGGACCAAGGTCGCCGCAAGAGGGGGACTTTGGGGGAGAAAGAGCAGGTCAGGGCGATTGTCAGTGGGGGCCGTCACGATGGATCCACGCACGGACACGCACCACCCGGCACCGCCGAGCACCACGCAACGACAGGAGGTTCGTCATGGCCACACCGTCCCCGTCCCCTGTCCACCCCGTCCCGCGCAGGGCCGCCGCGCCGCCGGCCGCCCTGGACCTGCTCGCCAAGGCCCGTTGCGGCCTGGCCGAGGCGGCCCTGCTGCCCCGGCCCAACGAGCGGTACGCCACCGCCCACCTGGCCGCCCTGCGCGCCGCCGCGGCGGTACTCGCCGCGCGCGGCAGGCCCGAGCCGGTCAACCCGAGGCGGCGGCCCCGGATCCGCAGCGCGTGGGAGGTGCTGCCGGAGATAGCGCCGGAGCTGACCGAGTGGAGCGCCCTCTTCGCCTCCGGCGCCGCCCGCCGGGCCCGGGCCGAGGCGGGGATACCGGACGCGGCGAGCAGCCGGCAGGCGGACGACCTCGTACGGGAGGCCGGGATGTTCCTGCGCCTGGTGGAACGGATGCTCGCGCTCCAGCCCCCGGCACAGCCCCTCCCGCAGCCTCGTCCGGAGCGTCCGGACGCGGGATGAGCTGCGCGGTCGGCCGAGGCAATAGGGTGGGACACGCACCGCATCCCGCACTCACCCCGCCGAGGAGCCATCAGCCGTGTCGGACACTTCCCGCCCCCGTGCCTCCCTCCGCACCGCCGTGGTGTGGGAGGTCCTCCAGGAGGCCCTCGACCGCCGGGTGAAGGCGACCGGGCGGGATGTCCTGGACGTCCTCGACACCGGCGGGGGCACCGGCAAGTTCGCCGTGCCCCTCGCCCGGCTGGGCCACCGGGTGACCGTGGTCGACCCCAGCCCGAACGCGCTGTTCGGGCTGGAGCGCCGGGTCGCCGAGGAGGGCGTCGCCGACCTGGTGCGCGGGGTCCAGGGCGACGCCCAGGGCCTGCTGGACGTCGTCGAGCGGGACGCGTACGACGTGGTGCTCTGCCACGGCGTGCTGGAGTACGTGGACGACCCGGCCGAGGGCGTCGCCAACGCCGTCGCCGCGCTGCGCCCCGGCGGCGTCCTCAGCCTGCTCGGCGCCGGCGTCGGCGGGGCCGTCCTCGCGCGGGCGCTCGCCGGGCACTTCACCGAGGCCCGCACCGCCCTCACCGACCCGGCGGGGCGCTGGGGCTCCGGCGACCCGGTGCCGCGCCGCTTCACCGCCGAGCAGCTGGCGGAGCTGGTCGGCGGGGCCGGCCTGGAGGTCGGCGCCGTGCACGGCGTACGGGTCTTCGCCGACCTGGTGCCCGGCGTCCTGGTGGACACCGAGCCGGGCGCGGTGGAGGCGCTGCTGCGACTGGAGGAGGCCGCCGCCGAGCTGCCCGCCTTCCACGCGGTGGCCACGCAGCTGCACGTCCTGGGCGAGAAGCACGCCTGATCTGCGGGCCCGCTCCCGGGTGACCTGCGCGAGACCCCTCCGTTCCCGCGCCGTGACCCGTATGATCGGTACACCGCTCGGCATGGCGGACCGCTCATTGGGGAATAAGCGCCTCAGTGACCGCGCTGGTGACGGTACGTTTCACGCAGTTGTCCACGCAGTGGTTTCTCGCTCAGCGATTTGCAGAATGTGGCGTAGAGGGCGGGTATCACGGGGGCGATTCCCCGCCTATCCTGAAGGGGACCCCTGGTCGCTACCCCCCGCGACCGACGGATGAGGAGGACTCCCGTGCCGCTCTCGGAGCACGAGCAGCGAATGCTCGAGCAGATGGAGCGAGCGCTGTACGCCGAAGACCCCAAGTTCGCGACAGCGCTTGAGGGCAGTGGACTGCGCACGTACACCCGGCGACGGGTTTACCAGGCAGTCGCAGGCATTGTGGTGGGTATCGCGCTCCTCATGACCGGTGTGATCTGGCAGGAAGTGCTCTGGATCAGCGTGGTGGGATTCCTCGTCATGCTGGCCTGTACGGTCCTCGTGGTCACCGGTTGGCGCAAGGCACCCAAGCCCGGCGAGCAGCCCGTCTCCGGAAGCGCAGGCGGTTCGGCCCACGGCCGCAACCGGCAGCGTCGGTCGATGATGACCAAGATCGAAGAACGGTGGCAGCGCCGCCGGGACGAACAGGGGCAGTAGTCCCCGCACCCATTCCGTCCGGTGAGGGACGGCCGCGCGACGGCGGCCGTCCCTCACCGTTTTCCGTCGCCGATTCCCCCACCCTGACTCCCACGGTCCTCCCCCGCTACGGCATGATGCCCGTGTGAGTGTGCTCCCCCTGGTCTTCACCAGCGGCTGGGCCAGCGGGATCAACGCCTACGCCGTGGTCCTCCTGCTCGGCGTCTTCGGCGCGACCGGCCTGACCGACGAGGTCCCGGCCTCCCTCCAGCGCACCGACGTGCTCGTGGTGGCGGGCGTGCTGTTCCTGTGCGAGGCGGTCGCGGACAAGATCCCGTACGTGGACTCGGTCTGGGACTCCGTCCACACCGTGATCCGCCCCCTCTCCGGAGCCGTGGTCGGCGCCCTGCTGGCCGGGCAGAGCGGTTCGCTGCCCGACATCGCCGCCGGGGCCCTCGGCGGCTCCACCGCGCTGGCCAGCCATCTCGTCAAAGCCGGCACCCGAATGGCCGTCAACACCTCCCCCGAACCCGTCAGCAACATCCTGCTGAGCTTCGCCGAGGACCTCGGCGTGGGCGCCATCGTCACCTTCGCCATATTCCACCCGGCCGCGGCGGCGATCATCGCCGCCGTCCTGCTCGCCCTCGGCCTCGCCATACTGGCCTTCCTCTGGAGCC
The DNA here is from genome assembly GCF_040301925.1 of Streptomyces sp. NPDC000075. NCBI lineage: Bacteria > Bacillati > Actinomycetota > Actinomycetes > Kitasatosporales > Streptomycetaceae > Streptomyces > Streptomyces sp. NPDC000075. Next base: position 63,733 of record NZ_JBEPFL010000024.1, read on the forward strand.
GCATCCGCCGCTTCCGGCGGCGCCGGGCCCAGCGCCGCGAGGAGAAACGGATGGCGGCGGTCCGTGGGGCGCCCCCGCACTGACCCGCTGACCTCGCTCGATGGGCCCCGCGTTCGCTCGATAGGCTCAGCGCCATGGCAAGAATTGCGGTGATCGGCGCCGGCATGGGCGCGATGGCGACGGCGGCCCGGCTGGCCGTGGCGGGCCACCAGGTGACGGTCTACGAGCGCGGCTCGACCTACGGCGGCGCGCTCGGCCGGTACGAGCGCGACGGCTTCGCCTTCGACACCGGCCCGGGGCTGCTGCACCTGCCCGCCGTCTACCGCGACCTGTTCGTGAAGACCGGCAAGCGGCCGCTGGAGGACCTCGTCGAGATGGTCCAGGTGGACCCGGCCGTCCGGCACGTCCTCGACCACGCCGCCGTCACCCTCCCCGGCACATCCCGGGGCGGGGTCGCCGCCGCCCTCGACGAGACCTTCGGCGCGGGCGCCGGCGAGCGCTGGAACGACCTGCTGGGCCGCGCCCGCGACACCTGGGACGCCACCCGCCGCCCCCTGCTGGAGGAGCCGCTGCGCCCCGACTGGCAGGTCCTCGGCCGCGACCCCTACCCGGCGCTGCGCGGCAGCGGCCTGCTGCGCCGCCGCCAGCCGACCCTGGCCGAGGTGGCCCGGCGCGAACTGGGCGGCGGCCTCGGGGAACTGCTGCGCGGACGGGTCCTGGCGTACGGGCTCGACCCCGACTCCGCGCCCGCCGCGGCGGCGGCCCTGCCGTACATGGAGCAGACCTTCGGCACCTGGTACGTCCGGGGCGGCCTGCGCGAGCTGGCCACCGCCGTGTACGAGCGCTGCCTGGAGCGCAAGGTGGAGTTCGTCTTCGGGGCGCCGGTGAAGGCCGTCCTGAGCCACGACGGCCGGGCGGCCGGGGTCCGGCTGGCCGACGGCACCGAGGCGGCCGCCGACTCCGTCGTCTGCGGGATCGACCCCAGGCAGCTCCCGGCCGGCTCCGTGTCCTGGCCGCGCGGCAGCGTGCCCGCCCGGGGCGACTCGGTGCCCGGCCGGCTGACCCTGCTGCTCGCCCTGCGCGGCGGCCGCCCCGAGGACGCCGTCCACCGCACGCTGGTGCACTCCCCCGGCTCCGCCGCCGTCCAGCTGGTCACGGTGCTGCGCCCGGACGACCCGGCCACCCGGCCCGACGCGGACCACGAGGCCGTCACCGTCAGCGCCGTGTGCGGCCCCGCCGGCGGGGCGGCCGTGCCGGACCCGGAGAAGCTGCTGGACCTCGCCGCGCGGGCCGTTCCCGACCTGCGCAAGCGGCTGCTGTGGCAGGAGGTGCGCACCCCCGCGCACGTGGAGGCGGCCACGGGCGCCCTCGGCGGTTCGGTGCCCGCCCCGGCCCTGCCGGGCGACGGCGGCCGTCTGCTGTACCCGGCCAACGCGACGGGACTGCCCGGGCTCTACCTCGCGGGCGGCTGGGCGCACCCCGGCGGCGGGCTGGCGCACGCGGGGATGACGGGCGCCCTGGTGGCGGGTCTGATCGTCGAGGGTTCGGAGTTCCGCGGCTCGCAGTGACCCTCCGGGCGCCCGAGGGCACGGCAAAGGGGAGGGCCCGGCTCGTACGAGCCGGGCCCTCCCCTCGTTCACCTCAGTGGCGGTACTGCCCGTACTCGCCGTTGCCCTGGTACGGGTACCCCTGCGGCGGCTGCTGCTGCTGCGGGTCCTGCCCCGGGTAGGGCTGTGGGGCCGCCTCGGTGGCGCGCTGCTGCGGGACCCAGACCCCGCCGGGCGGGGTGTCCATGGAGTACTGCTGCTGCGCGGGGTCGTACTGGGGGTAGTCGTACGGCTGGCCCGGGGAGACCGCTCCGCCGGTGCCGATGTACGGGTCCGAGTAGGCGGCGTAGACCTGCTGGCCGTCCGCCGGGTAGCCGGTGCCGTAGTCGTAGCCGCCCTGGGCGCCCTGGCCCGGGTCGTAGTAGGCGGCGTGCTGTCCGCCGTCCTGCCCGGCCGCGGCGAACGGGGAGGCGAAGGCGGCGGTGGCGTCGGGCTGCTGGGGGGCGAAGCTCTGTATCCCGTAGGAGCCGGTCTCCTCGGGTACCGGCTGCGGGGTGAAGACGTCGCGGTCGTCGTGGTCGGCGTCGGCGTCGCGCGGGCCGGCCGGGCCCTGGGAGCCGTACTCCAGCCCGGTCACCTCCAGCGCGGGCTCCGGACGCGGCGCGCCGCCCCCGGAGCGGCGGCGTCTGCTCTGTCCCTCCTTGCGCACGGGCTCGGCCCCCTTGCCCTTGCGCAGGGCCCAGCCGGCGACGAAGCCCTTGCGGAAGGAGAGCGTCACCAGGGTCTGGCCGACGGCGAAGGCGGCCGCGCCCACGGCGATGACCAGCACCGACGGCAGCACGACCCCGGCCACGACGCCGAGGAACCCGGCGAAGGCGAGCAGGCGCCAGCGCAGCCGGGCCTTGTACTGCATCAGGACCTCGGCAAGCAGCCACAACGCGACGAAACCGAACGCGATGTAGAGGACCGTCATTCCCATGCAAGGCCCCTCTCGGTACGGCCGTACCGCGCGGGAGACGGGAGACGGCCGGTCAGGCCCGCTGGTGCAGGCCCAGGTTCTCGTAGATTTCGAGAGTCGCCGTGGAATTGTTCAGCGTGATGAAGTGCAGTCCCGGAACACCTTCGGACAGCAGCCGCGCGCAGAACTCCGTGGCGAACTCGATGCCAATGGAGCGTACAGCGGCCGGATCGTCCTTGACGGCGAGCATGCGGTCTTTCACGGCGTCAGGGAAGACCGCGTTGCTCAGCTGGGGCAGTCGGTCGAGCTGCTTGATACCCACAACAGGCATGACCTCGGGGATGATCGGGGTCTCACAGCCCGCCTTCTGGACGCTGTCGCGCAGCCGCAGATAATTCTCGGGATCGAAGAACATCTGGGTGATGGCGTAGTCCGCCCCGGCACGACACTTGTCCACGAAGTGCCGGATGTCCGAATCCCAGTCCTCCGACCGGGGATGCATCTCGGGGAAGGCCGCGACGCCGACGCAGAAGTCGCCGGACTCCTTCAGCAGGCGCACGAGGTCGGCCGCGTAGTCCACGCCCTCGGGGTGCTTGACCCAGGGGCCCATGGGGTCGCCCGGCGGGTCCCCGCGCAGCGCGAGCATGTTGCGGATGCCGGCGTCGGCGAACTGGCCGATCACGTGGCGCAGCTCGGCGATGGAGTGGTCCACGGCGGTGAGGTGCGCGACGGGGGTCAGCGTGGTGTCGGCGGCGATCTGCTCGGTGGCGCGGACGGTGCCGCCCCGGGTGGAGCCACCGGCACCGTAGGTGACGGAGACGAAACTCGGGGAGACCGCCTCGATCCGGCGGAGCGCGTTCCAGAGGTTGCGCTCGCCCTTCTCGGTCTTGGGAGCCCAGAACTCGAAGGAATACGAGGCTCCGGACGCGAGGAGGTCGCGGACCGTGTGTGCACGGTCCGACCAGGTGGAAGCGGTACCAAGGGCCATACGGGCAGGTTAGACGCGCCCCGGCGGACGCCGAAGCGTTGTCCATCCCTTGGACAGATTTTTGGACACCTGGGAGCCGGCTCCAGCCGGGCTCGAACGGTTCGCGAGCGCCGGGCGGGCCGGCCGGCCCCGGGACCCGTTACGCGAGGCGGGCGCGGACGCGCTTGGCCAGGTCGGCGGCGGCCGCGCCGGGGTCCGGGGCCTCGGTGATCGCGCGGACGACCACCACGCGGGTGGCCCCGGCGTCGAGGACCTCCTCCAGGTTGCCCGCGTCGATGCCGCCGATGGCGAACCAGGGGCGGTCCTGCTCCAGGGAGGCCGCGTACCGGACCAGGCCCAGGCCGGGGGCGTGGCGGCCGGGCTTGGTGGGGGTGGGCCAGCAGGGGCCGGTGCAGAAGTAGTCCACGCCGGGCTCGGCGACGGCGGCGTCCACCTCGGACTCGGCGTGGCAGGAGCGCCCGATCAGGAGGTCCGGGCCGAGGATGGCGCGGGCGGCGGGGACGGGGATGTCGCCCTGGCCGAGGTGCAGCACGTCGGAGCCGATGGCGTGCGCGACGTCGGCGCGGTCGTTGACGGCGAGGAGCTTGCCGTGGCGGCGCGCGGCCTCGGCGAACACCCGGAGGTGTTCGAGCTCCTCGCCCGCCTCCATGCCCTTGTCACGGAGCTGGACGATGTCGACGCCGCCGGCCAGCACGGCGTCGAGGAACTCGGGGAGGTCACCCTGCCGCTTGCGGGCGTCCGTGCACAGGTAGAGCCGGGCGTCGGACAGCTGCTGCATGGGAGTACCCCCTGGGATGGTGGAATGCGGGCGGGCCGAGGTTACCCGGCCCGCCCCCATCCGTGGATCAGCGGCTCAGAGGGCGAGCGCCTGGGCGCGGCGCTTCACCTCCGTGCCGCGGTTCTCGCGCAGCGCCTGCACGGGGGTCCCGGGCAGGGAGGGGTCCTCGGTGAAGAGCCATTCCAGCATCTCCTCGTCGGAGAAGCGGTCGTCGCGCAGTACGGTCAGCAGGCCGACGAGCCCCTTGACGACCTTGTCGCCGTCGATGAACTGGGCCGGAACCTGCAGGGCGCGGTTCTCGCCCCGGCGTACGGCGATCAGCTGCCCTTCCTTGACCATCTGGCGGACCCGGGTCACCTCGATGTCGAGCATCTCCGCGATGTCGGGGAGGTACAGCCAGGAGGGGACGAGGGCATCGATCTTTGCGTCAATCTCGGTCACGGACCCAAGCCTGCCACCTCGGCGGAGCCGTCGGTACCCGGCCCCGTCCGTCCGGGTCCGTCCGGGTCCGTTCCCCTGGACGCGGATCCGCCCGGAGCGGGGGCCGTGGCCGGTCACGGCCCCCGCCGTGGGGGGTGTGTCAGGCGGCGGCCGACTTCAGCGGGACGGCCGGGTCGGCGACCTTGGCCGGGTCCACGGGGGTGCCCGCCTCGATCAGCTTGCGCCCCTGGGCCAGGTCCCGGGGGCGGCCCACGGCCAGCACGGCGACGAGGGCGCCCTCGCGCAGCCAGCACACGGACCAGCCGTCGCCGTCCGGGTCGCCGCGCCACAGCAGGGTGTCGGCGCCGCCGTGGTGGCCCGCGTACTGGACGAAGCGGCCGAACTGCTCGGACCAGAAGTACGGCACGGGGTCGTAGGCCCGGACGGGCTCCCCCGCCACGATGTTCGCGGCGACCGCGCGGGGGCCCTGGAGGGCGTTGTCCCAGTGGTGGACCAGCAGCCGGGTCCCGTAGCGGGCCGAGGGGAAGGAGGAGCAGTCGCCGACGGCGTACACCCCGGGCAGGGAGGTGCGCAGGTGGGCGTCGGCGGTGACGGAGCCGTCGGGGCCCCGCTCGACGCCGCTGCCGTCGAGCCAGTCGGTGGCCGGGCGGGCGCCGACGCCGACGACGACGGCCCCGGCGGGCAGCTCGCGGCCGTCGGCGAGGAGCACCCGGCCCTCCTCGATCCCGGCCACCCGGGCGCCGGTGAGCAGGGTCGCGCCGGCGCCTTCGTACCAGCGGGCCATGGGGGCGGCGACCTCGGCGGGCAGGGCCCCGGCCAGGACCCGGTCGGCGGCCTCGACGACGGTGACGGCGCAGCCGGCCTCGCGGGCGGCGGTGGCGAACTCGGCGCCGATCCAGCCGGCCCCGACGACGACGGTGTCGGGGGCCGCGGTCAGCACGGGGCGCAGCCGGGCGGCGTCGTCGAGGGTGCGCAGCAGGTGGACGCCGGGGACGCCGTCGGTGCCGGGCAGGGTCAGGGGGGTGGCTCCGGTGGCCAGCACGAGGACCTCGTACGGGACCGGGCCGGCCTCGGTGTCCAGCTCGTGGTCGGCGGCGCGCAGGCCGGTGACCTCGGTCCCCAGGCGCAGGGTGATGCCGAGGCCCTCGAAGTCCACGTCGAAGGCCGAGTCCTCGGCCTTGCCGAGCAGCACCGCCTTGGACAGCGGGGGCCGGTCGTAGGGCTGGTGGGGTTCGGCGCCCAGCAGGGTCACGGGACCCGTCCAGCCCTGTTCCCGCAGGGCCACCGCGGTCTGCACCCCGGCCATTCCGGCGCCGACGATCACGACACCGGGGTTCGTCTGTTCCGTCTGCTCACTCACACGGCCAGCCTAGCCACCTGACGCCCCGTCAGGAAAGCCGGGTCGGGACGGCCGCGGGGAGGCAGCCTTACCCGGCACCGGCCCCGGGGTTACGCTGGCCACCGTACCTATCGCGGGAGTCCGGGCGCACCGGGCTGAGAGGGAGGCTGGCCGGCCTCCGACCGTACGAACCTGATCCGGGTCATGCCGGCGAAGGGAGGGGCTGGACGCCCATGCACGCATCCGACAAGGGATCCGACCACCGGTCCGACCACCGGGGCGCTGACGTCCTCGTCATCGGTGGCGGGATCATCGGCCTGGTCACCGCCTGGCGGGCGGCCCGGCGCGGGCTGCGCACCGCGCTCACCGACCCCGACCCCGGCGGCGGCGCCGCCCGGGTCGCGGCCGGCATGCTCGCCGCCGTCACCGAGCTGCACTACGGCGAGGAGACCCTGCTGGGGCTCAACGTCGCCTCCGCCGCCCGCTACCCGGAGTTCGCCGCCGAGCTCACCGAGGCCAGCGGCGGCATGGACCTCGGCTACCGCGCCTGCGGCACCCTGGCCGTCGCCCTCGACGCCGACGACCGCCTCCACCTGCGGGAACTGCACGCCCTCCAGCGCCGCTGCGGCCTGGAGTCCGAATGGCTCACCGGCCGCGAGTGCCGCCGCCTGGAGCCGATGCTGGCCCCCGGGGTACGCGGCGGACTGCGCGTCGACGGGGACCACCAGGTGGACCCGCGCCGGCTCGCGGCCGCCCTGCTGGCCGCCTGCGAACGGGCCGGGGTGAGCATCCACCGGGCGGCCGCGCGCCAGCTCCTCGTCACCGCCGACCAGGCCCGCGGCGCCCTGCTCGACGACGGTACGGAGCTGCGCGCCGACCAGGTCGTCCTGGCCGCGGGCTCGCTCAGCGGCCGGCTGGAAGGCGTACCGGCCGGAGTGGCCCCGCCCGTCCGGCCCGTCAAGGGCCAGGTGCTGCGCCTCGCCGTCCCGCCCGCCTACGCCCCGTTCCTGTCCCGGACCGTACGGGCCGTGGTGCGCGGCAGCCACGTCTACCTCGTACCGCGCGAGAACGGCGAGCTCGTCGTCGGCGCCACCAGCGAGGAGCTCGGCTGGGACACCACCGTCACCGCCGGCGGGGTCTACGAGCTGCTGCGCGACGCCCACGAGCTGGTCCCCGGCATCACCGAGCTGCCGCTGGTCGAGACCCGGGCCGGGCTGCGCCCGTGCTCCCCCGACAACGCGCCGCTGCTCGGCCCGACCGACCTGCCCGGCCTGCACCTGGCCACCGGCCACTACCGCAACGGGGTGCTGCTGACCCCGCTCACCGGTGACGTGATGGCGGAGCTGCTGACCACCGGCGCCGTGCCGGAGATCGCCCGCCCCTTCACCCCCCGCCGCTTCTCCTCCACGCGTCAGGAGTCCTTCGCATGACCATCTCCGTCAACGGCGAGCCGCGCGAGGTCGCGGCCGGCACCACCCTCGACGCGGTGGTCGCCACCCTGACCACGGCGCCGTCGGGCGTCGCCGCCGCCCTCAACGAGACCGTCGTCCCCCGCGGCCAGTGGTCCCTGACCTCCGTCGGCGACGGCGACCGGGTCGAGGTCCTCACCGCCGTCCAGGGAGGCTGAGCGCGATGGCCGACGACCTGTTCACCCTGGGGGGCCGGACCTTCTCCTCCCGCCTGATCATGGGCACGGGCGGGGCCCCGAGCCTGGAGATCCTCGAAAACGCCCTGATCGCCTCCGGCACCGAGCTGACCACGGTGGCGATGCGCCGCCTGGACCCGACGGTCCACGGCTCGGTCCTGTCCGTGCTCTCCGGGCTCGGCATCGCGGTCCTCCCGAACACCGCGGGCTGCTTCACCGCCGGCGAGGCCGTACTGACGGCCCGGCTGGCCCGGGAGGCGCTGGGCACGGACTGGATCAAGCTGGAGGTGGTCGCGGACGAGCGGACCCTCCTGCCGGACGGGGCCGAACTGCTCGACGCGGCGGAGGTCCTGGTCGACGAGGGCTTCACGGTCCTCCCCTACACCAACGACGACCCGGTGCTGGCCCGCAAGCTGGAGGACGTGGGCTGCGCGGCGATCATGCCCCTGGGCTCCCCCATCGGCTCCGGCATGGGCATCCGCAACCCGCACAACTTCGAGCTGATCGTGGAGCGGGCCGGGGTCCCGGTGATCCTGGACGCCGGAGCGGGCACGGCCTCGGACGCCGCCCTGGCGATGGAGCTGGGCTGCGCGGGCGTCATGCTGGCCTCGGCGGTGACCCGCGCCCAGGACCCGGTGCTCATGGCGGCGGCCATGCGCGACGCCGTCACGGCGGGCCGCCTGGCCCACCGCGCGGGCCGCATCCCCCAACGCCGCTTCGCGGAAGCCTCGTCCCCGCCGGAGGGCCGCGCCACCCTGGACCCGGAACGCCCGGCGTTCTGAGGGGGGCGGGCGGGTACGGGGCTCGCGGCGGGGGCCCGCCATCTCCCCCTCGAGGGGCCGGGGCGGGCCGGCATCCGCCCACCCGCCTCCCCGGGTGCGGGCGGGTGGGGTACCAGCCTCCCGCCGGGCGGGGACGGGACAGCGGACCGGTACCGGGGAGGGTCGGGACCTCGGCCAGCGGTCTCAGAGATGTGCTGGGGCTTTCCCGTCAGTCTCATCGTCCTTCCGCGTCGGGCCGGTCAGTCAAGAGCGCTCCTTCGTCGCGTCGCTACGCGATGTCGCTGCGCTCCACTCCTGACAGACCGTCCCGCCACGGAAAAACGAAGACTGCCGGGAAACCCCCAAAGGAACGGGACGGACGTACCTGAGACATCCGGCTCCCTCAGCGACCCTTCGGGGTCGTCGGGGGCGGGCAGACCGGGCATCCGGGCCGCCATCCATCCTCACCGGGGCCGGTGGGCGCCCCAGATCGCTACGCGCTCCTCCCGTCCCAGCGTCCGCCCCCGTCTGGGGCTGATACCTGCAGGACAGGACGACGGAATCGTCCCCCGGGGCCGGTGGGCGCCCCAGATCGCTACGCGCTCCCGTGTTCTCGGCGGCCGGCGGCTTTCTCGGGCTGGTCATAGGCGGGGTGGACGTTGGCGACGGCCGTGGTGAACTCGCGACCGGAGCCGGTGCGGGATGTACTCGTAACACTCACTCATCGAGGTCCTCCTCCATGGAATCGACGAAGCGCTCCCAGCCTGCGCGTGCCCAGGCGAGAAGCGCCGGGCTGGGAGCGGAACCACCCGTCGGCTCCGGCCAGGAGAGTGGAATCTCTCCGTCGGTTGCGCCTTCCCCTGCCGCGTTCAAGACGGCCTCCCTATCGCTACGCTGAGTGCCCTGCTTGTCACTGCACATCCGAGCGTAGGCACGTCACCGTGCCGGTCGAAGTGACCGTCGGTACGGGTACGTGGCGAAGAATTCGAGGGCAGGGAGGTGCTGTTGGACGGCACCGAGCCCTCGACCAGAGCGCGTCGCGAGCTCGAAGGCATTCGGTACGCGATCCGCCTCGCTGAGGCATGAGAAGGAGACAGACGTGGCTGATGACCTGTCCGCGGTGGCCCACTTCCTCTACGAGGCCGGCACCCTCAAGAACGCACGCCGCACGGGCTGGTGGATGGCCGGCGTCAACAACCCCGAGAGCGTGGCCGAGCACTCCTGGCGCACATCTCTGATCGCCTCCGTGATCGCCAAACTGGAAGGAGCCGACCCGGCACGTGCGGCCTTTCTGGCCGTCTGGCACGACACGCAGGAAACGCGCAGCGGCGATGTGAACCACCTGGGCAAGAAGTACTCCGCGTCCGCCGACCCCGCCGCGATCACAGCCGACCAGACGGCTGGCATGCCCGACCTCCTCGCCTCGACCATCCAAGACCTCGTCGCGGAGTACGAGGCCAAGGAGACACCTGAATCGATCTGCGCCCGGGACGCCGACAAGTTGGAGTGCATGCTCCAAGGCATCGAATACAAGGCCCAGGGCTACGCGAGCGCACAACGCTGGATCGACAACAGCCGCGGCCGACTGACCACCGAAACCGCCCAGCGCCTCGCCGATGAACTCCTCGCCCAGGGCACCCTGGACTGGCTCCGCCAAGCCATGGGCGAGCAATCCTGATCCCCTGACGATCTGATCAACCCCGGACGGCCGACGGCCGCCGAGGACACAGGAGCGCGTAGCGATCTGTCGCGCCCACCGGCCCCGGAGGACGATCCCGTCGTCCTTTCCTGCAGGCAGCGGCCCCCAGGCGGGCGGCGGACGCTGGGACGGGAGGAGCGCGTAGCGATCTGGCGCGGGCGGGGGCGCCGATCACAGCCGGAGGGCCCGGATGCCCGGTCTGCCGACCCCCGACCACCCCGGCTGGTCGCTGAGGGAGCCGATTGTCTGACTCTGGACCGTGCCGTTCTTCTGGGGGCTTCCCGGCAGTCCTTGTCTTTCCGGGGCGGGTCGTGCTGTCAAGGGTCGCCGAAGGCGATCGCGAAGCGACGCGACGAAGGAGCGCCCTTGACAGGGCGGCCCGAACCGGAAGGACAGTGGGACTGACGGGAAACCCCCAGACCGGCTCTGAGACCGCCAGGGTCAGACCCCGATCCGTGGGTCCCGCGCAGCCGCCCGGTCGCCGCCCGGCGGTGTACCCCCCCCCAACCCACCCACCCGCAGCCGGGGAGGCGGGTGGGCAGCCACCGGCCCGCCCCCGGCCCGTCGAGGGGGCGATGGCGGGCCCCCGCCGCGAGCCCACGCCCCCCACCCCTCGCGGGGGCGATGGCGCCCCCCGCCGTGAGTCTCATGTCACGGCTGCGCTGCAAGGCGTGGACACCCCGGCCGGGGGTGGTGGGACCCCTCGTAGAATCGCCGGGTGGATACGACCCTGGATGACCCCCTCGTCGGGCGCATGCTCGACGGCCGCTACCGCGTCGACGCCCGTATCGCCGCAGGCGGCATGGCGACGGTCTACCGGGCGCTCGACACCCGTCTCGACCGCGTGCTCGCGCTCAAGATCATGCACCCGGACCTGGCCTCCGACGCGGCCTTCGTCGACCGTTTCATCCGCGAGGCGAAGTCCGTGGCGCGCCTCGCGCACCCCAACGTGGTCGCGGTCTTCGACCAGGGGACCGACGGCCCCTACACGTACCTCGCCATGGAGTACGTCTCCGGCTGCACCCTGCGCGACGTCCTGCGCGAGCGCGGCGCGCTCCAGCCGCGGGCCGCGCTCGACATCCTCGAACCGGTCCTCGCCGCCCTCGGCACCGCCCACCGCGCCGGTTTCGTCCACCGGGACATCAAGCCCGAGAACGTCCTGATCGGCGACGACGGCCGGGTCAAGGTCGCGGACTTCGGCCTGGTCCGCTCCGTGGACGCCGCCACCCAGACCACCGGGTCCGTCCTCGGCACCGTCTCCTACCTCGCCCCCGAGCAGATCGAGGACGGGGTCTACGACGCCCGCGTGGACGTCTACGCCTGCGGCGTGGTGCTGTACGAGATGCTCACCGGCTCCAAGCCGCACACCGGCGGCACCCCCGCCCAGGTGCTGTTCCAGCACCTCAACGAGGACGTCCCGCCCCCGTCGGCCGCCGTCCCGGGGCTGCCCGCCGCCCTCGACGAGCTCGTCGCCGGCGCCACCGCCCGCACCCCCGGCCTGCGCCCCGCCGACGCCGCCGCCCTGCTGGGCATGACCCGCGAGGCGCGGGCGCGTCTCGGCGAGGCCGCGCTGGACGCCGTTCCGCCGCAGGCGCGGGCCGCCGAACGGTCCTCCGCCGAGGACCGCACCGGCGTGATCCCCCGCCCGCTGGCGGGGCCCGGTGCACAAGAGCCCGTCCTGCACCACACCTCCCGCCTGGAACGGCCGTACGTACCGGCTCCCCAGACGCCCCCGGCCCCCCGCAGACCGCGCCGCGGCATGTTCCTCGTCGTCGCCGGGATCCTGCTCGCGCTGGGCATCGGCGCCGGCGTCTGGTACATCAACTCCGGGCAGTTCACCAAGGTCCCCAACCTCCTCGGCAAGACGGAGGAGCAGGCCAGGGCGGAACTCTCCGCCGCCGGGCTCGGCATCAAGAAGGTGGACCGGAAGTTCAGCGAGGCCTTCGAGCGCGGGACGGTCATGAACTCCGACCCCGCCGGCGGCAAGCGGATCAAGGGCAACGGCGCGGTGACCCTCACCGTCTCCCGCGGCCCCGAGGTCGTCAGCGTGCCCGACCTCAAGGGGCGGCCGCTGGAGGACGCCAAGGCGGAGCTGACGAAGGCGGGGCTGGCGCCCGGCATCGTCACCCAGGCCTTCAGCCAGGACGTGGCCCAGGGCTCGGTAATCTCCACCGACCCGGCCGGCGGCCAGAAGCGGGCTCCCGACACCGCCGTCGCCCTCCAGGTCAGCAAGGGCCGCCCGGTCCCCGTCCCGAACGTCACCGGCCAGCCGGCCGACCAGGCGCGCGCCGCGCTGGAGGCCCTCGGCCTGAAGGTGGCGACGGCCCCCGACCAGGTCAACGCCCCCTCACCGGCCGGGACGGTCGCCAACCAGTCGGTCGGCGCCGGCGCCCAGGCGGCCGCCGGGGACACCGTCACCCTGACCCTCTCCAAGGGTCCGCGGCCCGTCCCGGTCCCGAACGTGGCCGGTCAGGACGTGGACGTGGCCCGCAAGACCCTGGAGGCCCTGGGCTTCAAGGTGAAGGTGGAGCGCCCGTTCCTCTCCTTCAGCAGCACGGTGGACACCCAGTCGGTGCCCGCCGGACAGAGCGTCCCCGAGGGCAGCACGATCACCATCAAGACCAAGGGGCTCTGAGCACCGTTGTCACGCAATCCCGTGGGCGGGCACGTGCCCGTCGCCGGCGGGCTCGCCTCGGTGGGCCTGACCTACGCCCGTGAGATGGGCGCCGAGGCCGTCCAGGTCTTGGTCGCCAACCCGCGCGGCTGGGCCACCCCGACCGGGAACCCGGCGCAGGACGAGCTGTTCCGCGCGCGGTGCGCCGAGGAGTCGATCCCGGCGTACGTGCACGCCCCGTACCTGATCAACTTCGGCTCCCACACCGAGGCGACCGTCGAGAAGTCGGTGGAGTCCCTGCGGCACTCGCTGCGCCGGGCCCGGGAGATCGGCGCGCTCGGGGTGGTCGTGCACACCGGTTCGGCGACCGGGGGCCGCCCGCGCGAGGCTGCGTACGCGCAGGTCAGGCAGCACATGCTGCCGCTGCTGGACGAGCTGACGCACGAGGACGACCCCTTCCTGCTGCTGGAGTCGACGGCCGGGCAGGGTTCCTCGCTGTGCTCGCGGACCTGGGACTTCGGCCCGTACTTCGAGGCCCTCGACCACCACGAGAAGCTGGGCATCTGCCTGGACACCTGCCACATCTTCGCGGCGGGCCACGACCTGGCCGAGCCGGGCGGCACCAAGCAGACGCTGGACCTGCTGGTGGACACGGTCGGCGCGGGCCGGCTCAAGCTGATCCACGCCAACGACTCCAAGGAGGGCGTCGGCGCCCACAAGGACCGGCACGCCAACATCGGCCAGGGCCACATCGGCCGGGAGGCCTTCGCCGAGCTGTTCTCGCACCCGGAGATGGACGGCGTACCGCTGGTCATCGAGACCCCGGGCGGCAAGGAGGGCCATGCGGCGGACGTCGCCCTGCTCAAGGAGCTCCGCGACCTGCACTGACCGCTCCGAAATTCCTTGAGGAATACCCCTGGGGGGTATACGGTTCCACCAGTCGGCGGGACCGTCATCCGGCGTTCCGCCGGACCTTCAAGGGGTCGTAGCCATGGAGCAGCCACACTCACACCACGAGCACCACCAACACCACGAACACCACGACCAGCACGGGCACGACCAGCACGAGCAGCACCAAGGCCACACCCACACCCACGGCGTCGGGCCCGTCGGCTGGGGGATGGCGGCCAAGGCCACGCTGCACTGCCTCACCGGCTGCGCCATCGGCGAGGTGCTCGGCATGATCGTCGGCACCGCCCTGGGGTGGGGGAACCTCCCGACGATGGTGCTGGCGATCGTCCTCGCGTTCTTCTTCGGCTACGCCCTCACCCTGCGCGGGATCCTGACCGCCGGCGTGGACTTCCGTTCGGCCGTCCGGGTGGCGCTCGCCGCCGACACCCTTTCGATCGCCGTCATGGAGCTGATCGACAACGGCGTCATCGCGGTGTGGCCGGGCGCCATGGACGCCCACCTCTCCGAGGCGCTGTTCTGGACCGCCCTGGCGATCTCGCTGGCGCTGGCCTTCGTCGTGACCACCCCGGTCAACAAGTGGATGATCGGCCGCGGCAAGGGCCACGCCGTCGTCCACCGGTACCACCACTGAGGAGCGGTCAGAGCTCCGGACCGTCGCCCGGCCCCTCCTGGTACGAGTAGCGCTGCTCGCGCCAGGGGTCGCCGATGTTGTGGTAGCCGCGCTCCTCCCAGAAGCCGCGGCGGTCGGCGGTCATGTACTCGATGCCGCGGACCCACTTGGGGCCCTTCCAGGCGTACAGGTGCGGGACCACCAGGCGCAGCGGGAAGCCGTGTTCGGCCGTCAGCGGCTCGCCGCCCATGTGGGTGGCGAAGACGGTCCGGTCCGAGGCGAAGTCCGCCAGCCGCAGGTTGGAGCTGAAGCCGTACTCGGCCCACACCATCACGTGCGTGACCTGCGGGGCCGGCGGGGCCAGGGCGAGGATCTCGCGGGCCAGCACGCCGCCCCATTCGGCGCCCTGCATGCTGAACTTGGTGACGCAGTGCAGGTCGGCCACCACCGAGTTGAACGGCAGCGCCGTGAACTCCTCGTGGTTCCAGCAGTGCTTCTCGCCGTCGGCCGTCGCGCCGAAGACGCGGAACTCCCAGCGCTCCGGCTTGAACTTGGGCACGGGACCGTAGTGGGTGACGGGCCAGCCCCTCTGCAACCGCTGCCCCGGAGGCAGCTCCAGCTGCTCTGCTCCCGGAGATTCCCGGCTTTCCGGCTGACCCATGCCTCCATGGTGACAGACGTGGCGGGGTGGTCACGACCAGGTACGAGCCGAAAGGGGCAAGTCCCGGTAACTCCCACTAAGGAGGCACTTACTGGACGGCCCCCTACGGCGGTGCAAAGATGCGCGCACTGCCCAGTCACCTAGCTGACATTGCTTGGAAGGAGCCTCTGCGATGCAGGGCGACCCCGAGGTCCTCGAGTTTCTGAACGAGCAGCTGACCGGCGAGCTCACGGCCATCAACCAGTACTGGCTGCACTACCGCATCCAGGACAACAAGGGCTGGACGAAGCTCGCCAAGTACACGCGTGAAGAGTCCATCGACGAGATGAAGCACGCGGACAAGCTCACCGAGCGCATCCTGATGCTCGACGGGCTGCCCAATTACCAGCGCCTCTTCCACGTGCGCGTGGGGCAGACGATCACCGAGATGTTCCAGGCGGACCGGCAGGTCGAGGTCGAGGCGATCGACCGCCTCAAGCGCGGGATCGAGGTCATGCGCGGCAAGGGCGACATCACGTCCGCGCGCCTCTTCGAGGAGATCCTGGAGGACGAGGAGCACCACATCGACTACCTCGACACCCAGCTGGAGCTGATCGAGTCCCTCGGTGAGGCGCTCTACATCGCGCAGCTCATCGAGCAGCCGAGCTGAGGACGAGGACCCGTCCTCAGGCGGCTTCGGCCAGCCGCGGTGCCGGGTCGGCGGCCAGGACGGCCGTCGCCTCGCCCTTCTCCAGCAGTTCCCGGCGCGGGCACGCACCGCGGCCCAGCAGGCCCTGGATGGTCCGCACGCAGGAGCCGCAGTCGGTGCCGGCCTTGGTGACCGAGGCGATCTGGCGGGGGGTGCAGGCCCCGGCGGCCGCGTGTTCCTTGACCTGCTTGTCGGTGATCCCGAAGCAAGAGCAGACGTACACGCGGTTCACCTCCCTGAGCGGAATGGTTCTTGCAGCCATCCCCGGTGCGGTGAGGCTTACCTAACCGTACCCAAAGTTAGGGTTGCCTAAAAGGCCCGGAGACGCGGATGGGGCGCGGATCACATCGATCCGCGCCCCATCCTCACTGTGTGCCACTCACTGGTCGCGGTACATCTCCGCCACCAGGAACGCCAGGTCCAGGGACTGGCTGCGGTTGAGGCGCGGGTCGCAGGCCGTCTCGTAGCGCTGGTGCAGGTCGTCGACGAAGATCTCGTCGCCGCCGCCCACGCACTCGGTGACGTCGTCACCCGTGAGCTCGACGTGGATGCCGCCCGGGTGGGTGCCGAGGGCCTTGTGGACCTCGAAGAAGCCCTTGACCTCGTCCAGGACGTCGTCGAAACGGCGCGTCTTGTGGCCGGAGGCCGCCTCGAAGGTGTTGCCGTGCATCGGGTCGGTGACCCAGGCGACGGTCGCACCGGACGCGGTGACCTTCTCGACCAGCTCGGGGAGCTTGTCGCGGACCTTGTCGGCGCCCATGCGGACGACGAAGGTCAGCCGGCCCGGCTCGCGCTCCGGGTCCAGGCGGTCGATGTAGGTCAGCGCCTCGTCCACCGTGGTGGTCGGGCCGAGCTTGATGCCGATCGGGTTGGCGATCTGCGAGCAGAACTCGATGTGCGCGTGGTCGAGCTGCCGGGTGCGCTCACCGATCCAGACCATGTGGCCGGAGGTGTCGTACAGCTTGCCGGTACGGGAGTCCGTACGGGTGAGGGCGCCCTCGTAGTCCAGCAGCAGGGCCTCGTGCGAGGCGTAGAACTCCACCGCCTTGAACTCGGCCGGGTCGGTGCCACAGGCCTTCATGAAGTTCAGGGCGTTGTCGATCTCCCGCGCGAGCTGCTCGTAGCGCTGCCCGGACGGGGAGGACTTCACGAAGTCCTGGTTCCAGGCGTGCACCTGGCGCAGGTCGGCGTAGCCACCGGTGGTGAAGGCGCGCACCAGGTTCAGCGTCGAGGCCGACGCGTGGTACATGCGCTTCAGGCGCTCCGGGTCCGGGACACGGGCCTCTTCGGTGAAGGCGAAGCCGTTGACGGAGTCGCCGCGGTAGGTCGGCAGGGTCACGCCGTCGCGGGTCTCGGTGTCCTTCGAGCGCGGCTTGGAGTACTGGCCCGCGATGCGGCCGACCTTCACGACGGGCACGGAGGCCGCGTACGTCAGGACGGCGCTCATCTGGAGCAGGGTCTTCAGCTTGGCGCGGATGTGGTCGGCGGAGACGGCGTCGAAGGCCTCGGCGCAGTCGCCGCCCTGCAGCAGGAACGCCTCGCCCTTGGCGACGGCTCCCAGACGGGCGCGCAGCTGGTCGCACTCGCCCGCGAAGACGAGCGGAGGATACGACTCGAGGTCCGCGACGACAGCGCGCAGGGCCTCGGCATCGGGGTACGAAGGCTGCTGCGCCGCGGGAAGGTCTCGCCAGGTCGCCTTGGCGGCGAGGGCGTGGGTTTCAGCGTTCACGGTCACCTCGTACACATTACGGCGTCATTCACCGTGTCCGGCCGGACGACCACCTGGTGAGACGGTGTCGTTCGAAGGTCCACCGGGCCCGGATGAACGCAATTCAAGGTTCACGTGGCGGAAAAGGTGGGATGCGGCGGGCACGGGCCCTCGTGGGCTAGGGTGCCTCCCATGTACGCGCTCTCCGTCCAGAACTGGTGGTGGTCCGCTCCCGGCGGCCCACCCCTCGTGCGTACCCACTGACACGAGCGAAGCGAAGGCCGCCCCGAGGGGCGGCCTTCCGCGTGCTCAGGCAGGCGCCGGCCGTCCCTCCTCCCGACATCCCACCGGAAGGACGCCCGCCCCATGCCCCAGTCCGACTTCTCCCTCACCCGGCTCCTGGACGACACCGCCCCGCCCTTCGCGCTGCTGCGCCGGCGCACCCCGGGCCGGGACCACGACACCGTCGAGGTGCTCCTCGGCCCGGTCCACGAGGCCGAACGCCTGGCCGACCTGCCCGTTCGCGAGCTGCCCACCCTCGCGCTGGTCCCGTTCCGGCAGATCCGCGAGCGCGGGTTCGACGTCCGCGACGACGGCACGCCGCTGAGCGTGCTGGCCGCCGAGGAGGCGTACGAGATCCCGCTCGCCGAAGCCCTGGCCGCCCTGCCCGGCCACTCCGTACGGGTCGAGGACGGCCGCTTCGACGTCGGCGACGAGGAGTACGCGGCCACCGTCGAACGGGTGATCCGCGACGAGATCGGCCGCGGCGAGGGCGCGAACTTCGTGATCCGGCGGACCTACGGGGGCCGGATCGACGGCTTCGGCCGCGCCGACGCCCTGGCCCTGTTCCGCCGACTGCTGGAGGGCGAGCGGGGCGCGTACTGGACGTACGTGGTCCACACCCCGGACCGCACCCTGGTCGGGGCCAGCCCCGAGGTGCACGTCCGCATGACGGGCGGCACCGTCGTCATGAACCCGATCAGCGGCACCTACCGCTACCCCGCCGGCGGCCCCACGGCCGACTCCCTCCTCGCCTTCCTCGGCGACCGCAAGGAGACCGAGGAGCTGTCGATGGTGGTCGACGAGGAACTGAAGATGATGTGCACGGTCGGTGACATGGGCGGCACCGTCGTCGGCCCCCGCCTGCGCGAGATGGCCCACCTCGCGCACACCGAGTACGAGCTGCGCGGCCGCTCCTCGCTGGACGTCCGCGAGGTGCTGCGGGAGACGATGTTCGCGGCGACGGTGACGGGCTCGCCGGTGCAGAACGCCTGCCGCGTGATCGAACGGTACGAGCACGGGGGCCGCGGCTACTACGCGGGCGCGCTCGCCCTCCTGGGCGTGGAGGCGTCCGGTGCCCAGACCCTGGACTCCCCGATCCTGATCCGCACCGCCGACATCGCCCCGGACGGGACGCTGCGGGTGCCGGTCGGCGCCACCCTGGTCCGCCACTCGGACCCGCGCGGCGAGGTGGCGGAGACCCACGCCAAGGCCGCCGGGGTCCTGGCCGCCCTGGGCGTGCGCGACGCCGCGCCCCGGCCGGACGCCTCCGGCGGCGCCCGGCTGGCGGACGACCCCCGGGTCCAGGCGGCGCTGGCCTCGCGGCGGGCGGACCTGGCGCCGTTCTGGCTGCGGATGCAGGAGCGGATGCCCGCGGTGGAGGGGCACGCGCTGGTGGTGGACGGGGAGGACACCTTCACCGCGATGCTGGCGCATGTGCTGCGGGCGGCGGGGCTGGCGGTGACGGTACGCCGCTACGACGCGCCGGGGCTGCGGGAGGAGGCGCTGGCCTGGGACGGCCCGATCGTCCTGGGCCCCGGCCCGGGCGACCCCGCCGACGGGTCGGACCCGAAGATGCGGATGCTGCGCGGGCTGGCGGGCGAGCTGCTCGCCTCGCACCGGGGCGGGCTGCTGGGGGTCTGCCTGGGGCACGAGCTGCTGGCGGCGGAGATCGGCCTCCCCCTGGTCCGCAAGGCGGAGCCGGCGCAGGGGGCGCAGGTGCGGATCGACCTCTTCGGCGTGCCGGAGGTCGTCGGCTTCTACAACACGTACACCGCCGCCTGTGACGCGGAGGCGGAGGCGGAGCTGGTGGCGCACGGGGTGGAGGTCTCCCGTGACCCGCTCACGGACGAGGTCCACGCGGTCCGCTGCGCGGCGCGGGGCTTCGCGGGAGTCCAGTTCCACCCGGAGTCGGTGCTCACCCTGCGCGGGGCGCGCCTGCTCTCCGACCTCCTGCGCACCTTGGTCCCGGCGGGGCGGGGCGCGTAGCCGGGGGCCGGCCCTGCGGGGGCAGCCCTGCGGGGGCGGCCCTACGGGGGCGGCCCCGCAGGGCCGGTTAGGCCGGTCAGGCCGGGCCGGGGACCAGCGTGTTCTCGGAACGGCGCCCCGCGAGGTAGTCCGCCACGTTCCGGACCGTCGCCTCGATGATCTGCCCCACCGCGTCGTGCGTGTAGTACGCCTGGTGGGACGTGACGACGACGTTCGGGAACGTGACCAGCCGCGCGAGCGTGTCGTCCGGGACCGCCTCCAGGGACTTGTCCAGGAAGAACACCCCCGCCTCCGCCTCGTACACGTCCAGCCCGACCCCCGCGAACCGCCCCGCCCGCAACTCCCCGACCAGCGCCTCCGTGTCGATCAGCCCGCCCCGGCTGGAGTTCACCAGGATCGCGTCGTCCTTCATCATCGCCAGCGCGCCCGCGTCGACGAGGTGACGGGTGGCGTCCAGCAGCGGCACGTGCAGGCTGATCAGGTCCGCGGCGGCGAACAGCTCCTCCTTCTCCACGTACGTCATGCCCAGCTCCACGCACGCCGGGTTCGCCGCCACGTCCCACCCCAGCAGCCGCATCCCGAACCCGTGCGCGATCCGCGTGAAGGCCTCGCCGATCTTCCCGGTGCCGAGCACCCCCGCCGTCCGCCCCCGCATGTCGCGGCCCATCAGCCCGTTCAGCCGGAAGTCGAAGTCGCGGGTGCGGTTCGAGGCCCGGACGATGCGCCGGTTCACGGCCAGGGCCAGGGTCCAGGCGAACTCGGCGACCGAGTGGGGGGAGTAGTACGAGACCCGGCTGACGGTCAGCCCGAGCCGCCGGGCCGCGTCGAGGTCGATGTTGTTGAAGCCGGTGGACCGCTGGGCGATCAGCTTCGTCCCGCCCGCCGCCAGTACGTTCAGGACGCGGCCGCCCAGTTCGGCGTTGACGCTGGAGGAGACCACCTCGTACCCGGCGGCGATCGGCGCGGTGTCCTCGGTGAGGAAGACGTCCAGGCAGCGGACCTCGTGGCGCCCCTCCACCGCGAAGGCCCGCTCCAGGAGCGGCTCCTCGTCGGCGGTCACTCCGAAGGCCAGGATCTCCACGCTCACTCCCGAAAGGTCGGACCACGGGCCGTTCCATCGCTTTCGTCACGATACGGCCCGTGGTGCGACCCCCCGCAGAGGCTCAGCGGCGGATCGGTGGCGGTTCAGCGGGGGTTCGGCGGCGGTTCAGCGGGGTTCAGCCGAAGAAGACCCCGGCCTCCTCGTACAGCGCCGGGTCCACCGTCTTCAGCCTCGCCGTCGCGTCGGCGATCGGCACGCGCACGATGTCCGTCCCCTTCAGCGCGACCATCTTCCCGAAGTCCCCGTCGCGCACCGCGTCGATCGCGTGCAGCCCGAAACGGGTGGCCAGCCAGCGGTCGAAGGCGCTCGGGGTGCCGCCGCGCTGGATGTGCCCGAGGACCGTCGTACGGGCCTCCTTGCCGGTCCGCGCCTCGATCTCCTTGGCCAGCCACTCCCCCACGCCCGACAGCCGGACGTGCCCGAAGGAGTCCCGGGAGACGGCGTCCTTGAGCACCAGGTCGCCGTCCTTCGGCATGGCCCCCTCGGCCACGACGACGATCGGCGCGTAGCTCGCCTTGAAGCGGGAGGCCACCCAGGCGCAGACCTGGTCCACGTCGAAGCGCTGCTCGGGGATGAGGATGACGTTCGCCCCGCCCGCCAGCCCCGAGTGCAGGGCGATCCAGCCGGCGTGCCGGCCCATCACCTCGACGACCAGCACCCGCATGTGGGACTCGGCCGTGGTGTGCAGCCGGTCGATGGCCTCGGTGGCGATGCCGACGGCCGTGTCGAAGCCGAAGGTGTAGTCGGTGGCCGACAGGTCGTTGTCGATGGTCTTGGGCACGCCGACGCAGGGGATGCCGTACTCCTCGTACAGCCGGGCGGCCACGCCCAGGGTGTCCTCGCCGCCGATCGCGATGAGCGCGTCGACCTCGGCCTTGGCGAGGTTGTCCTTGATAGCGCGGACGCCGTTCTCCGTCTTGAACGGGTTGGTGCGCGAGGAACCGAGGATGGTGCCGCCGCGCGGCAGGATCCCGCGGACGGCGGGGATGTCCAGCGGGACGGTGTCGCCCTCGACCGGCCCGCGCCAGCCGTCCTTGAACCCGACGAACCCGTATCCGTACTCCTGGACGCCCTTGCGGACGACGCCCCTGATCACCGCGTTGAGCCCGGGGCAGTCGCCGCCGCCCGTGAGCACTCCGACCTTCATGGAATCTCCCTTCGCCATGACGGTCACGCTAGTGGTGACCCAGGTCACAGCGAGGGGCGTGGAGTGGTCAATTCCGGTGGAATTACGGGGCGTTGCGTACGCGCGTTCACTCGTAAGGGGAAGTAAGTACGACCGGTGCGGCCTTGCGCGTCCCCCTTACGCGTCATCCCTGCGCGTCATCTCTATGCGTCGCCCCTACGCGTCATGCCTACGCGTCGTCGAGCCCGCGCTCTATCGCGTACCGGACGAGCTCCACCCGGTTGTGCAGCTGGAGCTTGCCCAGGGTGTTCTGGACGTGGTTCTGCACCGTGCGGTGCGAGATCACCAGCCGCTCGGCGATCTGCTTGTACGACAGCCCCTTGGCCACCAGCCGCAGCACCTCGGTCTCCCGGTCGGTCAGCTGCGGGGCCTTCGGCTCGTCGGCGGCGGCCGGCAGCGGGTCGGTGGCCAGGCGCCGGTACTCGCCGAGCACCAGCCCGGCCAGGCCCGGAGTGAACACCGGGTCGCCGACGGCGGTCCGGCGGACCGCGTCGATCAGCTCCTGGGCCCCGGCCGACTTCATCAGGTAACCGGTGGCCCCGGACTTCACCGCCTCCAGCACGTCCGCGTGCTCCCCGCTCGCCGACAGGACCAGCACGCGCAGCGAGGGATCGGCGCCGACCAGCTCCTTGCAGACCTGCACCCCGGGCATGCCGGGCAGGTTGAGGTCCAGCACCAGCACCCGCGGGCCGGCCGCGCGGGCCCGGCGCACCGCCTCGGGGCCGTCCCCGGCCGTCGCGACCACGTCGAACCCGGCGGCGGCCAGGTCGCGGGCGACCGCGTCCCGCCACATCGGATGGTCGTCGACGACCATCACCTTGATTTCGTGGAGCTCGCCGCCACCGCTGCCGCTGCCACTGCCGCTGCCACTGCCACTGCCGCTGTCGTTCACTGGGTCCTCCCCCTCGGTACTTTCAGTTCCACTTCGGTGCCCTGCCCGGGGACGGACACCAGCTCGGCGCTGCCGCCGAGATCGCGCAGCCGGCCGCGGATGGACAGGGCCACGCCCATCCGCCCCTCGCCCTCCGCCTGGTCGAGCCGGCCGGCCGGGATGCCTGGCCCGTCGTCCCGTACGGTCACGATCACCTCGTCGCCCCAGTCCTCGACCAGGATCCAGGCGCTGGCCCCCTCCCCGGCGTGCTTGCGCACGTTGTCCAGGGCGGCGCCCACGGCCGCCGCCAGCTCCCGCGCGGCGGGCACGGGAAGCGGCACCGGACTGCCCGGCTCGGCGAAGCTCACCCGGGAGCCGGCGTACGGGGCCAGCAGCGAGCGCAGGTCCAGCTCGCCCTCGTCCCCGCCCGGCTCCTCCACCTCGTACGTGTCCACCAGCGCTCCCAGCGACTCGTCGCGCGAGACCCGGGAGGGGCGGACCAGCCCGCTGGAGACCAGCGTGCGCAGGGCCACCTCCTGCTCCCCGGCCATCCGGCCGAGCTCGGCGGCCTCTCCGCCCAGCTCGGTGCCCCGCCGCTGGACCATGGCGAGGACCTGGAGGACCCCGTCGTGGATGTCGCGGGCGAGGCGTTCCCGCTCACGGGTTGCGGCCTCGATCTCCAGGGCGCGGGCGAGGGTGGCCTCACTGGCCCGGGCGACCTCGACGACGTAGCCGAGGGCGATGGAGGCGACCCAGACCAGCAGCACGTTGTGCAGGGTGTCCCGGGTGGGGTCGCCGCCGTGGATGGCGATGTTGGCGACGGCCACGAAGGTCGAGGCGACACCCGCCCAGCGCCAGCCGCCCTTGAGGGCGAAGGCGAGGACCGAGCCCGCCGTCCAGATGCTGGGGAGCGTGGGACCGCCCCCCGCGATGCGGGCATGGGTGTCGGCCAGCGGGGTGAGGGCGATGCCGGCGAGGGCGACCGTGAGGTCGGCGGCCAGGAACCCCCGGGTACAGCCGGCCGCACCGCCCACCCGCCGGTGGGTGGCCAGCGTCCAGACGACGAGGACGGCCAGGTAGCCGACCGCCACCCAGGGGCGGACGAAGTCCTTGTACGCGGAGGCGAACAGCAGCACCGCGTAGACCATGGTGAGCAGCCGGTACGCGGTCAGCGCCCGCCAGAGCGGCTGCTCGACCGACATGCGTACGACGCGCTCGCGCTTCGGCGCCATCTCCCCCACCCCCGCCGCGCGGACGGCACCGGCCGCCCGCGGGGACTACTCCGCGCCCTTGTCGCCCTTGGCCGCGTCCTTGTCGGACTTGGCCGCCTTCTCGGCGTCCTTGTCGGACTTGGCGGCGTCCTTGGCGGCCTTCTCGGCGTCCGCGATCTGCCGCTTGGCGGCCGTCGCGTAGATGTCCACGTACTCCTGGCCGGACAGCTTCATGATCTCGTACATGACCTCGTCGGTCACCGAGCGGAGGATGAAACGGTCCCCGTCCATCCCCTGGTAGCGGCTGAAGTCCAGCGGCTTGCCGATCCGGATGCCCGGACGCATCAGCTTCGGGACCACCTTGCCGGGCGGCTGGATCTTCTCGGTGTCGATCATCGCCACCGGGATCACGGGGGCACCGGTGGCCAGCGCCACCCGGGCCAGACCGCCGGGCTTGCCCCGGTAGAGACGGCCGTCGGGTGAACGGGTCCCCTCGGGGTAAATACCGAACAGCTCTCCGCGCTCGATGACCTCGATACCGCTCTTGATCGCGGCCTCACCCGCACCACGCGCACCGGAACGGTCCACCGGAAGCTGGCCGACGCCCTTGAAGAAGGCCGCGGTCAGCTTGCCCTTGACCCCGGGGGAGGTGAAGTACTCGGCCTTCGCGATGAAGGTCACCTTCCGGTCCAGCACGGCCGGCAGGAAGAAGGAGTCGGAGAAGGACAGGTGGTTGCTCGCGAGGATCGCCGGCCCCTCCGCGGGAATGTTCTCGAGGCCCTCCACCCACGGCCTGAAGGCGAGCTTCAGGGACCCGCCGATGGAGAACTTCATTGCGCCGTAGATCAACTCGAAAGCCTTCCTGTGTCTGTCGATCAGACCATAACCCCTAGCTCCACCGAGAGCGCCCGACGACCCTGGTCGGTGTCATCCCGGTCGCGTACGGTGAAGTCACACAGCGCGACGCACCCGTACGTACGCGTACGCCCGCGCGCGCGTCGTCGTCTCGTCATCGTCGAACCCTTCACCCACTAGGAGACTGTGGTGCCCGTCCTCCCTGGAGCAGAGCCGTTCCGCCACGAGGGCGGAGAAGTGGGCGTGCTCCTCTGCCACGGCTTCACCGGTTCCCCGCAGTCGCTGCGCCCCTGGGCCGAGTACCTGGCCGAACACGGACTGACGGTCTCGCTGCCGCTGCTGCCGGGACACGGCACGCGCTGGCAGGACATGCAGCTCACCGGCTGGCAGGACTGGTACGCCGAGGTGGACCGGGCGCTGCGGGAGCTGCTGGAGCGCTGCACGCAGGTGTTCGTGTTCGGGCTCTCGATGGGCGGCGCGCTGACCCTGCGGCTGGCCGCCAAGCACGGGGACGCGATCCGCGGCATCGTGCTCGTCAACCCGGCCAACAAGGTGCACGACCCCCTGGCCGTCGCCCTTCCGGTGGCCAAGCACTTCATCCGGTCGACGGCCGGCATCGCCAGCGACATCGCCAAGCCCGGCTCGGCGGAGGTCGGCTACGACCGGGTCCCGACGAAGGCCGCGCACTCGCTGCGGAAGTTCTTCCAGCTCGTGGACACCGAGCTGCCGCAGGTCACGCAGCCGGTCCTGCTGCTCCACAGCCCCCAGGACCACGTGGTCCCGCCGGCGGACTCCGAGCGGATCCTGGCGCGGGTGTCGTCCACGGACGTCACCGAGACCCTGCTGGAACAGAGTTACCACGTGGCGACGTTGGACCATGACGCGGAGCGGATCTTCGCGGACAGCTTTGCGTTCGTCGGGCGGCTCGCGGAGAGCGTCGGCAGGGAGGGGGCGGCCAGCGGTGGCTGAGCACGAGGAGTCCTCCGGGGGCGTGCCCCCACTGGACGAGGAGGCGGCCTGGGCCGCGATCGTCGCCGGGTACGGGCAGGAGCCGCCGGACCCGCCGGGGGCGCGCCCGTTCCGGCCGATCGAGAACCTGATGCTGCCGGAGGAGGACGTCCAGCCGGAGCCGCCGGCCGCCGCACCGCCGGCGTCCCCGACGGCCCCGACGGCGCTGGGCAGCTCGGTGGTCTTCGCCCCGGGCGTCGGCCTCGGCCCCCGCGACCACTCACCGGCCGAGCCGAAGGACGAGGACCCGGCGGGCGAGGCCTCCGACGAGGGCCACTTCGTCCCGCCGGAGCCGGAGCTCCCGCCGGCGGACACGACGGCGAAGTTCGCCTGGCTGGCCGTGGTCGGCGGACCGGTCCTGCTGTTGCTGGCGGTGCTGCTCCAGTGGGACATGACCTGGTGGCTGACCACCCTGGGCATCGGCGGCTTCCTCGGCGGATTCGCCACCCTGGTGGCCCGCATGTCGGGCGACACGAACGACGACGATGACGACCCGGGCCGCGGGGCGGTGGTGTAGGAGCCGGGGGCAGCACGGCGGGGGCCCGCCATCTCCCCCGCGAGGGGTCGGGGGCGGGCCGGTGGCTGCCCACCCGCCTCCCCGACCGGCCGGGGTCGGCGGCTCGGCGGGGCCTTGGCCGGACGAAATCGAGAAGACGGCCGGCGCCGGGGGCAGGCGGGGTCTGAGCCAAGGGTTCTCAGGGAGGGTTGGGGGTTTCCCGCCAGTCTCATCGTCCTTCCGCGTCGGGCCGGTCAGTCAAGAGCGCTCCTTCGTCGCGTCGCTACGCGATGTCGCTGCGCTCCACTCTTGACAGCCCGACCCGCCACGAAAAGCCGAAGACTGCCGGGAACCCCCCAAAGGAACGGGACGGACGTTCCTTGGCCATGCGGCGGGATCAGCGACCAGCCGGGCCGTCGGGACACGGCAGACCAAACATCCGGCCCCCGACCGCCGAAGCCGGAGCCTGGGGCCGCCCCACGCACCAGATCGCTACGCGCTCCTCCCGTCTCAGAACCCGTTGTCGTATCGATCGTGCGGGTGTTTTGGTTCGAACGGGCTTCTGGTGCGGGTGATGTTCTGCTGGCTGTGGCATGAAGGCAGGGCCTCTTGGAAGCTCGTGGGTGCGAATCCAAACGGGCTGTTCCAGGAGACCCTGTTGCCACAGCTTTGCGCGTCCGAGCTCGCCGCGTCCAACGCCGGATCCCTATCGTGTGACTGCATCGCGCACACGTATGGAAACGCCGCCGATCACGGCGTGCGGGTCCGGCGCTATCCGTCGGACATGACCGACGCCGAGTGGGCGGTGATCCGCCCGCTGCTACCGGTGCCGGCATGGCTGGAGGGCCGGGGCGGGCAGCCGGAGGGCTACTGCCACCGGATCATGCTTGACGCGGTTCGCTACCTCCTCGACAACGGTGTGAAGTGGCGGGCCGTCCCGGCCGACTTCCCTGCCTGGACAGCCGTCTACGCGTTCTTCCGCCGATGGCGCCACCAGGGCCTGATCGCCGAGTTCCACCACAGGCTGCGAGCCCGCGTCCGGGTGGTGGAGGGCCGGGACACCGAGCCGACGGCCGCGGTCATCGACTCCCAGTCCTTGCGGGCCGCCGACACCGTCGGCGCCGCATCACGCGGATGGGACCAGGGCAAGAAAGTAGGCGGCCGCAAGCGCCACCTGGCCGTGGACTGCACCGGTCTGCTCCTGGTCGTGCACGTCACCTCGGCCTCCGTCCAGGACCGCGACGCCGCCTCGCCCTTGCTGCAACAACTGCGGGACCTGCACCGCAAGACCGCTGTGGTCTGGGCGGACGCTGGTTACGCAGGCCGGCTCGTGGCCTGGGCCAGCGACACACTCCGTCTCACGCTGACCATCGTCCGGCGCAGCGAGGGCCAGAAGGGATTCGTGGTGTTGCCCCGCCGGTGGGTCGTCGAGCGGACACTGGCCTGGTTGATGCACCGCCGCCGCCTGGTCCGCGACTACGAACGCCTGCCCGACACCCACGAGGCGATGGTGATGTGGTCCATGACCATGATCATGGGACGCCGCCTCGCCCGCGGCCGGCCGCACTCACACGAGCGCCGATCCTGCCCCTGAACCGGCGGCCACGGTGAACAACCCCTGATCAGCCACCGCCCACCCCCGGGCCACCAGCCGCTTCGCCATCGAGCGGACACACTCGATCTTCGCGGGCATTGCCTCCCGGCCCAGGGCCACGGTCAGATCCCTGGCCCGCATCGGACCACCGGCCGCCCCGGCCACCAGCACGGCAAACAGACGCTGGTACTCCTCGGGAAGCACCCGTGCCGAAAGACCCTCACGACGGTGAGGCACCACCATGACCCCCATCGGACCGGCATCCGCATACGACCCGGCTGTCTCCCCCATCTGAGCGGCCGGTCCACCCAAAACCTCCGCCACCGTCTCACGCGCGATGACCAGCCGTTCCAGACCCGCTTCCGCCTCCCCGAGTTCGGCCAGGACCCGGTCAGCCTCCTCCCTCAGCCGCTCGATCACCTCCCGCGCAGCCGACTCCCTCGCCTCCAGCAAACCCAGCACCGACGCCCTCCCACACCCCCGCGATCAACAGCCAACACCAACGGTGCATGCCTGCCTCGCCAGAGCGAACCCCACTCCCACCAGCAGAAACTCAACAACCCCGTTCGATAAGACAACGAGTTCTCAGCGTCCGCAGCCCGCCTGGGGCCGCTACCTGCACGAAATGCCAATCAGGGAAGCATCCGGGGTAAGCGGGCGCGACAGATCGCTACGCGCTCCTCGTTACTCGGCGACCGTCCGCCGTCATGGGCTGGTACCCGCGTCTGATGCGCGGAACGTAGCGGCAGCGACCAGCCGGAGGTCCGCGGCCAGCACCTGGATGGATGATCGTTCAGGCGAGGCTGTCAGTGCGTTCGGCCAGGGCTCGGAGTTCGTCTGAGGCCGACCGGCCTGCCACAAGGACCAGGTCTTTCACGGCCACTCGGGATGCCGCGTGTGTGTGGATCATCTCGGGTGCGAGGGCTTCGGCCCGTAGGAGGCAGTCCAGAGCGTCCGCGTACTGGCGGCGCTGGATGTGTGCCCGGCCAACGTCCATCAGCAGGCGCGCTTGCCGCTCGGATGACAAGCCGTCGGCCCGGAGGCCCTTGGCGATATCGAGAGCCTCACCTGCGTCACCGAGGTCGACGGCAGTGGAAATGGCGTGGATCTCCACGTTCGTAGGACCGAATTCGAGGTTGAAGTCGTTGCGGTCCTCGCCCAGTCGTCGGCCGATGCTCCGGGCCTCATCGATCTGCCGGCGTGCGGACGATCTTTCGCCCGCGCGGGCGTGTACGAGTGCCAGCATCAGATGAAGGGATCCGAGGACGGAAAGGTGCTCGGATGTGGGCTCGTTGGTCTCGATGTGCCGCTGGAGGATGCTGACCGCCGTGGCGGCGGCGTGCTCGGCCTGGTCAAGATGCTTGAGGCGCACGAAGGCGTGGCACAGCCGGTAAGTCCCGGCGAACACAGCGAGCGGATCCCCTGCCAGTTCCGCCTCGCGGATCGACCGGTCCGCCGCGACCCATGCGGCATCGGCTTCGTTCTGGCGGACGAAGGCCGCCGCGAGGGCTTGATACGTCTTGGCCAGCAGAGCGTGTAGGTCTGGCCGCTGCTCCGGCGCTGACGTACGGCAGGCGAGTTCCAGCCTGGGGACCAGCGGGCCGATGGCCGCGCTCAGTTCGGCGAACTGGGAGCGGTGCGCGAGCTCCCAGATCCTGTCCACGGCCGCGCGCAGGCCCGGGAGCGCGCCGGGCCGGAAGGTCGTGCTCGGGTTGAGGAGCGCATCGAGTGCGGCGTGACCGGAGAGGACCAGACGAGCCTGGTCAAGGTTGTTCGTCTCCAGCTCTGCCATCGCTCCGGGCTCCGCCGGAGGCGGAGCGTCGGGCTGGAGGACCTGGAGCGACACGCCGAGGCCATCGGCGAGAAGCCGCAGCACGTCCAGGCGGTTCACCGGTTGAATGCCCCGTTCGACCTGGGACAGCCAGCTCGCGGTACGCCCGATGGCCGCCGCGAGATCCCCCTGCGTCATGCCCTTCTGCTTGCGCAGATCGGCCACTCGTGCGCCGAAGGCGCGCCGCTCCTCGAAACTCACAGGCCTGTTGCCACCTTTCCGCTGACCGCATCGAGGAACGTGACCTCGACACCGGCAAGGTACTGCTCCCGCTCAGCGAGGAAGTACTTGGTGTGCGGTTGCGCCTCGTGAGCATCGAACGCGGCGCGGTCCGCGTACAGCTCATAGAACACACGGACCAGCGGCTCGCCCACCGGCACGTGCACCACGTAGGTCAGCGTCCCCGGCTCGCTTCTCTTGATGCCTTCCAGGGTGGTCGCACACAGCTCGTCGAACGCCCTCGCGGCTTCCAGGTCGTGCAGCGCGAAGCGCACCACCAGACCGAATCCCTCGCTCACATGTGCTCCTTTCGAGTCGCGGACAGTCTCGCAAATACGCAGCATTCCTGCGAGTAGCAGAATTCCTGGACTCGCAGAAACTCTGCGAGTAACCTCGTAGTCGCCCTGCTACCCAAGGTGACCGGGTGGCATACCCGGCTGCGCAAAGGAGACGCGTTCATGCGTCAGTCCCACATCGATCCACGCCCCGATATCAGGCACCAAAGCGAGGCGGCACATCGCGTGGCGGCCACCATCGAACCCAGCTCTGACCTTCTCGACCGCGCGCAGGCCGGTTGGGAGCGCTTCCTCGACAGCTGCGAGGAGGCCCGCGATGAGTGAGCAGTACGAGTACGTCCCCCACCGCCTCCTGCGTCGCCGTGTCCGCGATATCGCCTCCGGCGCCGAGGGGGTGCTGATGGCCGTGGTCAACGAGAACGTCTCCGACTGCCACACCTACGAGTGTTGGAGAGAACTCGCCTACATCCGGGGCGCATCCGGCCGAGAGTTCACCACCGCCGTCGAAAACATCGTCCCCGCCTACGACCAGCCCCAGACGACCGCCAAACGCCGAACCCTGGGCAGCGCGTAGCACTCTGACGCTCTATGCCGCATCCAACCTCGGCGGTTCACCACCCGTTCAGCGAGACCTCCGGACCGGCGTTCAAGTACTGGCGAAGAGCGCTTGATGTGGTGTTCACGAAGGCGTCGGGGATGGCGTCGGCGTCGATCCAGCGGACCTGGGAGTGCTTGCGGGGTTCGCGGTTTTCGGGTTCGCCGGTCCATTCGTTGGCGGCGAAGACGACGGTGAGGAAGCCGTTGGGGGCTTCGACGCCCCAGGCTCCGTGGATGATGTGGGCGACCTTGAGGGACTCGGGCTTCACGGTGAGGCCCGTCTCCTCGTAGAGCTCTCGGACTGCGGTTTCGGT
The DNA here is from genome assembly GCF_040301925.1 of Streptomyces sp. NPDC000075. Taxonomy (NCBI): domain Bacteria; kingdom Bacillati; phylum Actinomycetota; class Actinomycetes; order Kitasatosporales; family Streptomycetaceae; genus Streptomyces; species Streptomyces sp. NPDC000075. Next base: position 94,930 of record NZ_JBEPFL010000024.1, read on the forward strand.
GATGGGCTCGCCCGGTTCGCTCTTGCCTACCGGGAGGTCCCACATTCCCTGGGCGAACTTGGCTTTGTCGCTGCGCTGGAGGAGGACGACGCGGTTGGTGGCCTTGTCGTGGACGATGACGGCCGCGACCAGCAGGGTCATCGATGCGAGCGCCGGCTTGAGGGCTTGGGAGCGGTCGTCGGTCTGCTGAGCCACGGTGTTCCCTTCGTCAGGCGGGTTGTTGGGCATGTTAGGCGAGGGCTTCCCGCGCTCGGCGGGCAAGATCGGCGGCGCCGGGGACGAGGCGGCGTTGGTAGATGGCGAGGGTGGAGCGGATCGAGGTGATCGCTTTTCGGGTGCGGTCGGAGGTCATACCCCCCATGAGGACCAGGGCCTGGGTCCAGGCGGCGACGGCCTCGTCGGCGCGGGCCTGGGCGGCGAGGCTGTCGCCCAGGCGGCGGACGGCCGCCGGAAGGTGAGAAGCGCGTAGCGATCTGACGCGTGGGGTGGCCCGGGATGCCTGCGTGGTTGGCATTTCGTGCGGGTATCGGCCCCGGACGGTCGCCGGACGCCGAGACGGGCGAAGCGCGTAGCGATCTGACGCGTGGGGTGGCCCCCGGCTCCGGCTTTGCCGGTCGGGGGCCGGATGCCTGGTCTGCCGTGTCCCGGTCTGCTCGGCTCATCGCTGATTCCGCCGCATGTCCAAGGAACGTCCGTCCCGTTCCTTTGGGGGGTTCCCGGCAGTCTTCGGCATTTCGCGGCGGGACGGTCTGTCAAGGGTGGAGCGCAGCGACATCGCGAAGCGACGCGACGAAGGAGCGCCCTTGACAGGGCGGCCCGACGCGGAAGGACGATGAGACTGACGGGAAACCCCCAACCCTCCCTGAGAACGCCCGGCCCAAGTGCCGCCCTCCCCCGGCTCCGGTCCGCTCTACCGTCACCGCCCACCGGGACCCCGCCCCCACCCACCGCCCCGCACCCGGGGAGGCGGGTGGGCAGTCACCGGCCCGCCCCCGGCTCCTCGCGGGGGCAAAAGCGGGCCCGCGCCGCGAGGCGTGGCTACGCCCTCAGGCGGACCGCTGCCAGGACCGGGAGGTGGTCCGTGGCCGTGCGGAGGTCGGGTGCCGGGAGGCCCGTCGGGACTCCGCAGGCGAGGACCTCCACGCCCCGGGAGGCGAACACCGCGTCGATGCGGCGGGACGGGGCTGCCGACGGGAAGGTGTGGGCGCCGCCCCAGGGGGCGGCCGTCCAGCAGTCCTGGAGGGCGTCCGACAGGCGGGTGAAGGCCGGGCCGCCCGGGCTTTCGTTGACGTCGGCGGCGGCGATCGCGTACGGGGTGTCCAGGGCCTCGACCCGCTCCAGGAGGAGGCCGGCCTGGGCGGCGCGCTCGGTCGGGTCCAGCGACAGGTGCGCGCTGACGACCCCCAGCCGCGCCGCCCCGAAGCGGACGACCGCCGTCGCGAAGCCGCGCCGGTGCAGGCCGGGGGTGAGGGGGAGCAGGACGTCCTCGGTCCGTTCCACGAAGGCCCGTAGCGAGCACAGCAGCAGCGGTCCGGCCGCCGTCGCTCCCCCGCCCAGGACGACCAGGTCGCTCTTGGCGGCCAGCCGGGCCGCGTGCTTGCGCCAGCGGAAGAACCTGGGGGCCTCCTGGACGAAGACCAGGTCCGGGGCGCAGGCCCGGATCACCCGGGCCAGGGCCTCCTCGTCGTCGCGCAGCGAGCGGATGTTGTAGCTGAGGACCCGGATCACGGCGGAGCCGTCCGGCTCGGTGGTGGACCCGGGCAGTGCGCCGGGCACCGCGTGGGCGTCGGAAAGCGGCTGGGGCTGCGGCTGGGGCTGGGGCTGGGGCAACGTGTCAGGCACCATGCACCGCAAGATACGCAGCCGCCCGCCGCTCCCACAGAGGGCGCGGCGGGCGGCTCGAGCCGTGCCCGAGGGCGGGTCGGCCCGGCGGGCCGGGCCGGGTCAGCCCTGGCGGGCCAGGTCGGCGGCGCCGACGAGCCCGGCCTTGCCGCCGAGCTGGGCGGCCAGTACCTGGGCGTGCGGCCGCCAGGCGCCGCCGACCAGCCAGCGCTTGAAGGACTTGCGGATCGGGTCGAGGACGAGGTCGCCCTCGTCGGAGACGCCGCCGCCGACGATGAACGCCGACGGGTCGAAGAGGGAGGCCAGGTCGGCCAGGCCCGCGCCGGCCCAGCGGGCCAGTTCGCGGAAGGCGTCGACGGCGACCAGGTCGCCGGCCCGCGCGGCCTCGCTGATGTGCTTGCCCTCGATGCCGTCGGGGGTCCCGTCGCCGAGCGAGAGGAGGACCGCCGCGTTCTCGGGGGTGGCGTTGGCGCGCTGCTTGGCGTAGCGGACGAGCGCGCGGCCGGAGGCGTACTGCTCCCAGCAGCCCTGGCTGCCGCAGCCGCACAGCAGGCCGTCGGGGACGACGCGGATGTGCCCGAACTCGGCGGCGACGCCGAAGCGCCCGCGGCGCAGCTTGTTGCCGATGATGATGCCGCCGCCCAGGCCGGTGCCGAGGGTGATGCAGATGACGTCCTCGTGGCCCTGGCCGGCGCCGAAGCGGTATTCGCCCCAGGCGGCGCAGTTGGCGTCGTTCTCGACGACGACGGGCAGGCCAATGCGCTGCTCGACCTTGTCCTTGAGGGGCTCGTGGCGCCAGTTGATGTTCGGTGCGAAGAGGACGGTCGCGCGCTTGTCGTCCACGTAGCCGGCGGCGCCGATGCCGACGGCTTCGATGGTGTGGTTGCTGCTGACCTCGGAGACGGCGGCGCAGATCGCCTCCGTCACGCCGTCCGCGGTCGGCGGGGTGGGCACCTTGTACGTCTCAAGGATGGTGCCCTCTTCGTCGACCACGCCGGCCGCGATCTTCGTGCCGCCGATGTCGACGCCGATGGTGAGTCCCATTAGTCCCTCGGTTTTCCGGTCAAGCCCCGCCACGGCCAACCGTACCCGAGCCGGGCGGAGGATCAGTCGAGATCGATCCGCTGGGCCGGGCCCTCGTCGGGGCCGTCGCCGTGGTCGTCGTCGCCCTCGGAGTGCTTGCGGGGGGCCGGGGGCTCCTCGCGGACCCAGCGGCGTTCGTGGCCTTCGACGGCCGAGCGGTAGGCGGCGAGCAGCTCGGATCCGGCGGCCGCGAGGTGGCCGAAGACCTCCGGGTTGCGTTCGATGACGGGCTTGGCGGCGGTCTTGGCCTGGTTGACGAACTGGCGTACGGCGCCCTGGGCGGCTGCGGCGAGCTCCGGGTTGTTGAGGGCGGAGACCTTGTCGGCGACGGCCCCGAAGAGCTTGAACAGCTCCTCGGCGGCGGTTCCGGTGGCGGCGTCCGCCGCGGTGCCCTGCTCCCGTTCGGCCCGGCGCTCCCGTTCGGCCCGGCGCTCCTCTTCGGCCCGGCGGCGCTCCTGTTCGGCGGCGAGGTCCTCGGCGCAGGCCTTCGCCCAGGCGTCGTCGTCGGTGGGGCGGTCGGTGGCCTCGCTCATGGCGGACTCTCCTGAGGCGGCTGCGGTAGGGGCTACCTCCGACGTTACCCGAACGGGGGTACGCCGCCGCGTACGCGTCTCAGCGCGCGCGGGGCCACAGCTGCGGGTCGGGGGTGAAGCGGACGCGGAGCACTCCGTCGGTGAGGGCGGCGCCGGAGACGGTGCAGCGGCGCAGGGCGGAGGGGAGGGAAACGGTCCTGCGGTAGGGGCCCACCGCGAGGAGCAGCTCGTCGCCGCGCCGGATGAGGTCGAGCTCGCTCTTGCGGGCGCGGGGCAGCGGGACCGCCCAGACCAGCACCCCGTCCTCGGCGAGCCGGTCCTCGACGGCCCAGCCGGGGCGGTCCCCGGGGGCGGGGGCGGGGCTCGGTGCCATGCCTTCGGTGGCGGCGAGCTCGCCGGGGTCCTCGGGGTCGCGGCCGAGGTGCCCGAGCGGGACGACGGGCCGTTCCCGGCCCCAGCGCGTGAGGTACTCGGCCTGCTGGGCGGCGAGCCCGGCGAGCCAGGGGTCGGCGGAGTCCCGGGGGACGAGGCGGTTGGCGACCAGGTCGTGGACGGGCAGCTGGTACAGGGCGAGGCCGAGCGTCCCGGAGCGCAGGGCGGCGTCGGCGGCGGGTCCGGGTTCGGCGACGAGGCGGACCCGGGTGGTGGGGGCCTCGACGACGGCCTGGACGGCGGCGAGCTCCTCGTCCCAGCGGGCGGCGGTCTCGTAGAGCCAGCGGGCGGGCATGGGGACCCCGGCGAGCTGGGCCAGTACGGGGCGCAGGGCGCGGGCGGCCTGGCGTTCCGCGGGCAGCAGGCGGGCGAGGTAGCGGCGCAGCTGGGCGGGGAGGGCGAGGGTCGTCAGGGCCTGGTGCAGCGGGGGCATGTCCACGACGACGAGGTCGGTGGCGGGTGCGGTGGCGGCGCGGCGCAGGCCGCGCAGGAGGGCGAACTGTTCGGCGCCGGGGAGCTCGGTGAGTTCCTCGGCGCCGAGGGGGGTGCCGCCGAGCATGCCGAGGAGGGTCGCGCCGCGTTCCTGGAGGGCGGCGAGTTCGGTGCGGAACTCCTCGCCGGAGTCGATGCGGGCGAGGCGGAGGCCGTCGGGGGTGGGGGCGCCGGCCCAGGGGTCGCCGTCACCGCAGAGCAGGAGCACACGCTGCCCGGCGCGGGCCGCGGCGAGCGCGGTGGCGGCGGCGACGGTGGTCCGGCCGGACCCTCCGGGGCCGGTGATCAGCAGGGTGTGCGGCATGGTGCGGTGCTCCGGGTCGTAGATCGTCCTGCCCGAACGCTACGCCCGCGGTGGCCCAGCCCCCGGTCCGGGGGTCCCGCTGCGCGGGGCTGGTCCCCTACCCGCCCTTCCACCGTTCCCCGGGCTCCGCCCGGACCCGTTCCGTGCGCTCCGCGCCCGGTGCGCTCAATCGCCGCGCGGGCTGAAATCAGCCCCGCCGGCGTTTGAGGCGCGGGGGTCTGGGGGCGGAGCCCCCAGGGCGCCCCGCCCGGGCGTGGCTCAGGCGGCCGATTCGACCCGCTTCTTCAGGCCCGCCAGGGCGCGGTCGATGATGACCTTCTCGGCCTTGCGCTTGATCATGCCGAGCATCGGGATCTTGACGTCGACGGTCAGCTGGTAGGTGACCTCCGTGTGCGCCCCGCCGGCCAGCGGGGCGAGCCGGTAGGAGCCGTCCAGCTGGCGCAGCATCTGGGACTTGTGGAGGGTCCAGCTGACCTCGTCCTGGCCCTTCCAGCTGTAGGCCAGCGTGTGGTCGTCCTTGATCGCACCGGCGTCCAGCAGCAGCCGGACCTTCTCGGCGCGGCCCTCGGCGTCGGTGGACAGCACCTCGGCCTCCTTCACCTCGCCCGTCCACTCGGGGTAGCGGGCGAAGTCGGCGATGACGGCCATGACCGCGGCCGGCGAGGCCTCGATCGTGATGCTCGAGCTGGTGTGTTCCGCCATCGCGGTCGCTCCTCCGGGGGAGAGTGTTCGGCAAGGGTGCGGGGGCCTCCGGCCGCCGCGTGAAGGCTACCGCGCGTATGGGCGCCGATACTGCGGGGCCCCGGCGCCGGGGGGCGTGGTCACCACTCCAGGGCCCACGGCCGTCCCGTCGCCGCGAAGTGGCCGACGTTCACGCACTCGGTGGACGCGATCCGCATCCGCCGGGCCAGGGGCTGGTGGACGTGTCCGAAGAGGGCGTACCGGGGCCGGGTGCGGCGGATCGCGGCGAGCAGGGCGGTGCTGCCGCGTTCGAAGCGGCGGGCGACCGTGTCGTAGCAGAGCTCGGGCACCTCCGGCGGGATGTGCGAGCAGAGCACGTCGACCTCGCCGAGGGCCTCCACCTTGGCCGCGTACTCGTCCTCGTCCACCTCGTAGGGGGTGCGCATGGGCGAGGGCAGTCCGCCGCCGACGAAGCCGAAGACGCGGCCGCCGAGCTCCACCCGCTGCCCGTCGAGGACGGTGGTGCCGGGGCCGGCGTACTCCTGCCAGAGGCCGGGGATGTCGACGTTGCCGTAGGTGGCGTACGTAGGGCGGGGGAAGGCGGCGAACATCTGCGCGTACTGGCGTCGCACCGCCTGCTCGATCATCCGTTCCCTGTCGAGGCCGTCCCACAGCCGGCGGCCGAATTCGCGCGCTTCGGCGAAGCGGCGCGCGGTGCGCAGTTCGACGATGCGGTGGGCGTTCTCCACGCCGAACAGGTCGGGGAAGATGCCGCGCGAGTGGTCGGCGTAGTCGAGGAAGAGGACCAGGTCACCGAGGCAGACGAGGGCGTCGGCGCCGTCGCCGGCGCGGGCGAGCGCCTCGGTGTTGCCGTGGACGTCGCTGACGACGTGGACCCGTGTACGCCTCTTGCCGGTACCCATGCCGCAACCCTAGGGGTGCCGGTGCCCGGCGGGTAGAGCGGGGCTCGCAGGCGGCCGGACCTGCGGTTACTTCCGAGTCCTGGAGCCGGTCGACTACTGTCGGCAGCGCTGTGACGGCGGTTGCGATGCACGGCGAAGTCCAGAATGTGACGCACGGAACATCTGGCCGGTTACCTCTATCCGGAACCCACTACCGGTGGGTAACGTCCGGTCGGTCCACACGGTGGCGATGGCGCCCAGAGGAGCAGCAGTCTTGCGCGAGTTCAGCCTTCCGGCCCTGTACGAGGTCCCGTCGGACGGGAACCTGACGGATCTCATCCGCCGCAACGCCGCCCAGCACCCAGACACCGCCGTCATGAGCCGCAAGGTCGACGGCCGCTGGCAGGACGTGACCGCCACCGAGTTCCTCGCCGAGGTCCGGGCCGCCGCCAAGGGCCTGATCGCGGCGGGCATCCAGCCCGGCGACCGGGTCGCGCTGATCTCCCGCACCCGCTACGAGTGGGTCCTGTTCGACTTCGCGATCTGGAGCGCGGGCGCGGTCACCGTGCCCGTGTACGAGACCAGCTCCCCGGAGCAGATCCAGTGGATCCTCGGGGACTCCGGCGCCGTCGCGGCCATCGTCGAGAGCCCGGGGCACAGCGCGAGCGTGGAGGCCCTGCGCGACCGGCTGCCGGAGCTGCGCGAGGTCTGGGAGATCGAGCAGGACGCCTTCGGCGCCCTCAAGACCGCCGGCGCGCAGGTCCCGGACGCGGACGTGGACGCCCGCAGCTCGCTCGCGAACGCGGACGACCCGGCCACCATCGTCTACACCTCGGGCACCACCGGCCGCCCCAAGGGCTGCGTGCTGACCCACCGCAACTTCTTCGCCGAGTGCGGCAACGTCGTGGAGCGGCTGAAGCCGCTCTTCCGCACCGGCGAGTGCTCGGTGCTGCTGTTCCTCCCGGCCGCGCACGTCTTCGGCCGCCTGGTGGAGGTGGCGGCGGTCCTGGCGCCGATCCGGCTGGGCTGCGTACCGGACATCAAGAACCTCACCGACGAGCTCCAGTCCTTCCGGCCCACGCTGATCCTGGGCGTGCCGCGCGTCTTCGAGAAGGTCTACAACTCGGCGCGCGCGAAGGCGCAGGCCGACGGCAAGGGCCGGATCTTCGACGCCGCCGCCGAGACCGCGATCGCGTACAGCCGGGCACTGGACCTGCCCTCGGGCCCGTCCTTCGGCCTGAAGCTCAAGCACAAGATCTTCTCCAAGCTGGTCTACAGCAAGCTGCACGCCGTCCTCGGCGGCCGCGGCGAGTACGCGATCTCCGGCGGCGCCCCGCTGGGCGAGCGGCTCGGCCACTTCTTCCGCGGCATCGGCTTCACGGTCCTGGAGGGCTACGGCCTGACGGAGACCTGCGCGGCCACGGCGTTCCTGCCCTGGGACAAGCAGAAGATCGGCACGGTCGGGCAGCCGCTGCCGGGCTCCGTGCTGCGCATCGCCGACGACGGCGAGGTGCTGGTGCACGGTGAGCACGTCTTCAAGGAGTACTGGAAGAACGAGGCGGCCACCGCCGAGGCGATGTCCGACGGCTGGTTCCACACCGGTGACGTCGGCACCCTCGACGAGGACGGCTACCTGAAGATCACCGGCCGCAAGAAGGAGCTCATCGTCACGGCGGGCGGCAAGAACGTCGCCCCCGCCGTGATCGAGGACCGGATCCGGGCCCACGCGCTGGTCGCCGAGTGCATGGTGGTCGGCGACGGCAAGCCGTTCGTGGCGGCGCTGGTCACCATCGACGAGGAGTTCCTCGGCCGGTGGGCAGCGGAGAACGGCAAGCCGGCCGGGTCCACGGCGGCGGACCTGCGCGAGGACGCGGACCTGATGGCCGCCGTCCAGAAGGCCGTGGACGACGGCAACGCGGCGGTCTCCAAGGCGGAGTCGGTGCGGAAGTTCCGCATCCTCCCCTCCCAGTTCACGGAGGAGTCGGGCCACATCACGCCGTCGCTGAAGCTCAAGCGCAACGTGGTGGCGAAGGACTTCGCGGACGAGATCGAGGCCCTGTACCGCTCGTGAGCTCTTAGCTCGTGAGCTCTTAGCGCGGGTCCTCGGCGAGGATCCGCTCCATGTTCCGCTCGGCGAGGGCCGTGATCGTCACGAACGGGTTCACGCCGAGCGAGCCGGGGACGAGCGAGCCGTCGGTGACGTAGAGCCCGCGGTACCCCTTGACCCGGCCGTAGCCGTCCGTGGCCTCGCCGAGGACGCAGCCGCCGAGCGGGTGGTAGGTGAAGGTGTCCGCGAAGGCCTTGTTCTCGCCGAACAGGTCGTAGCGGTACATGGTGAAGTTCCTGAGGTTGACGCGGTCGAAGAGGTTCTTGGCCGCCGCGACCGACGGGGCGTTCTGGTCCCGGGTCCACTGGAGCCGCGCCGAGTCGGTGGCGGCGTCGTAGGTGAAGTGGCCGCGCTCCGGGTTCTTCGTGATGGCCAGGTACATCGAGATCCAGTGCTCGATGCCCATGGGGAGCGGGGCGATCTCCGCGAAGACCGGGTTGGCCGCGTTGTCCCAGTCGTCGATGCCCAGGGCGGGCATGGTGGCCTGGTTGGCGCCGACCGTGTCCCACAGGTGGTTGGCACGGGCGGTCATGATGTTGCCGTTGGTGCCCCAGTTCCGCCCGACCCGGTCGCTCAGCGCGGGCAGGGCGCCGGTCTCGCGGGCGCGCAGCAGGATCTCGGTGGTGCCGAGGCTGCCGGCGCCGAGGAAGAGCCGGTCGCAGCCGAGTTCGCGGACCTGGGTGACCTTGCCGGTGACGTCGCTGGTCCGCACGGTCAGGACGTAGCCTCCGGCGGGGTCCTGGCGTACGGCGACCACGCGCTGCATGGTCTCGATGGTGACGTTGCCGGTGCCGAGGGCGGCGGCGAGGTAGGTCTTGTCGACGCTCTTCTTGCCGTGGTTGTTGCCGTAGATGACCTCGCCGGCGAGGGCTGACCTGGTGGCGGTGCCGGCGGCTTCGCGCCGCATGTACCCGAAGTCGTAGACGTTGGGCACGAAGGTGGTCTTCAGGCCGGTGTTCTGGGCGTGCTTGCGGGAGATCCGGGCGAAGCGGTACCACTCGGTGGACTCGAACCAGTCGGGGTCGATGCTGTTGACGCCGAGCATGGCGCGGGCGCGGGGGTAGTAGGTGCCGTACATCTCGTCGGCGTCGACCTGGGGCAGTACCTCGGAGAAGTAGGAGCGGCGGGGTGTGGGGGCCATGCCGCCGTTGACGAGGGAGCCGCCGCCGACGCCGCGGCCGACGTAGACGGACATGTCCCCGTAGTTCACGCGGTCGAGGACGCCGGGGTAGGGGCTGATGTCGCGGTTGACGACGTCGAGCCAGAGGAAGGTGGCGAGGGGGGCCTCGGTGCGGGTGCGGAACCACATGGACCGCTGGTCGGGGGCGGAGGTGGAGGGGAAGACCTTGCCGTCGGGGCCGGGGGTGTCCCAGAGCCGGCCCATCTCCAGGACGACGGTACGGACGCCGGCCTGCCCGAGTCTGAGCGCGGCGACGGCGGACCCGTAGCCGGATCCGACGACGATGGCGGGCGCGTAGCGGGCGGCGGGCGGGGCCTCGGCGGCGGTGGCGGTGGTGAGGCCGATGCGGGTGAGGCCGAGGGCCGCGGCGGTGCGGAGGGCGGCGAGGCCGAGTTGACGGCGCGTCAGGTTGGGGTTCATGGGCGCATGATGAGCGGATTCCGCTGAAGCGGCCATAAGGCGGGGTGCCTTGTTTCTGAGTGACAGTCAGCCGTGGCTTCGGCGGCGGGGGGCTAGGTCCCCTACCCGCCCTTCCTCCCCCGGCTACCGCCGGGGCTACAGCAGGTCGCGCAGCCGCTCCGCCAGGAGGTCCCAGCGCCACTTCTCCTCGACCCACGCCCGGCCCGCCTCGCCCATGCGCGCCCGCAGGGCCGGGTCCTGGAGGAGCGGGACGATGCGGTCCGCGGCGGCGGCCGGGTCGCCGCCGCGCACCACCCACCCCGTCTCACCGTCGAGCACGGCGTCCGGCGCCCCGCCCGAGTCGCCCGCGACCACCGGCAGGCCGGTCGCCGAGGCCTCCAGGTAGACGATGCCGAGGCCCTCCACGTCCAGCCCGCCCCGCCGGGTCCGGCACGGCATCGCGAACACGTCGCCCGCCCCGTAGTGGGCCGGCAGCTCCGCCCACGGGACGGCGCCCGTGAAGACCACCGCGTCCGCGACCCCCTTCGCGGCCGCCAGCGCCCGCAGGTCCGCCTCGTACGGGCCGCCGCCCACGATCAGCAGCGCCGCGTCCGGCACCCGCGCCAGGATCGCCGGCAGCGCCTCGATCAGCGTGTCCTGTCCCTTGCGCGGCACCAGCCGCGAGACGCAGACCACCACCGGCCGGTCGCTGAGCCCGAGCCGGGCCCGGACCTCGGCTCCGCCGGAGCCGGGGTGGAAGGTCTTCTCGTCGACGCCCGGCGGAAGCTGGACCATCCGCGCCGCCGCCCGGTCCGTCACCGCCGAGGCGATCCGCGAGCGCGTGTACTCGCCGAGGTAGGTGAGGGTGTCCGTGCCCTCGCCGATCCGCCGCAGCAGCTGCCGGGCGGCCGGCAGCTGCGCCCAGCCTGCCTCGTGCCCGTGGGTGGTCGCGACCAGCCGCCGCGCGCCCGCCCGGCGCAGCGCCGGGCCCATCAGGCCGAGCGGGGCGGCCGCCCCGAACCACACCGACTCGCAGCCGTGTTCGCGCAGCAGGGAGACCGCCCGCCGGGTCACGCGGGGTGTCGGCAGCAGCATCGTGGTGCGGTCGCGGACCACGGTGAAGGGCTGCTCGGCGTCGAAGGCGGCGGTGGCCTCGCGGCCTTCCGCGCCGTGCTTCCAGGTGGAGGCGTAGACGACGACCCGCTCGGGGTCCAGCCGCAGCGCCATGTTGTGCAGGAAGGCCTGGATGCCGCCCGGGCGCGGCGGGAAGTCGTTGGTCACGATCAGCGTCTTGTGCATCCCCGCCAACGTACCGGACCGCTAGCCGAGGTCTTCGCGCAGCGCCTCCTGCCAGGCCTTCGTCAGGGCGGCCAGGTCCGTGCCCAGGGCCCGGTCGACGGCGGTGGGCAGGGGTTCGCGGCCGGCGAGTTCGTAGAGCCGGACCAGGGCCGCGTCCCCCCAGCGCGCGGCGATGAGCCGGCAGGCGAGCCAGGCGCCCTCGTAGGCGCGGGCCATGGCGTCCTGGTCGCCGCCGAAGGCGAAGGCCGCGTCCTGCGGGAGGGCGGGCGGGAGGTCGCCGAGGCGGACGGCCCGGGCGAGGGTGGGGGCGGCCTCCGCCGGGCCCAGGGGGCCGTTCCGGTACGCCGCCCAGTCCGCGAAGCCCTCGGAGAGCCACTGCGGGGTCCGGGCGGTGGTGGCGGTCCGGGTGGCGACGTGGGTGGTCTCGTGGGTGAGGACGATCTGCCGGCCGGCCTGCGACAGCTGTGCGTACCCCTCCGGGTTGACAACCACCCGGTCGGCCGGTGCGGGGCCGCCGCCGGTGGCTCCCGTGGTGACGGCCCCCATGCCCCGGTAGGTGGCGGCCGGGCGGCCCAGCAGCGCGGCCATCGCGTCCAGGGTGGCGGGGACCAGCACCACCACCCGGCGCGGCCAGGGCCCCGGCCAGGCGGCGCTCGCGGCGGGGACGGCCCGGTCGGCCTCGGCGGCGATCTCCGCGAGGGTCTGGGGGCTCTGGCGGACGCCGAGGACGAGGGAGTGCGCCCCCCGGACGACGGCGACGGGGTCCGGCTGGTCCCACAGCTGCGGCGGGGCCCCTTCCGCGGGCCGGTCGGCGGTGACCCGCCAGGTCGTACCGTCCCCGCTGCGGGCCAGCGTCAGCTCGCGGGCCGACCCGGCGGGGGCGGTGTCGTAGCCGGCGAGCCGGTAGCGCAGGTCGGCGTGCGCGACGGCGCGTGCGCCCTGGCTGCGGACCGAGGTGACCTCGTAGGACCAGCCCTCCAGCGGGATCCCGGAGAGCCGCCCGGGCGGGGCCGCCGCCCAGTCGGCGACGGCCTGCCGCACCTGCGCGTCGACGGGCGGGGCGGGCGCCGAGCATCCCGCCACGGGCGCGCACAGGGCCGGCACGAGCAGGCGCAGGAGGGCACGGCGGACGGGATCCATCCGCCGATCGTACGCACGGCGGGTGTCAGGGCCGGGTGACCGAGGACACCGGCATCATCCCGACGGGGTCGTAGCGGACCCGGGCGCCGGGGTAGGGGGCGTGGATCACCTGGCCGTTGCCGACGTACATGCCGACGTGGCTGGCGTCCGAGCGGTACGTGACCAGGTCGCCGGGCTGGGCCTGCGAGAGCGGCACCTGCCGGCCGGCGTGGCGCTGTGCCTGGGAGGTGCGGGGCAGGGAGACCCCGGCCTGGCGGTAGGACCACACCATCAGCCCGGAGCAGTCGAAGCCGGAGGGGCCGGTGGAGCCCCACACGTACGGTTTGCCGAGCGCCGCCCGGGCGGCCATCACGGCGGCCATGCCCCGGCCGGAGGCGTGGCCGCCGCCGGCGGGCAGGTCGGGGAGGTCCGGGAGGACGTCGCCGCGGCCGCCGGAGCGCGAGGCCCGTTCGAAGTCGGCGCGTTCGCCGGAGGGCATGTCGTTGAGGAGCCGGCGGGCCTCGGCGAGCTTCGAGGTGACGGCCCGCTTCTGGGTGGCCACCTCGGTGCGCAGCGCCTCCAGTTCGGCGAGCTTGCGGGAGGCGTCCTGGCGCTGCTGGCCGATCCGGCGCTGTTCCTCGCGCAGTTCGGCGAGCTGCTTGGCCTGGCGGCCGCTCAGCCGGTCGAGGACGGCGGCCTTGTCGAGGTAGGCGCCGGGGTCCTCGGAGAGCATCAGCTCGACGGTGGGGTCGAGGCCGCCGGAGCGGTACTGGGCGCCGGCGAAGGTGCCGAGGACGCCGCGCATGGTGTTGACGCGGTCCTGGGCGCGGGCGACGGCGTCCTGGGCGCGGCTGATCTCGGCGCGCAGCGCGTCGGCCTTCTCGCCGGCCTTGTTGAACTTCTCGGTGGCCTGCTCGGCCTCCTCGAAGAGCCGGTCGACCTGGGCGCGGGAGCTCGTGGCGGGTTCCTGCGGCAGGGCCGGGGCGGCGAGGGCGGGTGCGCCCGTCATGGCCACGGCGGCGGTGGCCGCGGCGGCGGTGAGGACGGTGACCTTGGCGTTCCGCTCTGGACCGCCGCTTGCCGGCCGGCGATGGGACCCCACGTGGCACCGCTCCCTTCCGCTGCGGGGCCCGGGTCCGCCCCCGTGGACGGCCGTGTGCCGGGTTCCGCGCTGGCAGACAGTAACCGCGCGGCGACGCGGCGGCCAACGACCGCCGGCGGGCCGGTACGCCGGCGCCCCGCCTCTGACGCAGGTCATGGGCGGGGCGCGGGGTCAGGGCGGGTCCGCGCAATTCGCCCGGATGGGCGGTGTACGGCGCGTCCCCGCGGGGGCGGGAGGGTCAGCCGACGCGGACGCCGAACTGGAAGGGCATGTTGCTCATGGCCTCGTAGCGGACGCCGCCGGTGGGGTTGGAGGCGTGGAAGACCTGGCCGTTGCCCGCGTAGAGCCCGACGTGGTGCAGGTCGCTGTAGAAGAAGACGAGGTCGCCGGGCTGGAGCTCGCTGCGGCCGATGCGCGTGCCGTCGTTGACCTGGGTGTAGGTGGTGCGGCTGATGCTGACGCCGGCCTGGGCGTAGGCCCACTGCGTCAAGCCGGAGCAGTCCCAGGAGTTGGGGCCGGTGTCGCCCATGTGGTAGGCGTCGCCCTCCTGGGTGATGGCGGCGGCGAGGGCGGCGCCGGCCCGTCCCGAGCCCTTCGCGGCGCCCGGCTTGGCGCCCGTGCCGCCGCCCGCGGCCTTGGCGGAGGCCTCGCCGTCCTTGGCCGCGTCGCTCTTGAGCTGGCCGCGTTCTTCGGCGGTCAGCGAGTTGAGGAGGGCCTGGGCGTCGGCGAGCTTGCTCTGGGCGGTGGCCTTCTTCTCGGCGAGCTCCTTGCGGACGGCGTCGAGGTCGGCGAGCTTGCCGGTGGCGTCCGCGCGCTGCTGGGCGAGTTCCCGCTGCTTGGCCTGGATCTTGGATATCGCCTCGACCTGGCGGCCGCTCAACTGCTGGAGCGTGGCGGAGCTCTCGAGGTAGTTCTGCGGGTCTCCGGAGAGCAGCAGGGCCACGGACGGGTCGATGCCGCCGCCGCGGTACTGGGCGGTGGCCATCGAACCGAGCGTGTTGCGCAGGTCGTTGAGGTCGGCCTGGCCGCGGGCCACCTGGTCCTGGAGGTAGCCGATCTCCTTCTCCAGCTTGTCCTGGCGGTCCTTGGCCCCGTTGTACTGCTCGGTGGCCTGCTCGGACTCCTCGTAGAGGGCGTCGACCTTGGTCTTGACCTCGTCCTTGTTCGGCTTGTCCGGTGCGGCCGAGGCGGACTGGGCGGAGAGGGCGACGGCCGCGGTGGCGATGGCGGTGAGGACGCTGACGCGGGTGCGGGTCGGCGGCTTGGGTCGACGGTGGGACGCCACGAAAGCGAGCTCCTTCATCCTGGAGCCGCCGGGAACGGACACGGGCATGCCCGGCGGCGCCTCCGCGCACACTCGAATGAGTGACCTGCCGAACGGAGGTTTGAGCCGACCCTAGTGACCCGTCTGTGATCAGTTCAAATCCCGGAACGTAAAAATCCGCCGCCCTTCCGGCTTCTTTACCCGGGGCCCACGCTGCGTGCCGCCGCCTTGACGGTGCGTCTCCCACACGCACCATCAATTCGGGCATCCCGTACAGCCGTTACATCAGGCGCAAGCCCCGCACAGTGCTACGAAACGCGCGCGAGCCGCTTGAGCAGCAGTGCCGAGGCCACCGGCCGGGCCCCCGCCTTCGCCACCCCGTCGGCCACCTCGCGGTCGGTGGAGACCACGACCACCGGACGGCCCGGCGGCTCGGCGCGCACCAGCTGGCGGATCAGCTCGTCCGCCGTCACCCCGGCCTTGGAGAACAGCACCCGCACCCCGCGCGGCGGGGCGAGCAGCACCGGCGCCGCCAGTTCCGCCCCGTCGAAGACGCACGTCATCTCGGCACCGGTCTGCGCGGCCAGCATCGACAGCCCGCCCAGCAGCCGCAGCCGCTGCTTCTCCAGCGGCATCGTCGGATAGCCGGTCTTCGTCACGTTGTAGCCGTCGACCACCAGATGCGCCTGCGGCAGCGCCAACAGCTGGTCCAGCAGCGCCGGGTCGGTCTCCGACAGCGCGCGCGCCGCGATGTCCTTCGGGGTCATCCGGCCCGGCTCCACGGCCTCCACCGTGTCCGCCGGCCGCGTCGACACCGGCGGCAGCGCCAGCTCGCGGCGCAGCCCCGCCGCCGCGTCGAGCACGGTGTCCAGCAGCAGCCGCAGCCGCATGTCCTCGACGCTGCGCCCCTCGCGGGTGGCCCGGCGCGCGGTCTCCAGCGCGGACTCCGCCTCCGCCAGCCGGGACTTCAGCCGCCGCGACTCGCTCTCGGCGGCGGCCACCTGCGCGGCCGCCTCACCGCGGATCCCGTCGACCTCGCCGGTGAGCTTGCGCAGGGCCGCCTCGCCCCGCTTGACGTCGCTCAGAGCGCTGCGCAGCTTGCGCTGAAGCGATTCCGCTTCCTTGCGGACGGCGTCCAGCTCGGCCCGCACCTGCTCGCCTCCGCTGCGCTGGGCGTCGCGCAGCTGCGCCAGTTCCTCGCGCAGCCGTTCCAGCTCGCGCCGGTTCTCGTCACCGACCCGCTCGGCGTCCGCGCGCTGCGCCTCCTCGCCCGCGGCGGCCACCAGCTTGACCCAGCCGGCCGGACGCAGCACGTACGCGGCGGCCGCCACGTCCAGCGGGTCCGCGGCGGCCGGCGGGGCGCCGGACTCCAGCGCCCCGGCCAGTTCCGGCTGTGCCTCGCGCACCTTCTCCGCGACCCGGCTGCGGAAGACCCCGTCGCTCTCCACCGCCGAGGCCATCGCGTTGCCCGCGAACTTGGCGCGCCGGGTCGGGGTGAACCGGGCGTACTGGCGCAGCTGCGCGGGGAGGTCGGCGACCGTCAGGCCGCCGAAGGCGTCCGAGACGAGCGCGACGACCCGGCGCCGCACGCCTTCCGGCAGCGGGCGGTCGAGGACCTCCGCGGCGTCGCGGGCAGCGTCGGCCGGCCCGGCGCCGCTTGCTGGCTCCACAATCCGTCACCCCTACCGTGATCTACTGTGGGCCCGGCTCCGTCAGGAGTCGGTGCCCGGCCTGTCGACGAGCTCGATCTGGTCCACCGCGTTGCACCAGCGGCAGCGGACCGACTCGATGGTCTCACTGACCACCTCGCGCTCCTCGACCTTGGGCTCCCCGGCGAGGTCGAGGTGGACGTACTCCACGACCTTCGACGATCGGGTGACATCGAACCTCGTGAGGTTGCCGCACAGGGTGCAGCGCCACCGGGTGGTGTCGGTCGGCAGGGGAACCGTCGTCATCAGGCCGCTCTCTCCTTCGTCGCTCGTTCAATTAAAGCCTTACGCGGCGGTCGGCGGACCGCAGCACGTAACCCTACGGCCTGGCACCACCCTCAGGGGGCTCCGCCTGCGTCATGCTCTGTCGCATGATCGTAAAGTGGCGGGCCGTGCGGGCGGCCGCCCGGGGCCCCGTGGTCACGTACGCGCTGATCGCCGGCTGCTGCGCGGCGTTCCTGACGAGCCCGGCCTCCGGCCTGAACCCCTCCTACGGGACGGGCGAGCGGCTGCTGGCGACGGGCACGGCCTACTTCCGGCACTGGGGAGTGGTCCCCGACGAACTCTTCTCGGGGGCCGCGCGCCCGCTGCTGACCCCGCTCACGGCGCTCTTCGTCCACGGCAGCTGGCTGCACCTGCTCGGGAACATGCTCTTCCTCTACGTCTTCGGCGCCATGACGGAGGAGCGGATGGGGCGGCCGGCGTTCCTCGTCTTCTACCTCTGCACCGGCTACGTGGCCCTGGCGGTCTACGCGGCGGCCCACGCCTCCTCGGACCAGACCCTGGTCGGGGCGTCCGGCGCGATCTCGGCGGCGCTCGGCGCGTTCCTGTGCCTGTTCCCGCGGGCGCGGGTGACGAGCCTGTTCCCGTTCCTGCTGTTCCTGCCGCTGCGGTTCCCGGCGTGGATCGTGCTGATGTTCTGGTTCGGGCTCCAGTGGCTGGCCGCGCACCGGGCGGCGAGCGGGCCGGGAGTGGCGTATCTCGCCCACGTCGTGGGGTTCTCCCTGGGCTTCTGCTACGCGTGGGCGCGATATCGCCGTACGACTAGAGTGAGGCGACCAGTGACTGCCGGCGAGGGAGACAGCCAACCGTGATCACCGCGATCGTGCTCATCAAGACCAGCGTGGACCGGATCCCCGAGATCGCCGAGTCCATCGCCCAGCTGGACAGCGTCAGCGAGGTCTACTCCGTCACCGGTACGTACGACCTGATCGCGCTGGTCCGCGTCGCCCGTCACGAGAACCTGGCGGACGTCATCCCCGGCCGGATCAGCAAGATCCCGGGCGTCGAGGCCACGGACACCCACGTCGCGTTCCGCACCTACTCCCAGCACGACCTGGAAGCCGCCTTCGCCATCGGCCTGGACGCGTAGGTGCGCCTCGATCGCCGGCGGGGCTGACATCAGCCCCGCCGGCGATTGAGGTGGGGGCACCTCCCAGCGGTAGCTGGGGGAGAAACGGAGAAAGGGCGGGGCGGGGAGAGATCAGACCGCCGGGACGCAGCGGCCGTCCTCCGTGCGGTACTGCCACTTCGCGCCGTCCGCGACGAGTTCCCTGACGGCCCGCACGAAGCGCTCCACGTGCTCGTCCGGGGTCCCCGCCCCGAAGCTGACGCGGATCGCGTTCAGCGACCGCTCCCCCGGCGCCGCCTCGGGCGCCCCGCACTCGCCCTGGGCCTGCGGCTCGCTGCCGAGCAGGGTGCGGACCAGCGGGTGGGCGCAGAACAGGCCGTCACGCACCCCGATCCCGTACTCCGCCGACAGCGCCGCAGCGAAGTGCGAGCTGTTCCAGCCGTCGACCACGAACGAGATGACGCCGACGCGCGGGGCGTCGTCGCCGAACAGGGACAGCACCCGCACCGCCGGGACCTCCGCCAGGCCCTCGCGGACCTTCGCGATGAGGTGCCGCTCGCGGGCGACGAGGCTCTCGAACCCGGCCTCGTTCAGCGCCCGGCAGGCGGAGGCGATGGAGTAGACGCCGATGACGTTCGGGGAGCCGGCCTCGTGGCGGGCGGCCGTGGTGTGCCACTCGACGTCGACGCCGCCGTCCTCGCGGCGCGCCACCTTGCGGGAGGCGCCGCCCCCGGCGAGGTACGGGGCGGCCTCCTGGAGCCAGTCGGCGCGGCCGGCGAGGACGCCCGAGCCGAAGGGCGCGTACAGCTTGTGCCCGGAGAAGGCGACCCAGTCCACGTCCAGCTTCCGCACGGAGACGGGGTGGTGGGGCGCCAGCTGGGCGGCGTCCAGCACGATCCGCGCGCCGTGGGCGTGCGCGGCGGCGGCCAGCTCCTTGACCGGCCACAGCTCACCGGTGACGTTGGACGCGCCGGTGACGCAGACCAGGGCCGGGCCGTAAGGGTTGCGGTCGGCCAGCGCCCGCTCCAGGGTGGCGACGGCCTCGGCCGGGGTGCGCGGGGCGTTGAGGTAGGTGACCTGCGCGTCGCCCCAGGGCAGCAGCGAGGCGTGGTGCTCGGTCTCGAAGACGAACACCTGGCAGTCGGCCGGGAGGACGGCGGCGAGGAGGTTGAGGGAGTCGGTGGTGGACCGGGTGAAGACCACCTGGTCGCCCGCACGGCAGTCGAGGAACTCCGCGACGGTGGCCCGGCTCTGCTCGAAGAGGTCGGTGGAGAGCTGCGAGAGGTAGCCGGCACCGCGGTGGACGCTGCCGTAGTACGGGGCGTACGCGGCCACGTCGTCCCAGACCCGCTGGAGCGCCGGGGCGCTGGCCGCGTAGTCCAGGGCCGCGTAGGTGACCTCGCCGCCGGTGACGAGCGGGACGGTGACGTCCCGGCCGAGCACGGGCAGCGGCTCGGCACAGGCGGGGACCTCGGCGGTGGCGGCGCAGGCGGCGGTGGCGGCGGCGTTCAGGGATGCGGACATGGCGGAATCTCCCGGCAGGCAGGGCTGAATGGCTTCGGTGTGCCCGTACGCGGGTACGGCGGCGCGCGTCGTCGGCGTCGGCCGTCAGGGGTACGGGAAGGGCCTCGGAAGGGATGCGGGTACGCGGAAGGGACCCTGTTCCGAGGGGTGAAGTAGGGGCGGAGTCGCCCTATCGCATTCGCTTGCTCACGGAAAACGCTCCTCGAGAGACCAGGACCCCTGGTGTCGAGGGATCCGCGCTTGCCGTAGGCCTTGCTGCCTACGACCTGGTCATCACCCGGGGCACCCCGCCACGGAAGGAGGGTTGCCGGACAGCGAGCCGGGGCCATAACGCTGTCACTCGTGACCTTGGAGAGCATCCTGCCACACGATCTCCGGAACGCAAGACCCCGGTCCACATCGTGGACCGGGGCCTCGTCGGAAGGGTCAGGCGTTGCTGGCCGCCACCCAGCGTTCCAGCGCGGCCCGGGCGGCGCCCGAGTCGATGGACTCGGCCGCGCGGGCGATGCCCGCCGACAGCCGCTCCTCCAGCGAGCCGGTGCCCGGGTCCAGGGCGACCAGGGCGGACGCCGAGTTCAGCAGGACGGCGTCGCGCACCGGACCCGTCTCACCGGCCAGCAGCCGGCGGGCGACGTCGGCGTTGTACGAGGGGTCGCCGCCGCGCAGGGCGGAGATGTCGACGGTCTCGATGCCCACGTCGCGCGGGTCGAAGGCGTGCTCGGTGATCCCGCCGTCGCGCACCCACCACACCCGGGAGGTCCCGGTGGTGGTCAGCTCGTCCAGGCCGTCGTCGCCGCGGAAGACGAGGGCGGAGGTGCCGCGCTCGGCGAGCACTCCGGCCATGATCGGGGCCAGCCGGGGGTCCGCGACGCCCACCGCCTGCGCGGTGACCCGGGCGGGGTTGGTGAGCGGGCCGAGGCCGTTGAAGGCGGTGCGCACCCCGAGGTCCCGGCGGGCCGAGGCGGCGTACCGCAGGGCGGGGTGGAAGACCACCGCGGCGCAGAAGGTGATGCCGGCCTCCTCGGCGACCTGCGCCACCCGCTGCGGGGTCAGGCCCAGGTTGACGCCGAGCTTCTCCAGGACGTCGGAGGAGCCGCTGGCGGAGGAGGCGGCCCGGTTGCCGTGCTTGACGACCTTCGCGCCCGCGCCGGCGGCCACGATGGCGGACATGGTGGAGATGTTGACGGTCTTGGCGCCGTCTCCGCCGGTGCCGACGATGTCCACGGTCCGCCCGGGTACCTCGATCAGGTTGGCGTGGGCGTACATCGTCCGGACCAGGCCGGAGTACTCCCCCACGGTCTCGCCCTTGGCCCGCAGGGCCACCGCGAAGCCCGCGATCTGCGCGTCGGTGGCCTCGCCCCGCATGATCCGCTCCATCGCCCAGGCGGTGTCGTCCGTGGTGAGGTCGCGGCCGCTGAGCAGGGCTTCCAGGATGCCCGGCCAGCTGCGGGCCGCCACGCTGTCGCCGCCTGCCGGGGTCGCAACGTTCATGGTCAGCTCCTGCTGCTCGTCGGGGATCTCACGTCGATCCGGTGAGGATCTCAGCCTATCCAGCCCCGGAGACGGCAATGAGCCCCCGTCCAGACACTGGACGGGGGCTCTTGCCGTGGCGACACCAGGATTGACGTGGGTCAATCCCTCAAGCGGTCATGCCGGAGATCAGTGGTGGCCGTGGCCCGACTGGATCTCCTTGTACTCCTCGGCGGTGGGCTTCGGAATCTGGTTGCCCTCCGCGTAGAAGCCCTTGCTGAGCTTCGCGCGCAGCTTCTCGCCGCGCGTCACCTTGCGCTCCACGCCGTTCTCGTCGACCGTCGGGCCGAGCTCGAGCGGCTTGTACTGCTCGTGCGAGGTGAGCGTGTGCAGCTTGCCCTGCGGGAGCGGCTCGTGGACCTCGACGAACTCCCCGTGCGGCAGACGCTTGATGATGCCGGTCTCGCGACCGTGCAGCACCTTGTCGTGGTCCCGGCGCTGGAGGCCGAGGCAGATCCGCTTGGTGGCGATGAAGGCCAGGACCGGGACGACGAAGAAGCCGATCCGGACGAACCAGGTGATCGAGTTGATCGACAGGTGGAAGTACTGGGCGAACATGTCGTTGCCGCCGCCGATGAGGAGCACGATGTACTCCGCGATCCAGGCGACACCGAAGGCCGTACGGGTCGGGACGTTGCGCGGGCGGTCCAGGATGTGGTGCTCGCGCTTGTCGCCGGTGACCCAGGACTCGATGAACGGCCAGACGGCGATCGCGCCGAGGACCAGCGGGAAGAGCAGCAGCGGGATGAACACGCCCAGGACGAGCGTGTGGCCCCACAGGTTGATCTCCCAGCCGGGCATGGCACGGATCAGGCCTTCCGGCATACCCATGTACCAGTCGGGCTGCGCACCGGTGGACACGTGGTCCGGGCGGTACGGGCCGAGCGCCCAGATCGGGTTGATCGAGGCGAGCGCCGCGATGGCCGCGATGACACCGAAGACCAGGAAGAAGAAGCCTCCGGCCTTGGCCATGTAGACCGGCAGCAGCGGCATGCCGACGACGTTGTTGTTCGTCTTGCCGGGACCCGCGAACTGGGTGTGCTTGTGGTAGAAGACCAGGATCAGGTGGGCCACCAGCAGGCCCATCATGATGCCGGGCAGCAGCAGGATGTGGATCGAGTAGAACCGGGCGACGAAGTCGCCGCCGGGGAACTCGCCGCCGAAGAGGAAGAACGACAGGTACGTGCCGACGATCGGCACGGACAGGATCGCGCCCTCCATGAAGCGGACACCGGTGCCCGAGAGCAGGTCGTCCGGCAGGGAGTAACCGGTGAAACCGGTGAACATGCCGAGGACCAGCAGCAGGAAGCCGAAGATCCAGTTGACCTCACGCGGCTTGCGGAACGCGCCGGTGAAGAAGACGCGCATCATGTGCACGACCATCGCGGCGACGAAGATCAGCGCCGACCAGTGGTGGATCTGCCGGATGAGCAGACCGCCGCGGACGTCGAAGCTGATGTCCAGGGTCGAGGCGAAGGCCTCGGACATCTGGACGCCCTGCATCGGCACGTACGAGCCGTGGTACACGACCTCGTTCATGCTCGGGTGGAAGAACAGCGTCAGGTACACACCCGTGAGGATGATGATGATGAAGCTGTAGAGGCAGATCTCACCCAGCATGAAGGACCAGTGGTCCGGGAAGATCTTGCGCATGTTGGCCTTGGCCAGGCTGTAGATGCCCAGGCGGCCGTCCGCCCAGTCGGCTACGCGCTCGCCGGCCGGCGCTTTGCGCTCGGTGGTGGTGGCAGTGCTCATCCGCGCTCCCAGAATGCAGGACCGACGGGCTCTTCGAAGTCGCCGAGCGCTTCGAGGAAGCCTTCGTCATTCACGCCGATCCGCAGCTGCGGAAGCGCGTGACCGGCCGGGCCGAAGATGACACGGGCGCCGTCGGAGAGGTCGAAGGTGGACTGGTGGCACGGGCAGAGCACGTGGTGCGTCTGCTGCTCGTACAGGCTGATCGGGCAGCCGACGTGGGTGCAGATCTTCGAGTAGGCCACGATGCCCTCGTGGGACCACTCCAGCTCCTGCTTGTCCTTGATGTCCTCCGGCTTGATCCGGACGAGCATCAGGGCGGCCTTGGCGATCTGGTTCTGGAAGTCGTGCTGGTCCTCTTCCAGGCCCTCGGGCATGGCGAAGGTCAGCGAACCGACCAGGACGTCCTCGGGGCGCAGCGGCTCCATGGTGTTCTGGTTGATGATCAGCTTGCCCTTGGTCCACAGGGTCTTGCGGAGCTTGTCCTCGGGCAGCGTGCCCAGGTCGCGCAGCAGGACCACGCCGGAGAGCGGCACCAGGGCCAGCGCGCCGAGCAGGGTGTTGCGGATCAGCGGGCGGCGGGCGATGCCGGACTCGTTCGCACCGTCGGCGAAGTCCTGCATGACCTTGGCCTTGACGTCCGCCGGCGCGGCGATCTCGTGGCGGTCGTCGGCGACCTCGACGTCGGACATCAGGGTGCGGGCCCAGTGGACCGCGCCCGCGCCGATGCAGAACAGGGCGACGCCCAGGGTCATGCCCAGGGCGAAGTTCAGCGCGCTCACCTTCCCGATCGGGAAGATGTAGACGATCTTCTCGACGGGGATGGACACGTACGAGGCGATGAAGCCGACGGTGGCCAGCATCGACAGCGTGAACAGCATCGCGACCGTGCGCTCGGACCGCTTGGCGGCCCGCTCGTCGATGTCCTGGATGCGCGGCTTGTGGACCGGCAGGCCCGGGTCGGCGAACGGGTCGTCCGCGACCGCTACGGCACCGTGGTGCGCGTCGCCCTGCTCGCTCGGCAGGTGCTTCTCTTCGGGAATGTCTTGGCTACTCATGACTTCTTGGCCTTAGCGGTGTGGGCCGCGACCCAGACGGCGACAGCGATCAGCGCACCCAGACCGAAGATCCAGCCGAACAGACCCTCGGAGACGGGGCCGAGGCCACCGAGCTTCAGGCCGCCAGGGCTGACCGACTTCTCGCCGTTCACGTTCTGGAGGTACGCGATGATGTCCTTCTTCTGCTTCTCCGGCATGGTGCTGTCGGGGAAGGAGGGCATGTTCTGCGGGCCGGTGAGCATGGCCTCGTAGATGTGCTTCGGCTCGACGCCCTCGAGGTTCGGGGCGTACTTGCCGTTGGTCAGCGCGCCGCCCTCGCCGGTGAAGTTGTGGCACTGCGCGCAGTTGTTGCGGAACAGCTCGCCACCGGCGGCGATGTCGGCACCGGCCGGGTCGTACTGCTTCTCGGTCGGCGTGATCGGGCCGGCACCGAGGGACGCGATGTACGCCGCGAGCTGGTCGATCTGGGCCTGGGAATAGATGTTCCGCTTCTTCGGCACCTGGGCGCCGGGCTGCTGGGCGGGCATGCGGCCCGTGCTCACCTGGAAGTCGACGGCCGCGGAGCCGACGCCGACCAGGCTCGGGCCGTCAGAGGAACCCTGACCGCCGGTTCCGTGGCAGCTTGCGCAGCCCACGGCGTAGAGCTTCTTGCCCTCCTCGATGGCGAGGGACTGGGCGGTTTCATCGGCCTGCGCCTTGCCCGCGGGCGCGAAGGCGGCGTACAGCCCCCCCGTGACCGCCAGCGCGAAGAGTAGAACGACGACCGCCGCCAGCGGATGGCGTCGTCGTGCGGAAAGCTTTTTCACGGATTACCCCGGTGTCAGGATCTTCTGCGTCGGTGTTTCTGGACGGTGCGCCGGGAACGGGCCCGGCGACGGGTTCGCTACTTGATCAGGTAGATCGTCGCGAAGAGGCCGATCCAGACGACATCGACGAAGTGCCAGTAGTAGGACACGACGATGGCCGACGTGGCCTGTTCGTGGGTGAACCTCTTGGCCGCGTACGTCCGGCCGAGGACCAGCAGGAAGGCGATGAGGCCGCCCGTCACGTGCAGACCGTGGAAGCCGGTGGTCAGGTAGAACACCGTGCCGTACGGGTCGGACGAGAGGCTCAGGCCTTCCTCCTTGACCAGGTCGGTGTACTCGAACACCTGGCCGCCAATGAAGATCGCACCCATGACGAACGTGATGATGAACCACGTCCGGAGCTTCTTCACGTCACCGCGCTCGGCGGCGAACACGCCGAGCTGGCAGGTGAGCGAGGAGAGCACCAGGATCGTGGTGTTCGTCGCCGAGAAGGGCAGGTTCAAGGCCGAGGCCTGTTCCGTCCAGTGCTCGGCGCCCATCACGGATCGCAGGGTGAAGTACATCGCGAAGAGGGCCGCGAAGAACATCAGCTCGGAACTCAACCAGATGATGGTTCCGACGCTGACGAGGTTCGGCCGGTTGACCGTCGGGTGCGCGTGCCCGGTATCTACTGTCGTTGCTGTCGCCACGACCGACATTATGTCGGTCGCTTATCCCGCCCTCACCCCGGGGGGTGCCGTTCGGAGTGTCAGGGGGGTGTGCAAGGCCCGAACGGCCCATCAGATCACCCCCGCGCGGCCTCTCCCGCCAGGCTGGCGGAACCGATGTTGACACGGGGTCGGACGGAGTAGCATCCCGCGCATCATCAGCGTGATTCACGGACACGTGGAGGAACGAAATGCGGGCGACTGCGCGGGTTCTGGTCTACAGCGACGACGCGGGCACCCGGGAGCAGGTGCGGCTGGCGGCCGGGCGCAGGCCGGCCGCCGACCTGCCGCCGGTGGAGTTCCTGGAATGTGCCACGCTTCCAGCCGTCCTCAAGGAACTGGACGCCGGGGGCGTCGACGTGTGCGTCCTGGACGGTGAGGCGGTCCCGGCCGGGGGCATGGGCGTGTGCCGGCAGATCAAGGACGAGATCTTCCGGTGTCCCCCGGTGCTGCTGCTGATGGGGCGCCCCCAGGACGCCTGGCTGGCCACCTGGAGCCGCGCCGACGCGGCCGTCACCCTTCCGGTGGACCCGGTGGAGTTCCCCGAGGCCCTGGCGGGGCTGCTGCGCTCCCGGCTGGCCCCCAACGCGGCCTGAGCGGCCTGCGGGTACGGGCGAGGGCCCGCGGGCGGCTCTGTGGCCGTCCGCGGGCCCTCGTGGGCTTCGTGGGCTTCGTGGGGCGGGGCGTGCGCGGTCAGACGCTGGGGCGCAGGCGGGCCTGGTCGACGGGGCTGCGGCCCTCCTGGGTGCCCTTGAGGAGGTAGCTGCCGTCCCGCCAGTCCTTCCAGTCCAGGTTCCAGTCGCCGTAGCCGTTGCCGAAGGGCTCCATGTCGTCGCCGATGCTGTTGATCACCCGGACGATGTCGCCCTCGCTGATGTTCTCGTAGAACCAGGCGGCGTTGCCCGTGCTCATGCCGGTGCATCCGTGGCTGACGTTCTCGTAGCCCTGGGAGCCGACCGACCAGGGCGCGGCGTGGACGTACTCGCCGCTCCAGGTCACGCGGGTGGCGTAGTAGACGGGCAGGTTGTAGTACTCGCTGCCGCCGATGCCGACGGTGTCCCCGCGCATCTGGACGAAGTACTGCTTGCCCAGTACCACCTTGACCCCGTTGCGGGTGGAGAAGCCGGGCTTCCCTGTGGTCACCGGGATGGTGTTGATCACTTCCCCGTTGCGCTCGAACGTGAGGGTGTGCGCGGCCGCGTCGGTGGTGACCTCCACCCGGTCGCCGATCTCCAGCTTGAGGGGCTTGGAGGCGGTTCCGTGGAGGTCCTCCTCGATCTTGACGCCTTCCAGGTTGCTCCGTACGGAGACCCAGGAGTGGGCGGGCCAGTACTCCTTGGGGCGGAAGTGCAGGTTCTTGTCGTCGACCCAGTGCCAGGCGCCCTCGACGGGCTCGGGGGTGTCGATGACCAGGCCCCGTTCGACGAGGGCGCGGGCGGCCTTGTCCTTGACGGGTTCGCTGAGTTCGGCCGTGATGGGCTGTCCGACCCCGTATTTGCCCTCGTCCGGGCCGAATTCGACCTTGAGGACCTTCTTGGCCGGGGTGGTGTCGAAGGCCAGTGTGCGCTGCCCTGGGGCCCCGTGCCGGTCCTCCGTGCTGACGGTGACGGTGTAGTGGACACCGGCGGCCATCGGCGAGGTGCTGTGCCAGCGGTCCCCCTTGGCGGAGAGCTCGCCCGCGAGGCGGCGTCCGTGGGTGTCCACGGCCATCACGTCGGTGATACGGGAATCCGTGCCCTTGGCGGTGACTTCGAGCGGCTTGTCGGGGTCGGCGGCCCGGCCGCCGCCGGGCGGCTGGTTGAAGGTCACCTGCTCGCCCGCGTCGTACGGGCGGGCTGACAGCGGGTTGTCTGCGGACCCCCCGCATGCGGTGGCGCCGGCACCGAGGGACGCGACCAGCAGGGAGCAGCTGAGTACCGTCCAAAGACGCGGTGAGTGCTTCATGCGCTCAACGCTATGAACATATGACTATTACGTCGCGCGGGGTGACTGCAAACGAGGGGCCCGGACTCCTCCGAAAAGGTGTCCGGGCCCCTCTGTACTGCTTCTGTAGCGCGTCCGTACCGCCGGTACGGCTACCGCCTACTGGTTCTGGTTCTCACCGCGGTAGTACTCGTACACCCAGCCCCACAGGCCGATCAGGATGATCGGGGCCGAGAAGTACATGAGCCACCAGCCGAAGATGACGCCCATGAACGCGAGCGCACCGCCGATGCCCAGCGAGAGCGGCTGCCAGCTGTGCGGGGCGAAGAACCCCAGCTCGCCCGCCTCGTCGGCGACGTCGGCCTCCAGGTTGTCCTGGGCCATCTCGTCCACACGCCGGGCCGTGAAGGCCAGGTAGTACCCGATCATGGCGCTCAGGCCGAAGGCCAGCGCGAGAGCGGTGGTGCCGACCGGCTCCTTCGACCAGACGCCGTAGACGACGGTCATGATCAGGATGAAGACGGAGAGCCAGAGGAACATCTTGCCCTGGATCTTCACTTGCCGGCCTCCTTGCCACCGGTGACGGCCTTGGCCGGGGCGTGGTCCTCGAGGTGGTCGAGGGCCGCGATCTCCGGGTGGTGCAGGTCGAACGCCGGCGATTCACTGCGGATGCGCGGCAGGGTGAGGAAGTTGTGCCGCGGCGGCGGGCAGGAGGTCGCCCACTCGAGCGAACGGCCGTAGCCCCACGGGTCGTCGACCTCGATCTTCTTGCCGTACTTGGCGGTCTTCCAGACGTTGTACATGAACGGCAGGAAGGAGAGGCCGAGGACGAAGGAGCTGATCGTCGAGATCGTGTTCAGCGTGGTGAAGCCGTCGGCGGCGAGGTAGTCCGCGTAACGGCGCGGCATGCCCTCGGCACCCAGCCAGTGCTGGACCAGGAACGTGCCGTGGAAGCCGATGAACAGCGTCCAGAAGGTGATCTTGCCGAGACGCTCGTCCAGCATCTTGCCCGTGAACTTCGGCCACCAGAAGTGGAAGCCGGCGAACATCGCGAACACCACGGTGCCGAAGACGACGTAGTGGAAGTGCGCGACGACGAAGTACGAGTCGGAGACGTGGAAGTCCATCGGGGGCGAGGCCAGGATGACGCCGGTCAGACCACCGAAGGTGAAGGTGACCAGGAAGCCGATCGTCCAGAGCATCGGGGTCTCGAAGGACAGCGAGCCCTTCCACATGGTGCCGATCCAGTTGAAGAACTTCACACCGGTCGGTACCGCGATCAGGAAGGTCATGAAGGAGAAGAACGGCAGCAGCACACCGCCGGTGACGTACATGTGGTGCGCCCACACGGTCACCGAGAGGCCGGCGATCGCGATCGTCGCGGCGATCAGACCGATGTAGCCGAACATCGGCTTACGGGAGAAGACCGGGATGATCTCGGAAACGATGCCGAAGAACGGTAGCGCGATGATGTACACCTCTGGGTGTCCGAAGAACCAGAAGAGGTGTTGCCACAGCAAGGCGCCGCCGTTGGCCGCGTCGAACACGTGCGCACCGAACTTGCGGTCGGCCTCCAGCGCGAAGAGCGCGGCGGCCAGGACCGGGAAGGCGAGCAGGACCAGGACACCGGTCAGCAGCACGTTCCAGGTGAAGATCGGCATGCGGAACATCGTCATGCCCGGAGCGCGCATGCAGATGATCGTGGTGATGAAGTTGACCGAGCCGAGGATCGTACCGAAGCCGGAGAAGGCCAGACCCATGATCCACATGTCGGCGCCGATGCCCGGCGAGCGGACGGCGTCCGACAGCGGGGAGTAGGCGAACCAGCCGAAGTCGGCCGCACCCGACGGGGTGACGAAGCCGGCGACCGCGATGGTCGAGCCGAAGAGGTACAGCCAGTACGCGAACATGTTCAGCCGCGGGAACGCCACGTCGGGCGCACCGATCTGCAGCGGCATGATCCAGTTGGCGAAACCGGCGAACAGCGGGGTCGCGAACATCAGCAGCATGATCGTGCCATGCATGGTGAACGCCTGGTTGAACTGCTCGTTCGACATGATCTGCGTACCCGGACGGGCCAGCTCGGCGCGCATGAAGAGCGCCAGGATGCCGCCGATCAGGAAGAACACGAACGACGTGACCAGGTACATCGTGCCGATGGTCTTGTGGTCGGTGGTGGTGAGCCACTTGACGACCACGTTACCCGGCTGCTTGCGCCGCACCGGCAGCTCGTTTTCATACGAGTCGGCGGCGGCACCCTGGGATTCGTTGAGGATGCTCACAGTTTGTTCACTTCCGCATTCCGGGCGGGGTCAGTCTGCTTGATGCCGGCCGGCAGGAAGCCGGTCTGCCCCTTCTCCGCCAGCTGCTTCAGGTGCGCCTTGTACTCCGCCGGGGAGACGACCTTCACGTTGAAGAGCATGCGGGAGTGGTCGACGCCGCAGAGCTCGGCACACTTGCCCACGAAGGTGCCTTCCTGGGTTGGGGTGACCTCGAAGACATTGGTGTGACCGGGGATGACGTCCTGCTTGAACAGGAAGGGCACCACCCAGAAGGAGTGGATGACGTCGTTCGACGACAGGATGAAGCGGACCTTCTCGCCCTTGGGCAGGTAGAGGGTCGGCCCCGGGTTGTTCGTGTCCGCGTTCCGGTCGCCGGGGACGCCCTTCTCGTAGACGCCCTCGGCGCCCGCGGGGAACTCCTTGGTGAAGCGGTCCGGCAGGGAGGCGAGCTCCTTCGGAACCACACCCGCCTTCGGGGTCGCGGCGTCACCGTCGACGTTCTCGACGTAGTTGAAGCCCCAGCTCCACTGGAAGCCGATCACATTGATGGTGTGAGCCGGCGTCTTGGAGAGGGTGAGCAGCTTCGACTCATCACGCGCGGTGAAGTAGAAGAGCACCGAGACGATGATGAGCGGGACCACGGTGTACAGCGCCTCGATGGGCATGTTGTACCGGGTCTGCGCGGGGACCTCGATCTTCGTCCGGCTACGCCGGTGGAAGATGACGCTCCACATGATCAGGCCCCACACCAGGATGCCCGTGATGAGAGCGGCCGCCCAGGATCCCTGCCACAGGGAGAGGATGCGAGGCGCCTCCTCCGTGACCGGGGTGGGCATTCCGAGGCGGGGGAAGTCTTTCCAGGTGTACGAGCAACCAGTGGCGGTCGCCAGGACCACGCCCGCAGTCAGCGCCTGCAGCAGCTTCCGCCGCATCGGGCGCCGCGGCGAGCGGTCGGAGCCGTAGGGACTCACGTAGCGCCTTCCCGAGAGTCTCGGCCCGCGCGGCCGGCCGCGGCCGTGTTCGGGTCGGTCGCCGGCCCTGACGCAGGCAGGGGTTTGGATGTTTATGCGGACCAAACCCTACTGGACGCTATTTGAGGCCGCGCGGGGAGGGTGCCCAACGCGCCGCTACTGCCCCCGAAGGGATGGATCCGCCGTACGGGGGACGGGCCGTTCGGCCCTGAACGGTGGGCTCCGGACGGCATCTGACGGCCCCTGAAACCCGGCGCGACCTGCGCGGGCGCCGCCGGCCGCCGCAACACCCCGCTCCCCCGCCGCCCTCCCCGCCACCCCTGCCTTACGGTGGCCCGATGCCGTACTTCGACACCGCCTCCGCCGCTCCCCTGCACCCCGTGGCCCGGCAGGCGCTGCAGGCCGCACTGGACGAGGGCTGGGCGGACCCGGCCCGGCTGTACCGGGAGGGGCGGCGGGCCCGGCTGCTGCTGGACGCGGCGCGGGAGGCCGCGGCCGAGGCCGTCGGATGTCGCGCCGACGAGCTCGTGTTCACTCCTTCGGGGACGCACGCGGTTCACGCGGGCCTCGCGGGGGCCCTGGCCGGGCGCCGGCGGGTCGGCGGCCATCTGGTCGTGTCGGCGGTCGAGCACAGCTCCGTCCTGCACGCGGCACAGGCCCACGCGGCCGCCGGGGGGACGGTGACGGAGGTTCCGGTGGACCGCTTCGGGGCGGTTTCCCCCGTCGAGTACGCCTCTTCCCTGACCTCCACCACCGCTGTGGCGTGCCTCCAGTCGGCCAACCACGAGGTGGGCACGGTCCAGCCGGTGGCGGAGGTGGCCGAGGTGTGCGCGGCGGCGGGCGTGCCGCTGCTCGTGGACGCGGCGCAGTCGCTGGGCTGGGGCCCGGTGGAGGGCCGCTGGTCGGTGCTGGCGGCGAGCGCCCACAAGTGGGGCGGCCCGCCCGGGGTGGGCCTGCTGGCCGTCCGCAAGGGGGTCCGCTTCGCGCCCCAAGGCCCCGCCGACGAAAGGGAGTCGGGGCGCTCCCCCGGCTTCACCAACCTCCCCGCCGTGGTGGCGGCGGCGGCCTCGCTGCGGGCCGTCCGGGCCGAGGCGGACGCGGAGGCGGCACGGCTGCGGGTGCTGGTGGACCGGATCCGGCGGCGGGTGGCGCGGCTGGTGCCGGACGTGGAGGTGGTCGGCCACGCGGACCGGCGGCTGCCGCACCTGGTGACGTTCTCCTGCCTGTACGTCGACGGCGAGAGCCTGCTGCACGGGCTGGACCGCGCGGGGTACTCGGTCTCCTCCGGCTCCTCGTGCACGAGCTCCACGCTGACCCCCAGTCACGTGCTGCGGGCGATGGGGGTGCTGTCGGAGGGGAACGTACGGGTGTCGCTGCCGCGGGGCACCTCGGCGGAGGAGGTCAACGGCTTCCTGGAAGCGCTGCCGCGGGCGGTGGCGGAGGTCCGCGCGGAACTCGGCGTCCCGGAGGCCCTTTCGGCCACGCCGCCGGTCGCGGAGTCGGTCGAGGTCGACGCCCTCGGGCTGCGCTGCCCGCAGCCGGTGATCGAGCTGGCCCGGGCGATCGGGACGGTTCCGGTCGGGGGGACGGTGACGGTCCTGTCGGACGACGAGGTGGCGCGGCTGGACATCCCGGCGTGGTGCGCGATGCGGGGGCACGACTACCTGGGTGAAACCCCGCGCCCCCTCGGCTCGGCCTATCGCGTCCGCCGGGCGGTCTGACGGGGGCGCCTGCGGGGCTGGATTTCGCGCAGCGCAATCCAGCCCGCGCGGCGGCTACGCCTCCAGGTGGGCGCGGACCTCGGCGGCGGCGGTGTCGCCGTAGGCCTTCGTGAAGCGCTCCATGAAGTGCGCCCGCGCCAGCGTGTACTCCTGGGTGCCCAGGGTCTCGATGACCAGGGTGGCCAGCATGCAGCCCACCTGGGCCGCCCGCTCGAGGCCCACGCCCCAGCCGAGCCCGGTCAGGAACCCGGCGCGGAACGCGTCGCCGACGCCGGTCGGGTCGACCTTCGCCGTCTCCTCCGGGCAGCCGACCAGGATCGGCTCCTCGCCGGCCCGCTCGATGCGGACGCCCTTCGAGCCGAGGGTGGTGACCCGGGTGCCGACCTTGGCGAGGATCTCCTCGTCCGTCCAGCCGGACTTCGACTCGATGAGGCCCTTCTCGTACTCGTTCGAGAAGAGGTACGTCGCGCCCTCCATCAGGGTGCGGATGTTCTCGCCGTCCATGCGGGCGATCTGCTGGGAGAAGTCCGCCGCGAAGGGGATCCCGCGCGTGCGGCACTCCTCCGTGTGGCGGAGCATCGCCTCGGGGTCGTCGGCGCCGATGAGGACCAGGTCCAGCCCGCCCACCCGGTCGGCGACGGCCTTCAGCTCGATCTGCCGGGCCTCGCTCATGGCGCCCGTGTAGAAGGAGCCGATCTGGTTGTGGTCGGCGTCCGTGGTGCAGACGAAGCGCGCGGTGTGCAGCACCTCGGAGATCCGCACCGAGTCGGTGTCCACGCCGTGCCGGTCGAGCCAGGCGCGGTACTCGTCGAAGTCCGAGCCGGCGGCGCCGACCAGGATCGGGCGGCTGCCGAGCTGGCCCATGCCGAAGCAGATGTTCGGGCCGACGCCGCCCCGCCGCACGTCGAGGTTGTCGACGAGGAAGGAGAGGGAGACCGTGTGGAGCTGGTCGGCGACGAACTGGTCGGCGAAGCGGCCCGGGAAGGTCATGAGGTGGTCGGTGGCGATGGAGCCGGTGACTGCGATGCGCACGGCGTGGATGCTCCTGCGGATGACGGCGGGTGACAATCAAAACTACCCGGTCCCCGGCCCACGGCCGACCGGCTGAAACTACCCCGTAGTAGGACTTCCTTCGCCCGACATGGCGTGTCTACCGTGCCCCCATGACCTATACCGATGGTTTCGGTTACGCCGAGTACACCTCCGACGCCCGCCCCGGCTTCGCCCGGCTGCTGGGCGACTGCGCGCGGATGGCCCCGCACTGGGCGGTCGCGCCGGAGCCCTCCCCGGTGCGGGTGGCCCCCTCGCAGATCCACGGGGTCAGCGTCCCGCCGGACTCCGCCCGGCTGATCGCCGCCACGGCGGAGTACGGGGAGTAGGAGAAGGACGGGGGAACCCGGTCCACGGGGAACACGGGGGAACCGGTTCCGCGGTCGGCGCGTCACACCCGCATCACGTACGGCGGGACACGCGAAGGAGCGAGCGGTGACCAGCGAACAACCCGACACATCACGCGCCACACGGCGGCGGCCGGCCTGGGCCATCGGCTCCATCGCGGCCGCCGTCCTGCTGGCCGGCGGCGGTACGGCCTACTGGGCGTCGACGGCGTACGGCGACGCCTCGCGCGGCGGCGGCCGTACGGAGGACACCGCGGCCGTCGCCCCGCGCGAGGCCGGGACCCCCACGAGGCCGGGCATCGCCCCCGGTGAGCCGGACCCGCACGGCGGCGGGGTGACCTACCGGGCGGACGGGCCGCTCCCCGCTGCCCCGGCCTCCGCCCCCTCCTTCGCGGCGTCCGGGGAGGTCACCTCGGAGGAGGTGGCCCGGCTCGCGCAGGCCCTCGGGATCTCCGGCGCGCCCCGGCTCAGCGGTGAGCAGTGGCTGGCGGGCGAGGCCGCCGACGGGGCCGGCCCCCGGCTGTCCGTCACCCGCAAGGCCCCGGGCACCTGGAGCTTCTCCCGCTTCCAGGCCGGTCCGGGGGACGACTGCGTACGCGGCAAGGACACCTGCGGTCCGGCCACCCTCCCCGAGCAGCAGGCCGCGCCCCGGGACCCGGGCTCCGCCGCCCCCGTCTCCGAGGAGACCGCGAAGGCCGCCGCCGCTCCGGTGCTGGCCGCCGCCGGGCAGGACGGCGCGAAGGTGGACGCCCGCCTGACGACGGGCTCGGTCCGGGTCGTGGTGGCGGACCCGGTGGTGGGCGGCCTGCCCACGCAGGGCTGGTCCACCCGGATCACCGTCGGGGCGGAGGGCCGGCCGGTGGCGGGCAGCGGGGAGCTGAAGGCGCCGGTCCGCGCGGCCGAGCAGCCCGTGGTCGGGGCCGCCGAGGCCCTGGACCGGCTCAACGCCTCGGCCAAGGGCGGCGGCGACGGCACCGGCCCGGGCCCCAGCGGCTGCGCGACCTCGGTGCCGCTGACCCCGGACACCCCGACGGGGGCCACGGACACCCTGCCGTGCAACCCGGAGCCGCGGCCGATGAAGCCGCCGCGGACGGAGAGCGTGAAGGGGGCCGTGCTCGGGCTGGCCCCGGGGACGGTCGACGGCGGGCGGGGACTCGTACCGGCCTGGCTGTTCGAGGTGGCGGGTACGGACGGCAAGCCGGGGCGCACGGTGGTGCAGCCCGCGGCCAGGGACGACGGCGGCTCCACCGCGCCGGTGCCCCCGCAGGGCCACACCGTGCCCGGGTTCTCGTACGCCCAGGACGACCGGACGCTAACGGTCAACTTCTGGGGCGGGGTGTGCAGCACCTACGCCCTGGAGGCGCGGGAGGAGGCCGGCTCGGTGCTGGTGAAGATCACGGACACCCCGAACAAGCCCGGCCAGGCCTGCGTCATGCTGGCGAAGGAGATGTCCGTCACGGCGCGGCTGACGCAGCCGCTGGGTGAGCGCAAGGTGGTCGACGCGACGACGGGCAAGGCGCTGCCGCGCCAGTAGGCGCGCCCCCTCCAGCGGGCACGGAACGGGCGAGGGCCCGGGCGCCGGTCGGATCGACCGGGGCCCGGGCCCTCGTCGTGCGCGTTCAGCCGGTTTAGCTGAAGGAGTCGCCGCAGGCGCAGGAGCCGGTGGCGTTCGGGTTGTCGATCGTGAAGCCCTGCTTCTCGATGGTGTCGACGAAGTCGATCGAGGCGCCGCCCAGGTACGGGGCGCTCATGCGGTCGGTGACGACCTTGACGCCGTCGAAGTCCTTGACGACGTCGCCGTCGAGGGAGCGCTCGTCGAAGAAGAGCTGGTAGCGCAGGCCCGAGCAGCCGCCGGGCTGAACGGCGACGCGCAGCGCCAGGTCATCGCGGCCCTCCTGCTCCAGCAGGGTACGGACCTTCTCGGCGGCGGCGTCGGACAGGAGGATGCCGTCGCTCACAGTGGTCTTGTCGTCCTGTACGGACATCTGCATTCACTCCCGAAGTGGGCGGCTCCCCGCCGGTGGCTGGGGAAACGTCGGACTCTTGCCGTCGGTGGCAACCAGCGGGACCGCGGTTTCATTCCGGGTCCGGCGCCTTGTTTCAGATATTCATGCTCGCACACCCGTGGGGAGCGGTGGACCTCTCGCGGAGGGCGGGTGGAGTGCGCCGCTCCGGAGCGGGCGAATGCGTCACATCGACATTATCGCCATCGTCAAAGTGACGTGAAGCGGTTATGATAGATAACGTCATATAGACGAGAAGTCGAAGTGACGCCTTCGGAAGCCCTCTTCGGAAGGCACCTAGTCGCAGAACAGAAAGGGTGCGTGTCGTGACCACCGCCCAGCCCTTGGACGTCCAGCCGACGCCCCTTGCCCTGCTGCTGCTCGGCCGCGAGTCCGACCCCAAGAGCGAGCGCGGCGTGGAGTGCCCCGGCGACCTGCCCTCGCCCTCGGACCCGGACCTCGTGGCCCGCGCCCGCGCGGCCAAGGAGAAGCTCGGGGACAAGGTCTTCATCCTCGGGCACCACTACCAGCGGGACGAGGTCATCGAGTTCGCCGACGTCACCGGCGACTCCTTCAAGCTCGCCCGTGACGCGGCCGCCAAGCCGGAGGCCGAGTACATCGTCTTCTGCGGTGTGCACTTCATGGCCGAGTCGGCGGACATCCTGACCTCCGACGCCCAGAAGGTCGTCCTGCCCGACCTCGCGGCCGGCTGCTCGATGGCCGACATGGCCACCGCCGAGCAGGTCGCCGAGTGCTGGGACGCCCTCACCGAGGCCGGGATCGCCGGCAGCACCGTGCCCGTCTCGTACATGAACTCCTCCGCCGACATCAAGGCCTTCACCGGCAAGCACGGCGGCACGATCTGTACCTCGTCCAACGCGAAGAAGGCCCTGGAGTGGGCCTTCGAGCAGGGCGAGAAGGTGCTCTTCCTGCCCGACCAGCACCTGGGCCGCAACACCGCCGTCCGCGACATGGGCATGTCCCTGGACGACTGCGTGGTCTACAACCCGCACAAGCCGAACGGCGGGCTGACCGCCGAGCAGCTGCGCGGCGCGAAGATGATCCTGTGGCGCGGGCACTGCTCGGTCCACGGCCGGTTCAGCCTGGACTCGGTCAACGACGTGCGCGAGCGGATCCCGGGCGTCAACGTGCTGGTGCACCCCGAGTGCAAGCACGAGGTCGTCGCGGCCGCGGACTACGTCGGCTCGACGGAGTACATCATCAAGGCGCTGGAGGCGGCCCCGGCCGGCTCCAAGTGGGCCATCGGCACCGAGCTGAACCTGGTCAAGCGGCTGGCGAACCGATTCGCCGCCGAGGACAAGGAAGTCGTCTTCCTCGACAAGACGGTCTGCTTCTGCTCGACGATGAACCGCATCGACCTCCCCCACCTGGTGTGGACCCTGGAGTCCCTGGCCGAGGGCAACCTCGTCAACCAGATCCAGGTCGACAAGGAGACCGAGAGCTTCGCCAAGCTGGCGCTGGAGCGGATGCTCGCCCTCCCGTAGGCGGCACGCACACGCAGGAAGGGGCGCCCCCCGGTGAGGGGGCGCCCCTTCGGCGTTCACGGGGTCAGACGGTGGCCGGGGTCTCCTCGTCCGACGGGGACGGGACCACCGTCAGCCTGGCCGTGCGCCTGGCCTCGCGCTTGGCCCGGCGGCGCTCCTTGCGGAGCTCGATCGCCGTGTAGAGCGTCGGGACCAGCAGCAGCGTCAGCAGGGTGGAGCTGACCAGGCCTCCGATCACGACCACCGCGAGCGGCTGGGAGATGAAGCCGCCCTCTCCGGTGACGCCCAGCGCCATCGGGAGCAGGGCGAAGATCGTCGCCAGGGCCGTCATCAGGATCGGCCGCAGCCGGTGCCGGCCGCCCTCGACGA
Organism: Streptomyces sp. NPDC000075; assembly: GCF_040301925.1. NCBI lineage: Bacteria > Bacillati > Actinomycetota > Actinomycetes > Kitasatosporales > Streptomycetaceae > Streptomyces > Streptomyces sp. NPDC000075. The sequence goes on from NZ_JBEPFL010000024.1 coordinate 132,277, forward strand.
CCGCCTCGACCACGCCCAGGCCCTGCGCCCGGTACTGGTTGACCAGGTCGATCAGGACGATGGCGTTGGTCACCACGATGCCGATGAGCATCAGCATGCCGATCATCGCGGGGACGCCCATCGGGGTGCCGGTGACGATGAGCAGGCCGAGCGCGCCGGTGGCCGCGAAGGGCACGGAGACCAGCAGGATCAGCGGCTGGACCAGCGAGCGGAACGTGGCGACCAGCAGCATGAAGACGATCGCGATGGCGGCGAGCATGGCCAGGCCCAGGGAGCCGAAGGCCTCGTCCTGGTCCTGGGAGACGCCGCCGACGGAGGCCGTGGCCCCTTCGGGCAGGTCCAGGGCCTTGAGCTTGGTCTGGAGCGCGGCGCTGACGGCGCCGGTGTTGTCACCGACCGGCTTGGCGGTGATGGTCGCGGCGCGGGCGCCGTCGATCCGGGTCATCGCGACCGGGCCGGGGACCTCCTTGACCTCCGCGATGTCGCCCAGCCTGGCCGGGCCGACCGGCAGGTCCCGCAGCTCGGCCAGGGTGGTGGCCGGGTGGGCGGAGCGGATGACGACGTCCCGCTCGGTGTTGTCCAGTACGGCCTTGCCGACCGGGTTGCCGCGGACGGCCTGGGCGACGATCGCGCCCAGCGCGGCCTGGTTGAGGCCCGCCTCGGCGGTCTTCGGGGTGGCGGTGACCGAGATCCGGGGCACGGACTGGGCGAGGTCGCTCTGGACGTCGGTGACGTCCTCCAGCGTGGCGACCTCGGCGCGGACCTGTTCGGCGGCCTTGGCGAGGACGGCGCCGTCGCCGGCCTTGACGACCACGCTCAGGTTCTGGCCGCCGAAGCCGCCGCCCGCCGAGATGGAGGTGTCGCCGATGCCCTGGAGCTTGCCGAGGGCGTCCTGGATGCGCTCCTTGACCGCCTCGGAGTGGCCGGCGTCGTCCAGGGTGACCTGGTAGGAGGCCTGGTTGGAGCCGGTGCCGCCGCCGAAGGCCGCGAGGAAGCCGGAGGAGCCGACGGTGACCTGGTAGTCCTTGACGCCCTCGACGGAGGCCAGGGCCTTCTCCACCTTGCGGCTCGCCTCGTCGGAGGCGGCCAGCGAGGTACCGGCGGGCAGCTCCTGCTTGACCGTCAGGACGTCCTGGTCGCCCTGGTCGAAGAAGTTGGTCTTCAGCAGCGGGGTCATCCCGAAGGTGGCGACCAGGACCACGACCGCGATCGCGATGCTGGTCAGGCGGCGCCGGGTGGCGAAGCCCAGGACCCGGACGTAGAAGCGCTGGAGGCGGCTCTTCGCCTCCTTCTCCTCGGCCTCGCGGCGGGCTCGCTCCGGATCCTCGGAGGTGCCCTTGGGGGCGCGCAGGAACCAGTACGACAGCACCGGGACCACCGTCAGGGAGACCAGCAGCGAGGCCAGCAGGGCGGCGGTCACGGTGAGCGAGAAGGAACCGAAGAGCTCGCCGATCATGCCGCCGACCAGGCCGATCGGCAGGAAGACGGCCACGGTGGTGAGGGTGGAGGAGGTGACCGCGCCGGCCACCTCCTTGACGGCGGCGGTGATCGCGGCCTCGCGCTCCTCGCCGTAGCCGAGGTGGCGCTTGATGTTCTCCAGGACCACGATCGAGTCGTCGACGACCCGGCCGATGGCGATGGTGAGCGCGCCCAGCGTCAGCATGTTGAGCGAGAGGTCGCGGGTCCACAGCACGATCAGGGCGAGGACCACGGACAGCGGGATGGACACCGCGGTGACCAGCGTCGAGCGGATCGAGGCCAGGAAGACCAGGATCACGATCACGGCGAAGACCAGGCCGAGCAGGCCCTCGGTGGTGAGGCCGGAGATGGAGCGGGCGACGGCCGGGCCCTGGTCGCTGACGACGGTCAGCGCGGCGCCGGAGCCGAGCTGGGAGCGCAGCTCGGGGAGCTTGTCCTTGACGGCGTCGGAGATGGCGACGGCGCTGCCGTCCTTGTCCATGGTGAGGACGACGGCGAGGCTGGGCTTGCCGTTGGTGCGGGTGAGGGAGTCGGCCTTGGCCGGCTCCTGCCTGACGGCGGCCACGTCACCGAGGCGCACGACGGGCTTGCCGGGGCCCGCGGTCAGCCGGAGGTCCTCCAGCTGGGCGAGGGAGGTGTAGCCGGAGCCGACGCGGACGGTGCGGTTCTTGCCCTGCTCGTCGAAGGAGCCGGCCGGGATCGCCGCGCCGCCCGCCTTGAGGCCCTCGGCGAGGGCGGCGCCGTCGAGTCCGGCGGCGGCCAGCTTCGCGGGGTCGGGGGTGACGGTGACCTGGAGGTCGCGGACGCCTTCGACGCTGACCCGGCCGACGCCGTCGAGGTCCTCCAGGACGGGGACGACGGAACGGTTCAGCTGGTCGGCGAGGGCCTGCTGGTCCTTGTCGGAGGTGACGGCGAGGACGACGGTCGGGATGTCGTCGGTGGAGCCGGCCACCACCTGCGGGTCCACCTCGGCGGGCAGCCGGACGCGGGCCCGGTTGACGGCCTGCTGGACGTCGGCGACGAGCTGCTTGGTGCCCTCGTCGCCGTAGTCGAAGGTGGCGCGGATGAGGGCGTTGCCCTCGCTGGCGGTGGAAGTGATGCCGGTGATGCCGTCGACGCCCTTGAGGGTGCTCTCGATCGGCTCGATGACCTGCTTCTCGACCACGTCGGGCGAGGCGCCCTGGTAGGGCGCGAGCACGGAGACCATCGGCAGTTCGATGGACGGCAGCAGCTGCTGCTTGAGCTGCGGTATGGCTATGGCGCCGAAGAGGAGCGCGACGATCGACACCAGGCCGATCAGGGCTCTCTGGGCCAGGCTGAAGCGGGACAGCCAGGACATGGGTGTGGGTTCTCTCTGCTGTGACGTGGGCGAGGGTCCTCCAGCCTCACCCACGCCGGACCGCGACTGCGTCGGCCCCAGGTCCCGTCCTTATGTGCGGCATACCGCGCCCGCAGTACGCCGTCCTACTGCGGTGCGCGCGGCCGTCGGTCCCGGTCAGTCGGCGCGGGGGCGGACCAGGCCCGATTCGTACGCGATGACCACCAATTGGGCCCGGTCCCGGGCCCCGAGCTTGGCCATGGCCCGGTTGACGTGCGTCTTCACCGTCAGCGGGCTGACCTCCAGGCGGCCGGCGATGCCGTCGTTGGACAGGCCCCCGGCCACCAGGACGAGGACCTCGCGCTCGCGTCCGGTGAGCGCGGCGAGCCGCTCGGCGTGGGCCGAACCGGCGGCGGGGGCGTCGGCGCGGCCGCCCTGGGCGAGGAAGCTGGCGATCAGCCCCTTGGTGGCGGCCGGGGAGAGCAGCGCCTCGCCGGCGGCCGCGACGCGGATGGCGTTGAGCAGCTCGTCGGGCTCGGCGCCCTTGCCGAGGAAACCGGAGGCCCCGGCGCGCAGGGCCTGGACCACGTACTCGTCCACCTCGAAGGTGGTCAGCATGACGACGTGGACCCCGGCGCAGTCGGGATCCTCGCTGATCATGCGGGTGGCGGCGAGGCCGTCGGTGCCGGGCATGCGGATGTCCATGAGGACGACGTCGGCGTTCTCCGTGCGGGCGAGGGCGTACGCCTGGGCCCCGTCGGAGGCCTCCCCGACGACCCGCATGTCGGGTTCGGAGTCGACCAGCACCTTGAACGCGCTGCGCAGCAGCGCCTGGTCGTCGGCGAGCAGCACCTTGATGGGGGCCGCGCCCCGTTCCTGAGCCCGGTTCTCGTCCACGCCCCGAAGGGTACGCGGGCGGCCGGGCGGGCGATCAGCCGAGGGCGAGGACGACGAGGACGGCGGTGGCCGCCGTCTCGCAGAGGGCGCCGAAGACGTCGCCGGTGACCCCGTCGAAGCGGCGTACGCAACGGCGCAGCAGGAGTTCGGCGGCGAGCAGGCCCGCGAGGACGGCCGCCGCGTGCCGGGCGGCGGCGAGCGGGCCGGCCGGGAGGGCGGCCAGGACGGCGGCCGCCAGGACGAGGGCGCCCACTCCGGCGGCGGCGCGGAGCGGGCCCAGGCGCCGGCCCCGTCCAGCTCGGCGGCCTCGTA
>NZ_JBEPFL010000025.1:0-129343 GCF_040301925.1 Streptomyces sp. NPDC000075
GCCCACGACGACGAGGCCGCCGCCCCCCCCCGCCCCCCCCCCCACGCATCGCCTACCGCGAGGGCCAGGGGCGGGGCCTTGTGCCGGCGCACCACGGGGAGCGTCAGGACGGCGAGGGGGGTGCCGGTGAGCAGGAGCTTCAGGGCGGCGGGGAGGGTGTCCTGGCCGGGGGTGAGGAGCCAGGTGAAGCAGCCGAGCGGGGTCCCGGCGGTGACCGGCGCGGCGTCGCCCACGGCGGAGCTCTGAGCGGAGGCGAGGATCAGCAGCGGGAGGACGGCGGCGACGCCCGCGCTTTGCGCCAGCAGCAGGCGGACGACGACGCGGCCGCCCGGGCGCCGGAGGGCGATGGTGACCGCGTGGGCGGGCACCAGCAGCAGCCCCAGCAGGTTGAACCAGCCCAGCAGCGCGAGCAGCACGGCATAGCAGGTCAGCCACCGGCCTCGGGCCCGGCCGCGCAGGGCTTTCACCAGGGCGCACGTGGCCAGCACGGCCACCGCCATGACGAAGACGAACGAGCGGGCTTCCTGCGCGTAGCGCGACGCGGTCGGCAGGACGGCGAGCAGCAGCCCGGCGCACAGCCCGAGACGCCGACCGCCGAGCAGCCGTCCCAGCCAGGTGGGCCCGGCCGCCGCGACGGCCACCGCCATCGCGGACGGCACCCGGGTGAGGAACTCGTTGAGTCCGCCGAAAAGCTGCCCCACCAGGTACATCAGCACGTACTGCAGGCCGTGCACCGCATCGACCCGGCCCAGCAGCTCCATCAGCTCCGGCCAGGACCGCCGCGCCACGTCGATGGTGACGAACTCGTCGGTCCAGGCGGAGGGGACCGTGTTCCCCCACACCCCGAGGCTGAACGCCAGGACCGGCGGCACCCACCCGACGATGCGCATCCAGCGCACACGGCCGGTCGACACGCCGGTACCGGCGCCCTGGCCGCCGTCCTCGCGCGCCGTGCATCCCGCGAGTCGGGGACGATCGGGGTGATGACCTCCGGTGGCGGCGTGGGCCGGCCCCCTTCCACCGGCTCATCCGCCAGCCCACGCACCGGAAGGACCCCGCACGTGCCCGACCCCGACCTTTCGTTCCCCACCGTCACGCAGTACGCCAGCCCCGACCTGATCTCCGCCATCGTCTACGACGGCCACGACCCAGGGGACGACCCCCGCTGGGCCGGGACCGGCGCCCCGGACGTCGACACCTACCGCACCTGGTGCGGCCACATGTGCGGCATGGCCTGCCTGCGCATGGCCCTCCTCGCCCGAACCGGCGACGCCCCCACCCTCTTCGAACTCCTCGACGGCGCACGGAAGTACGGGGCCTACGTCGAGAGCGCGGACACCGGGACGATCCGCGGCCTGATCTACGCCCCGTTCGCCCAGTACGTGAACGACGTCCACCCCCTGCACGCCGAGGTCCACCCCGCCCTGCCGTCGGCGGACCTGCTGGCCCTGCTCGACTCCGGCCGGCTCGTGATGGCTTCCGTGCACAAGGAGATCCGCCAACCTGAGAACCGCTCCCCGGGCAAGGGCGGTCACCTCGTGCTCGTCACCGGCCGCCGAGGAGACACCGTGTTTTTCCGCAACCCGTCCGGCCACACCGACCAGGCCCGCACCGCGAACCTGCCTCTCGCCGAGTTCACCGAGTTCTTCGCCGGCCGCGGAGTATCCCTGAGGTGACGGTGCCTGACGTGGCCGGGCTGCTCGCGAACCGGCGCGCGGAATGCCGCATGGGACGCGGGCGTTCAGGCGGGCGGGGCGGGCGGCCAGTCCGGGGCGGGGTCCTCGGGGAGCAAGGGGCGCAGGGCGCCGACCGCCGCGCCGACAGCGGTGTCCCGCAGCTCGGTGCGGGTGCAGGTCTCGTGCGTGAGCCAGTCCACGCACAGCACCTGGACGAACACGAGCCAGGCCTTCAGTACCGCGGAGACGGCGGCGTGCATGCGTTCGTCGGCGAGGGGGAGCACCCCGAGCAGGCGTGCGCGCAGGGCGTCGAGTTCGTTCGTCATGATCGTCTGGATGACGGGGTCGCCCGCCAGTACGCGGTTCGCGGCTAGGACGGCGTGGCGGTTGGGGATGAAGTAGTCGAGGTGGGCGTCCAGGCCCTGGGTGAGCTGCTCGACGAGCGTGGCGCCGGGATCGAACGTGGTCGCCTCCAGCAGTCGGTCGGACGCCTGCTGGTACACCGCCGCGAAGAGGGCGTGCTTGCTCGGGAAGTGCTGGTAGAGCAGCGCGCGGGACACACCGGCCTGCCGGGCGACGTCCTCCATCAGCACGTCGTCGTAGGGGGCGGCGGAGAAGAGCCGGGCGCCGACGTCGAGCAGCTGGGTACGGCGGTCGGCGGGGTTCATACGTCGGCGAGGAGGCACGCACCCACACTACTTGACATGTGTCTACTAAGGGGAGCTAGGCTGAATCTTAATAGACATGCGTCAACTAAGGGGTGGGGGCGTCATGACCAAGGCACTCCGGGTGTTCGCGTGGGTGACGGGCCTCGCCTGCACGGCGATCGGGCTGTTCCACGTGGTCGCCGGCAATGCCGCGATTCCGGGCGAGGCCGACGCCGGCCCCACGATGGACAGCCTGGGCCGGTTCTTCGGCGCGATCTTCGCCGGGTACGGGCTGGCCTGGCTGTGGGCGGCCCGGCAGGAGCCCGTGCCGGCGCGGGTCGTGCGGTGGCTCGCGGTGGTGTTCCTGCTGGGCGGCGTGGGGCGGCTGCTGTCCCTGGCGGTGGAGGGGTGGCCGCACCCGTTCCAGGTGGTGCTGACCTTGATCGAGCTGGTCCTCCCGCTCCTCTGGTTCTGGCTGGCGGATGCCGATGAGCGGGCGCCCCGAGAGCGGCCGACCGCGGGTACGCCGGCCACCACGCCGACTCTTCCGGATCCCGCCTGACCCGCGTGGCGGCGTAGCGGGAAACCCAACGGGGGCCCCCGCCTTGGGACTGGTGGGTTCGCATGTTCAGGTTCCGTGGCGAAGGCGGACGAGCGTGGCCGGGAGCGGGTCGATGAACACCCGCCTGACGGCGTCGTTCTACGAATCCGCGGCCCGGTGGGTGAGCGTTCCCGGGTCGGCTCCGGTGAGGCCCTCGCGAAATTGGGACGCGGTTGTGGTGCCGGCTGTGCCAGGCTGATGGACCGTCCCCGGACCGATTCGACACAGGAGCTCCGGTGACGGCAGCGTCCCGCCTGTCTCCCCTGCTGGCGCAGTTCGACTTCGCGTGCAAACGCCTCGTCGACCGTATGACAGGGCCGGTCATGGACAGCGGTGACGGGACGGACACCGAGGTCGGCTGCATGACCGACGAGGAATACCTCTGGGAACCGGTGCCCGGCTGCTGGTCGGTACGGCGGCGCGTGGACGGGCCGGGACCTCGCGCGACTTCCCTGGCCGGCGCCGGCGACTGGGGCCGCGACGCCGCTTCCTACCCGCATCCCTGGCCGCCGCCCTTCACCACCATCGCGTGGCGCCTGAGCCACCTCGGCGAAATGCTGGCCCTGCGCGCCGACCACACTGCCGGCAGCCACGCACTCACCCGGGACGACCACCCCGTCAGCGGGGACGCCGCAGGAGCGGTCGCGGCCTTCGACGCCAGTGCCGCGGCCTGGCGGAAGGCGCTGCTGAGCGTCGACGAGGCGGCGCTCGACACCGTGGGGTATTGCACCTACCCGCACGGCAGCGACCCGGAGGAGCCGTTCATCGACATCGTGTGGTGGGTCAACCAGGAACTGCTGCACCACGGGGCCGAGGTCGCCCTGTTGCGCGACCTCTATCGCGCCCGGCCGCGCTGAGCCCCGTCACCAGCGCACACCGCGTGGCAGCCAGGCTGGGTTCCGGGACAGAGCCCGGTTCCCGGGTGCGGTCGGTATCGCCGCCCAGGGCCACGGCCCGAGCGCCGGTGGTGTGGCGGCGCGCGGCGACTCCGACGCGAAAGGGGAGCCCGGCGCCCGCCGCGATGCCGGCATCCGGCCCTGGCATGCGACGGCTGCCAGGTGGGGGTGCGTGGCGGGTGTTGTCAGGGGAGGGTGCGAAGCCGCTGCACCTGATGGGTCATGAGCTCGGCCGGGAACTCCATGGTTTCCGCCGAGGGAGACGGGTCCAGCCGGAACTCGGCGATCACGGAGCCGATCCGCACGAGCGTGAACCGTTGGATGGTGCGGATCTCCGGCACATCGGGGTTGAGGTCACTGACGTCCGTCCAGAGCGTCAGGGTGTACCCCACGGCCTCATCGCCCTGCGTGGGCGCCTGCCCCACCGTGAGGGTGGCGCGGGTGCCGGTGCCGTTGCCGCTGTAGACGTTGCGCCAGTGGAAGTCGCGGCAGCCCTGCATGGCCTTGCGGAGCCGGTCGAACTCGGAGGCTGCCTCCGTCGGGCCGGGGTGGGCTGTGAGAGTGGTGGCGCCGGCCCACTCCAGGTTCTCCTTGCTGTGGAAGATCTGGAGCACTGTCGTGGGCTGTGGCCTGTCCCGGTACGGGTCGGTGAGCAAGGCGCAATGGGGGTCGCTGATGGGGAAGGGGGCACGTTCCGGGTCGCGTTCGTACACCTTCTTCTCTGCGGAGCCGGCGGGTTCGATCTCGCCGTCCGGCAGGGCGGCCGCGAGCAGCCTCTGGGCGTCGACGGGGCGGGGCGCGGGCGGGGCCGGACGCGGTTCCGCTGCCGCAGGGCCGGACGGACCGGCGGCGGTGCAGCCTGCGGCCAGGGCTGTCACCAGCAGCAGCCCCCCGACCGCTGTGCCTCGTCTGCCGTGTGCGCTACTCATGGTTCCCCCAGGTGGATCTGTTGCGTCCCGGATGCTACTCGGGGCCGCCACGCGCAGAACGCCCGGGCGGCCCGGTTGCTCGCCGTCCACACGGTCGCGTAGCTCCTGACGGCTGGGGGCCGGCCCCTGGCCGAGGCGTGGCGCCCGCGTACCGGCCCACTCCCCTCGATCTCTTCATACGGCTGACGAAGGCCAGGGACTGGTCCCGGCTGCTCGGCAGAGTGCCGCCGCGCCACGTCCCGGTCGTCGCTGAACTCACCTGCGGTCGCGCCGACATGTGGCGGCAGATGGCCGAACACCTGGAAGAGGTCGTGGTGGACCTGACGAACGTCCGCACCACGGACGCGAAACATCAGCCCGGTGCACCGGGCCGGACGGGACTACGGTCGGGTGCCCGAGCACGTACCGCCCGACTCCTCCCCGCTCGGCTGCCCTCCGGCCGGCGAAACCCGCCCGGGTTCCGTCGGCCCGGCGCGGGAAGCCCACACCCCGAAGGAAAGCCCCACATGACATCGGCGGAAGACATCGACGTCCCCGAGGACGGCGGCAGGGCCAAGCTGAAGCCCCAGATGCCCCGCGAGGAGACCGCTGCCGCGCTGATCGGACTGCGGGCCTGGAAGGGCGACGGCATCGTACGGCTGCTCGATCACGACCCGGAGAGCAGCGCCATGCTGCTGGAGCGCCTCAACGCTTCGCGCAGCCTCGCGTCCGTCGTCGACGACGACACGGCCCTGGGCACCCTGGCCGCCCTGATGGCCCGGCTGCACGCCGCCCCGGCACCCGCCGGCCTGCGCCGTCTCGACGGCATCGCACGCGACATGCTGGCGGCAGTGCCGCAGGCCCTCGTCTCCCTGTCGGACCCTGACGACCAGAGGCGGCTGCACACCTGGGCAGCGGCCGTCGCCGAGTTGGTGGACGAGCCCGGTGACCGGCTCCTGCACTTCGGGAACGTGCTGGCCGCCGAGCGCGAACCATGGCTCGCCATCGACCCCGAACCCCTGTTCGGCGACCCGGGCTTCGACCTGTGGCCAGCCCTGGACACCGGCTGGGAGAAGTCGGAGACCACCGGGGACGCCAGGCGGGTGGTGCGGCGCCGCTTCGACCTGCTGACCGAGGCACTGGAACTGGTCCGCCGGCTCGCAGGGCCGCTGATCACGTCGGCAGCGACCCGCCCACCCTCCGGCGGCGGTGGGTCACCCATCTGTCCCTTCCCGCCGGAGTACAGTCCAACGCCGTGCTCGCCCGCAGGCCGCACAGGGGTGGAGCGGGCGGGGCTCGCCCTCCGCCCCCCCGGCTCAGCCGCTCACCGGGCGGGCCGCGCCGTCCGCAGCCGCGACGTTCGAGCCTCCCGGCCCGCGGTGCCCTCCCGAATGGCGCCTGCCCGGTCCATGCCGCTCCAGCCGGAACCCCGCTCGGCGTTCACCTCCTCGCGTACGTCCATCAGCCCGTAATGTGCGAACAACCGCTGCTCCTCCGCCACGGTCAGCACGTCCCCGCAGTCCAGCGCCGCGCACGGAGCCCGTTCGATCAGCGAGACGGCATACGGCAGCACGAGCCGGTCCCGCTCCAGCACCGCGTGCCGCAGCGGGGCGAACACGCCTCCCAGACCGGACGCCAGGTCGATGATCCGCACCCACTCGGGCCTGCCGGTGGTGTCGTCCACCAGGACGTACTCCACACCGCCGACCCGCTGGCCCCCCTCCGCCCACGCCGCACACCCCGCCATGGCCGCAAGCTGCTCCTGCTTGATCATCGCTCCTCCTCCGTCACCTGCCGCGCGCCGCTGTCACTGCCCGGCTACCCACACGGGGCGGCGAGAAGCGGACCCGTCGCCACCGGCCGCAGCCCGGCCCGGACACGTCCCCGCCCGGACAGCGCGACGGCGGACTACGAGAGCGACTGGAACGCCTGGCTGGCCGGTGTGCAGCCGCTCAGCCGGAAGGCAGCTCCAGTTGCGTGCACGGGAAAAGGCAGAGGTGGATGCGGGCCGCGCCGCCTACGATCACCCGCATGCGACTTCGACGACTGTTGCACGTGTTCATGATCCTCGCCGTGGCACTGGCCGGGTGGGCCGGCGGCACCAGCGGGATCGCGTCGGCGCTGGAGGAAGGTCCGCCGCCGACGGATCGTCAACTGCTCTTCTTCAACCACGCCTACGGGGTGCTCGACCGGGAAACCGCCGACGCCATCGAGCACTCCGCCTACCTGCGTGACTTCGCGGACTTCCAGGTCCGCACCACGACCGGCTCGGGGGGCGAGACCTGGACCGGCCGTTACCTGATGGGACGCGAGACCTACCTCGAGCTGTTCGGGGTCGGCGACGTCCCCGGCCAGGACGGCACGCTCGGCGCCGCCGGAATGGGGATCTCCGCCGAACGGGCCGGCGATCTCGCCACGGCCACCGCCCGTCTGCGCGACCAGGGCGTACCGAACCCGATCACCTTCCGCCAGACCAGGGACTTCGGCGACGGCGTACCGGTGCCGTGGTTCGACGCCGTCTTCACCACCGGCCAGTACGACGGCTTCGGCGCCTGGGGCATGGAGTACCTCCCCGAGTACTTCGCCGACCCGCGCGGCAACACCGAGCCGGCCGCCTACCCCGGTGACGTCGGCCGCGAACGGTACCTGTCCGACCGCTACCGCGACCACCTGATGCGGGACGTGACCTCGATCCGCCTCGCGGTCACCGCCCGCGACCTGGCCGCCACGCTGCCCCTCCTCCGGGCGGGCGGCTTCACGGTGCGCGAGCTCCCCAACGGCAGCGTCCTGGCGCAGGGCGCCGGCACCACCATCCGCCTGGACCCCGTGGCACGCGAGCAGGCCGGGCTGCGCCGGGTCGAGATGTCCCTCAACCACCCGGTGCCGTACCGCCACGAGGAGCGCATCGGTAACTCGACCCTCGTCGTAGGCCCGGGCGACCGAGCCGTGTGGACCTTCGGGGCCGCAGGGTAACGGGGACGGCCGCCCCCGCCGCCCCCCTCCCGCCGTCGCCCGCCCCGAAGGCCCGGGCGGCGGCGGCACTTCCGAGGCGGTCGGCGGTCACGAGCGCGTGACCGTCGAGGCGACGAAGGCGGAGAGGAGAAGGCGGCGAGGCGACGAAGGCCGCGCAGAGGCCTGCGCGCCGCCCGCGACTTCGCCCGCGCGGTGGCCCTGACCGCTCCCGCGAGCGGTCAGGGCCACGAGCCCGGGAGCCCCCGGCCTGCGCCGGTGCTAGCGGCTGAGCGACGTGAGCGCGGCCGCGTCGTACGGCTTCAGCTCGTCGAAGCGGTTGCCGAGGACCTTCGCCGCCCACTGCGGGTCCTGGAGCAGCGCCCGGCCGACGGCGACCATGTCGAACTCGTCGCGCTCCATGCGGTCCAGGAGGTTGTCGATGTCGCCGAGAGCCGCTCCCTCGCCCGCGAACGCGCGGATGAAGTCCCCGTCGAGGCCGACCGAGCCGACGGTGATGGACGGCCGGCCGGTGAGCTTCTTCGTCCAGCCCGCCAGGTTCAGGTCCGAGCCCTCGAACTCCGGGACCCAGTAGCGCCGGGTGGAGGCGTGGAAGACGTCGACGCCGGCCGCCGCCAGCGGGGCCAGGATCGCCTCCAGCTCCTGCGGGGTCTGCGCGAGGCGGGCGTCGTAGGCCTCCTGCTTCCACTGCGAGTAGCGGAAGATCACCGGGAAGTCGGCGCGGACGCGCTCGCGGACCGCGGCCACGATCTCCGCGGCGAACTTCGTACGGGCCACCGCGGTGCCGCCGTAGGCGTCGGTGCGGCGGTTGGTGCGCTCCCACAGGAACTGGTCGAGCAGGTAGCCGTGGGCGCCGTGCAGTTCGACGCCGTCGAAGCCGATCCGCTCGGCCTCCGCGGCGGCGTCGGCGAAGGCGCCGATGACGTCGTCGAGGTCGGCGCGGGTCATCGCCTTTCCGGTTCCCTCGGTGCCGTCGACGCGGATGCCGGAGGGGCCGACGGCGGGCGCGTCGGCGTACGGCGCCTGGCCCTGCTCGCGCACCATGCCTATGTGCCACAGCTGCGGCACGATCGTGCCGCCGGCCTCGTGCACGGCCGCCGCCACCTTCGCCCACCCGGCCAGCTGCTCCTCGCCGTGGAACCTGGGCACCCGTCCGCTCTGCCCGGCGGACTCGTGACCGACGTAGGTGCCCTCGGTGACGATCAGGCCCACACCTGCGGCGGCCCGGCTGGCGTAGTACGCCCGGACGTCCTCTCCCGGAACGCCGCCGGGGGAGAACATCCGCGTCATCGGGGCCATCGCGATGCGGTTCGGGACGGTCAGGCCGTTCAGTGCGATGGGCCGGGACAGGATCTCGGCCGCGCGGGAGGCGGTGGACGTGGTGACGGTCATGCGGGTCCTCCGGGGTGAGGCTGTGGCTCGTCGGACGGCAACGAGAAGTGCATACTACACACGATATGTATTGTGCATATCGGCGAGGGGTCGGTGATAATGGATCCGCCGGAAGGAGCGGGAGGCGCAGTGCTGGAGAAACTGGAGCGGGAGCTGATGCTGCTCTCACGGCACCAGGTGCTGGCCCGGCGCGAGCGCGACCCCGAACGTCTGGAACGGTCGGCGTACCTGCTGCTCAGCCGGATCGACACACAGGGCCCCATGTCCATCGGGCAGTTGGCCGAGGCTTTCGGGCTCGACACCTCGACCGTGAACCGCCAGACTGCCGCACTGCTGCGCTGCGGACTGGCCGAACGCGTCGCGGACCCGGACGGCGGCATGGCCCGCAAGCTCCGCATCACCGCCGAGGGCGGGCGCCGGCTCGCCGACGACCGCGAGGTCAACCGGTCCTGCCTGGCCCGGGTGGTCGCCGACTGGTCCCCGGAGGAGGTGCGGGAGCTGGAGGACGTCCTGGTCCGCCTCAACCGCAGCGCCGAGGCCCTCGAGGGGCGCTACTGGCCCCGCGAGGAGGAAGACGACACCCGCGCCACGCCTGGCCGACCGCCGGTCCCGCGGGCTTCCGCGGAGCCCGCACCGTAGGAAACCCGGCGCTCCGCGAAGACCCGGCGGCGGTGCCTGAAGGGGAACGACAGCGGGGGCGATAAGGCCGCCCCCGCGGTGATGGCCCGCTGGTCGCCGGGGAGCGCCCCACCCTGAGCTCCCTCGCCTCACAGTCCTGGCGACGGGGCATGTTCAAGCCCCGCGTACTACCTCCCCGGGGTCCTTGCTCCATGTCCGAAGGCCGAGGCGCACGCCTGCGGTCTCCCGCCACACGATGAGGGCGGCCTAGTCCGGAGTTGTCGTCAAAGTGTCACGCCCACAGCAGGAGCGATGCGAGGGTGACGGCTGCTTGGTAGGACTGGGCGGTCTTGTCGTATCTGGTGGCGATGCCGCGCCACTGCTTGAGGCGGTTGAAGCACCGTTCCACGACGTTGCGGCGCTTGTAGACCTGCTTGTCGAAGATCGGGGGGCGGCCGCCCCGGCTGCCGCGCCGGGCCCGGTTGCGGACCTGATCGGACCGCTCGGGGATGGTGTGGGCGATGCCCCGGCGTCGGAGCCAGGTCCGGATCGCCTTCGAGCTGTAGCCCTTGTCGCCGATGACATGGCCGGGCCGCTTGCGCGGCCGGCCCGGTCCTGTGCGAGGTACCCGTATCGCGTCCATCACGGCGGTGAACTGGGTGCAGTCGTTGGTGTTCCCGCCGGTCAGGACGAAGGCCAGCGGCCGGCCCGCTCCGTCGCAGGCGAGGTGGATCTTGCTGGTCAGCCCGCCGCGGGACCGGCCGAGGGCCGGGCTGCGGAGCCCCCTTTTCGGGCTCCGGCCGCGTGCTGGTGGGCACGCACGACAGTGGAGTCGACCGACACGAGCCACTCGATGTCGCCCGCGGCGTCCGCTCCCGCCTGGGCTGCCTGGAGCATCCGCTCGAAGGTCCCGTCCGCCGCCCACCGGCGGAAACGGGTGTGGAGGCTGGCCCACGACCCGTACCGTTCGGGCACGTCTCGCCAGGCGACCCCGGTCCGGAACTTCCAGACGATCCCGTTCAGGACCGTCCGGTCGTCCAGCCGCGGCCGCCCGAAAACGGGCCGGGGCAGCAGCGGTTGCACGAGTTCCCACTCGGCATCGGACAGTTCATGGCGACGTATCACGACACCATGATCCACAACGCAAGATCACTTTGACGACAGACCCTAGTCCGCACGGCCGTACGGCCATGACCGTCCAACGCCCGGCCGCCCTGAGGCCGATTCACAGGCCCGGCTAGGATTCGGGCATGACTCACTCGGGGGACAAAACGCCTACCATTGCCACGCGCGGTCAACTGACCGCACTCGCTTTCCTGCTGGCTGCCATAGCCGTACTGGCGAAGTGGCACGACGGCCCGGTCTTCTGGTGCGGCGCCCTCCTCGGCCTCGCCGGCATCGGTGGCTACTTCACCCAATTCGACAGCCCGCGCGGCGCGGCCCCGTGGCTCCTCGCCGCCGTCGGCTTCTGCATGGTCGCCATGTTCACCATCCAACTGCTGATCGGCGTCTTGTCCTGACCGCAATCGCCTCTGGCCCCGACATCGCCACGCGAGGGGCAGCGATAGCAGTACGGCGGCCATGGGCGGTCCAGCCCCCAGACGGGCCATCCCGGGCGGATGCCGACCGATCCCCGACGGGCACCCCGGACAGGTGGCTGCGCTCGGCCTCCGCGGGGACCTGCGGAGGCGGGGCACAGGTGTGGAGGTGGCTGTTGGGGCCGTCGAAGCAGTGGTCGCCGGCCGCGTCAGCGAGCGAACTTCTCGATGGCCACCGGCGTGACCGGGGTGAAGAAGTTGACGAGGTTGCCGTCGGGGTCACGGAGCAGGAGCGACCGGTTCCCCCAGGGCATCGTGGTGGGCTCGGTCACGAAGTCCTCGACGAAATCGGCCAGGTTCCGGTACACGCCGTCCACGTCGGCGACGAGGAACTCGATGATCACGGTGTTGTTGTCGGCCGGACGGGCGGAGCCGGGAGCGAACAGTGCCACGGTGCGGGTGCTGCCGATCGCGAGGGTCCCGCTCGGGGTCCGCAATTCGGCGAAGTCCTCGGTGGACCAGTGGGCCCGCACACCGGTGGCCCGCTCGTAGAAGTCGACGAGGCGTGCGACGTCGCTGGTGATGATCCGGATCGAGACGAAGTCCATGGTGCTCTCCTCAAGCTGGTGAAGCCGTTGCACCTCGGACGCTAGAGCAAATAGTGGACAGAATCGGTCCAGTATCAACGCTAGGCTCGTGGACATGGCTCGACCCACCAGCCGCGTGCTCACCCTCCTGGAACTCCTGCAGTCGGGCGGCATCAGAACGATGGCCGAACTCGCCGACCGGCTCGGCGTCGACGCACGCACCGTGCGGCGGTACGTGGCCCACCTGGTCGACCTCGACATCCCGGTCGAGGCGGTCCGCGGCCGCTACGGCGGGTACCGGCTCGCCCCCGGGTACCGCCTGCCACCGCTCATGCTCAACGACGACGAGGCGCTTGCCGTGCTGCTCGGCCTCGCCGCCGGCCGCAGGACCGGGCTGCCGGCGACGACTGAAACCGCAGGCGAGACGGCGACGGCCAAGATCCGCCGGGCACTGCCCGAGCGCCTGGCCCGTCGGCTCGACGCCGTCATGGAATCCCTCGCCTTCACCGCTGAGCCCGGCGACGTGGCCTCCCCGGAGACAGGGGTCCTGCTCGCCATCGCCGATGCGGTACGCCATCGCCGCCCGACCTTGATCAGGTACACCGCCCGAGACGGCCGACGGAGCGAACGCACGTTGCACCCGTACGGGATCGTCGCCCATGCGGGCCGGTGGTACGTCACGGGCACCGATCCCGGGATCGGCCAGGAGCGGACCTTCCGGCTCGATCGCATCGCGGACGCCAGGCCCCTGCCAGGCTCGTTCGAGCCGCCCGCCGGCCTCGATCCGGCACAGCGCGTCCTGTCCGGGCTCGCCGAGGCCGCCTACCGGCACCAAGTGAGCCTGCGGATCCACGGGACGGTCGAACAGATCCGCACCCGACTGCCCGCCAGCGTAGCGAGCGTGGAGGAGCCCGTCGCCGGGGACGCCGCAGATCCGCAGGCCGAGCGTTGGCTCCGCGTCGAACTGAGAGCAGAGCGCCTCGACTGGTTGCCGCCCGTGCTGGCCTCGCTCGACCTGCCGTTCGTCATCGAGCGACCGGACGAACTGCGAGACCTCGTCATCGCGCTCGCCGACCGGCTCACAGCCTCTGCTTCTCCCGCAGGGCGACGTCCAGCCGCCACAGGGCGGCGATCTGGTTCTCCGCCGGGGCCTTGGCGCGGTCCGGCGCCGCCGGACGCCGCTGGATCCCGGTCGCCGGATGGAACCTGACCCGGCCCTGCCCCTGCCGCTGCCACAGCCGATCGCCTTGCGTGCGATCGACAGCCCCCGGTTGACGGTGTCCCCGTCCACCCCGTCCGCCCGGGCCGGTCGGCGCGGGCTCGCCGGCGAACATCCACCCCCACGTCGTCAGCGGGATCCGGTAGACCCTGGCGGAGGACTTCGCGATCCCGCCGCAGCGGGCTTGGTCGTCCTCGCCATCGGCGCGGTGGTCGCCTTCGTCGGACTCCAGGTGTCGCCCCTCCGAGTGAGGCGGCAAGCAGATGAAGGAGGGCGACACCTGCGTCACCTACTCGGCCGGCCATGAGGCCGGAGCCAAGGACCTGGAGGAGCAGGAGTCCAGCAACTCGGCCAGCTCGACCATCTTCCTCATCGTCGGGGGGCTCGTGATGCTCGGCGCTGGCTGGGCGACCGTCAGGTCCCTGAGAGGCGCCGGAAGAGGGCCTTGACGGCGGCGCCGTCGCCGAACGCCTCCACGCCGTCAGCAACCTGGTCCTCGCCTGGCGCGGCGGGCTCCGGAGCTCCGCCGACGCACCTGAAGCCCCGGGGAAGGGGACGTTGACCTGCTGCTCTATGCGTATGGGGGCTGGGTGCGGCGTTCGCCCGGATCTCGCCCTCGTTCAGTTCGCCTGTCCGCACCGCCCCCGGGGGTCGGTATTCCGCGAGCGGAGCAGCGAGCCAGCCGCCGTCACGTTCCGTGAAGCGCTGGCCGTAGTACTATCCGCCGAACCGCACCTTCCTCTGTCATGTACCCGCCGCCCCTCCGGGTCAGGAAAGTCGAGATATTGCGTGCAAAACGCAACACGTCAGGAAAATTCCGGTGAATCGGTCAACGTGCATGACAGGTGCCTCCACCTCGGAAGGTATTGCTGCGGGAGTCCCGCGCTCTTGCTCACCCTGATCTGCGGGGTTGTGTTCGAAGCGGTCCTCCTGCGGTTCGGCAGGACCGATACCGGGGTGCGGTCGCTGCTATGGCTTTCCGTGGTCACCGGCCAGTCTCTCGTCGTCTGGCACACCGGTGTCACCTGGCTGACCACCATCCGTCGGCGGAACCCCGTTCCAGCGCGGGGCGCGGGGCGGTGGCAAGGCAGTGTCGATGCCTTCGTGACGGTGTGCGGCGAACCGCTCGACGTCGTGCGTCCGGTGATCCAGGCCGTGCGGGACATGGAGATCCCCCACGACACATGGGTCCTGGACGACGGCGCGAGCCCGGAGTTGAGGGAACTGTGCCGTGCGGAAAACGTCGGGTACCTTACCCGGCCCACCCGGGTGAACGGAAAGGCCGGCAATGTCAACTACGCGCTGGCGCGCACGACCGGCGACCTCGTGGCGATCTTCGATGCCGACCACCGCCCCGACACCACCTTCCTCCGGAAAACGGTCGACCATTTCACGGACGACCGGCTGGCATTCGTCCAGACCCCGCAGAGCTATGTCACCCGCGACACCCTGGTCTCCCGCGGTGCGAAGCAGGCCCAGCTTCCCTTCTACCGCGCCGTCATGCCGGGAAAGGCAAGGCAGGGAGCCGCGATCTGTGTCGGCACCAACGTCGCCTTCCGGCGGGTGGCGCTTGAACAGATCGGCGGACTCTACGAAGGAAGCCAGTCCGAGGACGTCCACACCTCGCTGCGCCTGCACAGCCTCGGCTGGCGCTCGGCCTACGTTCCGGAAGTCCTGGCGCACGGCCTGCCGCCCGAGAACTGGCAGGTGTACCTGAGGCAACAACGACGGTGGGCGCGCGGAGCGTTCGAGATACTGTTCGGCGGAGCACTGTGGGGACGCGGCCGACTCGGCGGTGCACAACGCCTCCAATACAGCATGCTGGGAACGCACTATCTGTCCTCGCTCATATTCCTCCTGGCGTCATGCCTTCCCTGCCTGTACCTGCTCAGCGGCGTGACACCGGTGTCCGTGCATCCGCTGGTCCTGTTCTCGCTCGCGCTGTGCTCGCTGGTGGTGATCGGGCTCGCGAACCGCTGGGAGAACAACAGCTTCGGCGTGGCCGGAGCCATCGCCTTCATGGTCGCGAGTCCGGCCTGTGCGCTCGGTCTCATCGACGCGTTGACCCGACGCCACATCGATTGGGCCCCCACGCACGGGCGGTCGTCGCCCGTGCGACGTACGACCTCGACCTCGATCTCGACGTATCGCATCGCGACGGCGGGCGTCTGTCTCGTGGCGGCGGTCGTGGGACTGGCCGGTGGCCTGGCGCGGCAGGGCCACATCGACCTCGCCGTCCTGCTCGGACTGCCGGCCGCCCACAACACGTGGGTATTCGTCCCGACGGCCTGGTGCCTGATCGCAGCACTGGTGTTCCTGCTGCCGTCGATCCGTCGGCTGCCGAGGGTGCGGATGTCCACGCCGGTGCGCCGGACCACCGTGGTCGCCACCTGCGCGGCGGTGCTGGTCGCGGCAACCATCATCCATCCGTACGGTTCGGCACCGAGTTCGTCGGCAACCCGCCCGACGGCACCGGAATGGTGGCGAGAGGACTTCTCAGGCCCCGCAGGCACGCAACCGTCGGAGCGAGACTGGAGCTTCCAGACCGGTCATCACTACCCGGGCGGACCACCGAACTGGGGAACCGGTGAGAGCCAGGAGTACGTGCGCAGCTCGCGCAACGTGAGGCTGGACGGTCATGGGCATCTCGAAATCGTTGCCACGACCGACGGGAACCATGGCTATCAGTCCGCCAGAATCGAGACGAGGCGCAGCGACTTCATACCGCCGCTCGGCGGCACGCTGCGCATCGAGGCGCGGGCGAAACTGCCTGCGGCGCGAGGATCATGGGCCACTTTCTGGGCGCTGGGAAGCTCGTTCCGC
This sequence comes from Streptomyces sp. NPDC000075, assembly GCF_040301925.1. Taxonomy (NCBI): domain Bacteria; kingdom Bacillati; phylum Actinomycetota; class Actinomycetes; order Kitasatosporales; family Streptomycetaceae; genus Streptomyces; species Streptomyces sp. NPDC000075. Next base: position 15,876 of record NZ_JBEPFL010000025.1, read on the forward strand.
CGTGATCTGCGCTGGCCGGAATCCGGAGAACTGGACGCGATCGAATATCGGGGCGCACGACCGGACGAAGTGACCGGAGTCGCGCACTGCCCGGGCTGCGGCGAACCGGTCGGGAAACGGGCACAGTACCGGGATCAGCGCGGGTTGGCCGATGAGTTCCATACGTACACGATGGACTGGCGAAGCCAGCCGGATCGGATCGACTGGTACGTCGACGGAAAGCTCTACCACTCAGTCACCAGGAAGATGCTGGGCGAAAAGAGCTGGGTATTCGATCAGCCCGTGTTCTTGCTGCTCAATCTCGCCGTAGGCGGAGACTGGCCGGGACCACCGCAGGAGACCGACTATCCAGCCACCATGGTGGTCGACTACGTCGCGGCCCGTACCTGCCTGGGCCAGTGTTCGTCTCCTGGCTGAGCCACGATCCGGCCGCGCCCAGTCCGGCCTTTCGATCCGGAGTTCCGTAAGGAGTTGGTAAGGGGCAGTCGGCCGCCGGTGGGAGAAGACCTGCTTACCCTCTCAGTGCACGAGATCTTCGTTACTGACCGAGGAGAACGATGAAGAACAGGTTCAAGATGTGGTCGGCGCGCCTCGCGGCGGCCACAGTGGTCGTGGCGGGTGCCACGCTGGTTCCCGCCACCTCCGCGTCTGCGGCCACGCCGCGCTATTTCACCATATGCAACAACGGATCCGACTTCACGGTCCAGGCGGAGTTCCCGCCCGCTCCCGGCGACTTCGGATGGAAGAGTTCGTGGTTGAACAAGGGGTACTGCTCGCTCATCGACGTGCAGAACAAGGACCAGCGGGTCGTGATCCGGGCGAGGAATGCGAGCGGGCAGACGTACCAGGTCGCCAAGTTCACCTTCCCTGCCGAGCGCGGAGTGGACGTCAAGGTCAGGGGCTCCTACGGATCCGTCATCACGGCCCGCAGCTGACGATGTTCTCTCTGGTCCGGCGTTGACCGCGGCCGGCCGGTGGCCTGGAGTCTCTTGCTGAAGCAGCGGGCTCCCTAGGCCCCGGCGAGGGGCAGGGTCACCTCGAAGCGGCAGCCGCCGGCGACGTTGCGTACGCTGGCGTGGCCCGCGTGGGCTTCGACGATGCCCCGGACGATCGCCAGGCCGAGACCCGCCCCGGCCGGAGGCGTGCGCGCCTCGGTTCCTCGCCAGCCGGTGTCGAAGACCCGGGGCAGGTCCTGCTCGCGGATGCCTCCGCAGCCGTCGGTCACCGAGAGGACCACCGTGTCGTCCGCGCTGGACTCCGCGGCGATGGCGACCGTGCCGTCGGTCGGCGTGCGGTGCAGTGCGTTGCTGAGCAAGTTGCACAGGACGCGCGTCATCTCCTTGCCGTCGACCTCGATCGGCAGCGCAGTGACCCGCTCTCCGACGAGCCGGACCCCACGTTGGCGGGCGAGCGCCTCCACACCGGCCATCGCATCGCCGACCAGGTCGTACGTCGAGATCCGGGTAGGCATCAGCGAGAGCGCTCCCGCGTGGATGCGGGAGAGCTCGAAAAGATCGCCGACCATGCCGTTCAGTCGTTCGGCCTCCGTCCGGATCTGGCGGAAGTACCGCTCGGGATCGGCGGCCATGCCGTCCTCCAGGGCTTCGGCCATCGCACGCACTCCCGCCAGCGGAGTCCGCAGGTCGTGTGAGATCCATGCGACGAGTTCCCGTCGAGACGTCTCCAGCGCCCGCTCGCGGTCGCGTGACGCGTTCAACTTGGCGCTGGTGGCCGCCAGTTCCCGGGTCAGCGCGTCCAGTTCCGCGGTCCCGGCCTCGTCCGGCGCGGCGAACGACCCGCCGTCACCGAAAGAGCGAGCCGCCAGGGCCAGGGCCGCGCTGCGGGCGACCACCCATCGGCCCAGTACGAGGGCCAAGGCGAAGGAGACGACTGCCGCCATGGCGACGACCGTCGTGACCACGGTCAGGTCGTGTCGCGACAGGAACATCGCCCAGGCGACGGTGAGGGTCCCGGCGAGCATCGTCGTCACGGAGGCGGCGGCGACGACCGTCAGGGAGACCGCCGCCGACCGGTGGCGTACCGCGCGCAGGACCGCGGCCCCGAGTGCTCCGGCCGTCGCCGCGCCGCCGAAGGCGTACAGGGCGATGAGGAGGATGTCCTGATCCCGCATCGTGTTCATCCTTGTTCCGTGGTGGAGTCGAAGCGGTATCCCACACCCCAGACGGTCTGGATCAGTCTGGGGTTCGCCGGATCTTCCTCGATTTTGGTTCGAAGCCGTCGCGCGTGGACGGTCACGGTGGACAGGTCACCGAACTCCCAGTCCCATACGTCCTGCAGGAGCTGTTCCCGGCTGACGGCCCGTCCCGGATTGCGCATCAGGTAGACGAGTAGGTCGAACTCGCGCATGGTGAGGGCGAGTTCCCTCTCGCCTCGGACGGCACGGCGGGCGGTCACGTCGACCACCAGGTTCGCGGCCGTCAGGAAGGTTCCGGTGCCGGGCTCGACCGCGACCGCGGCGCGGCGGCGCAGGACGGCCCCCACCCTGAGCACGAGTTCGCGCGGGCTGAAGGGCTTGGTGACGTAGTCGTCGGCGCCGACTTCCAGCCCGAGCACCCGGTCTTCCTCGTCTCCTCGCGCCGTGAGCATGATGACGGCGGGCGCCGGTGAGCCCTCGCGCAGGCCACGGCACACATCTATGCCGTCCATGCCGGGAAGCATCAGGTCCAGGACGACCAGATCGGGCGGAGCGCTCGCGGCGCACGACAAGGCCTCATGTCCGTCGGCGGCTGTGTCGACGACGAACCCTGCGTTCTCGAGATAGCCGGTGACGACTTCGGTGACCGTCGGGTCGTCGTCGACGACGAGGATCCGACGTGGGGTTTCGGGGTGCATGGCGTCAGCCTCGCATGCCGCTCGGGGCGGCGCCATGAACCCGCGGTCCGGACGTTCCACGTAAGCGATTCGTAAGCGCTGGATACCTACCGGGCCGTAACGCCCGTCGTCAACCATGAGCGGGAAGAAGCCGGCGCGGCGCGCTGACATGGGGGAACACGTGCACAGTTCATTGCGGAGCGGGAGCGGGACTAGGAGTGGGGGCACGGGTGTGATCAGGGCCGCGGACACGGGATCGGCGGACCCGGACCGCAGGATCCCGGTCGTGGTCCACGCCCCGGATCCGATCTCCTACGCCGGAGTGGTCAGCCAGCTGCGGCACCATCCGGTGATAGACCTACGCGACGAGGCGGGGAGCAGGCCCGGAACCGTGGCGGTCCTGATCGGCGAGACGCTGGACGAGGCCACGTTCGCCCGACTGCGTCGGATGGTGCGGGGTGAAGGGGCCCGACCCGTCCTCGTGGTGAGCGCGGTACGGGAGGCCGAACTCCTCGAAGTCATCGAGTGCGGTGTCGGGGCGGTCGTCTGGCGCCACGACGCCACCGCGCACCGTCTGTTGCAGGCGGTGCTCGCGGCCTCGCGGGGGGACGGCGATCTCCCCGCCGATCTGCTCGGCCGCCTGATGAACCAGGTGGGGGCGCTCCAGCGATCCGCTGTCGGAGGTACCGGCGTGCCCGCGACCGGGCTGACGGCGCGCGAGGTGGATGTCCTGCGACTGGTCGCGGACGGGCTGGACACCGCCGAGATCGCCGGCAAGCTCTCCTACTCCGAGCGCACCGTCAAGAACGTCATGCACGGGCTGACCACCCGTCTGCACCTGCGCAACCGCGCACACGCCGTGGCGCACGCCCTGCGGGAGGGCTACATCTGAGCACATGGCAGCGGCACACGGCCGCCCGGACGCCGGGGCGGTGGGTTCCCGGCGCGGCCGGCCCGGGCACGCGACCGGGCGGCGGCGCTCATCGGGGAAGACGGCGCCGCCGATCCCGCCGCCGCCCGGGGGCTCAGGGGCCTGGCCTGGTCCCGACGGCCGGTGGGGGAGCCGTCTGCAGGGAGCCGCAGATCGACTGGTACAGCCTGATGGCCTGCTGGCAGAGCAGCGCGAACTCACGCAGCGCGCCCTGTCGTTCCTCGTGCCGGCCGTTCTGCTCGGCATCGTGGACCTCGGCGGACAGCCGGGCGAGTTCGGTCACCATACGTTCGAGCTGGGCGAGGGCTCCGGTCAGAGGCGGGAAACCCCCACCGATCGCCCGCTTGTCGTGGTCCTCGACCGGCTTCCCCAGCTTGTCCACCTCGTCCTCCATGTGCGCGTGCCAGCCCCTCAGGTTGCCCAGGAGACCGCCCGACCGGTAGCCCCGCAGCCCCAGCTCCGGCTGCAGCAGGTTGTACGGGACCCCGAAGTTGTTCGCGATGTCCAGCACCTCGTGGAGCGTGTGATAGCCCCACTGGACGGTGTGGTCGTAGTCGAGGCGCCAGAAGGCGAACAGCGCCCACGCGGCGGCGCCGAGCTCGGCGCTGTCACCCCCCGCGACGGCACCGAAGTTCATCATGCGCGCGGTCGTCTCCGACTGGCCCACCCACACGGGGACCTGGTAGTCCCGCGCCAGGACGGTGGTGGGGTCCCTCTCGTCACGGGTGATGAAGCCGACGTTGCGGTCGACGTGCATCCCTTTGCTGGGAACCGTCGCGATCCGGCTGCCGAACAGGTCCACCTTGGAGGTCCCGCGCTTCTGGTCCGGTGTCGGGGCATCGAGGAGACCGCTGCCCGCCGTCCGTGCACCGTGGCGTGCGGCCAGGAAGTACTCCATCACGTCGTGCAGGACCACGACCTTGTCACGCATGGCGTACTTCTCGGGACGCTGAAGTACGGCGAGCATGTTGCCGTTGATGCCGGTCTTCACAGCCGGGTTGCGCGCGGCCGCCGTGACGTCGAAGTGGGTCCGGTACGTGCCGTACTCCCGCTGGTTCACGAGACCGGTCCGCAGCTCCTGGATGATCTGCTGGTGCCTGGCCGGATCGATCGGCTTGGCGGCGAGACCGGCGATCCACCGGCTCACCCTCGTCAGAAGAATGTCGAGATGGACCTCTATCTCGTCGTTCCCCTTCACCTCGTGGGCGAGTTCCTTCTCCCGGTGGCGCCCCGGCTTCTGGACCACCCAGCCCAGCAGGCTCCGGTAGAGCTGCTCGACATCGGGGAAGCTGTGGTTGCGGATCTTGCGGCCGTACACCGGATGATGGCCGCCGGGGCCGCCCGGGGTGTTCTTCTCGCCGGCGCCCTGGTCGTCGACCCACTTGTTCAATTGCTTCTTCAGAGCCGCCTGATGTTTCCGGAACTCCGACTGGCGCCCGGCCGGCTCGTTCTGCACCCATGTCTCCAGCTGCTTCCACAGCGGATCCGGGTCCTTCTCGTGGGCCTGCGGGTGGGAGTTGGAGTACATCCGGGTGCCCACCACCACGGCACGCTGCAGGGGCGCCGTCGGGGCGTCCGGCTGCGCCGGGGCGCCGGTGCGCTGGACGTCGTTCGACGGCGCGGGCACCGGACGGCCCATCACAGCACGGGCGTTGGCCTCGGCCGCGCGCTCGAAGCGGTCCGAGGGATCGCTCACCCGCAGGCCCGCGCCGTTGTCCGTACCGGCGACGGCCCCCTGCCGCTGCTGGATCACGTGCGTCAGCTCATGCGCGAGGGTGTGCTTGTCGCCCCCGCCCTCTCCGATGACCACGTGGCTGCCCGAGGTGAAGGCGCGGGCGCCCAGCTCGGCCGCGGAGCGCTTCGCGGCGCTGTCGGTGTGAAGGCGTACGTCCGAGAAATCGGCGCCCAGACGTGACTCCATTTCGGCCCGGGTGGTGTCGTCCAACGGCCGCCCGGGCTGCCGCAGGACACCGTGGGCGGTGGAACGCTGCACGACGGGTGCGTCTGCCTGGTGACCGCAGCCGTCGCTGTGCTCGTGCCGGTCCTGGGCCCACTGATGCCCCGCCCGGCGCAGCAGCTGGGCGACCACGGCGTTCCCCGCCGTGGTCTGCAGACCCCGCAGCCCCGCCTCGGATGTGCTCGCGGGAGACGCGGTACGGCGCAGGGGTACGGGATCGCCCTTGGCCGTGGAGTTCTTGTCCTTCGCGGAGATCATGGATCCTTCGTCACCTCGGGCCTTCAGGAAGCGGCCGTTCGCCGGTTGGTCCGGCAATGAAACACGCCCCTGACGGCCGAACCGTAGGAGGGAACGGGCAACACGGCACCGAGGGGCAGGAGTTCTGCACCATCAGGCAACCCGCGAACGGCTCCCAGGGTGGAAAGGGCAACCGGCTCCGGGCTCTTCGTCCGGTGCGACCGAGTGCCCTTCAGGGTGAGGTGCGGTCCGGGGTGGCGCCCGTGACGACCGGCACCCGTCGTACTCCGGCCCCTGCGGGAGGGCCGCGACTGACCCGGAGGGCAATGGCGCGGGGCCGCACGGCCACCGGAACGCGCCCCCGGGACGGCCCCCACGGGCTTGCGGGCGGCCCCCGGCGGTCAGAAGAATCAACAGCACCCCTCCGGCGACCGTGCGGCAGGCGCGGACACCTTCGGCACCTCAGGCAAGGCGGGAACACGACGATGATCCACGAGGTGGACGAGGTCCTCGAACGGCTGCTGAGCGGTGGCGCGCTGGCCGGCTCCGGCATCGACGTCTCCTTCGACGCGCCGACCCGTGACTGGGCCGCCCGGCGCAACGCCACTGCCGTCAACGCTTACTTGTACGACCTCCGCGAGGACGTCGGCCGACGCCAGCGCGGTACGGTACCGGTCACGGGTGCCAACGGGGCGGTGATGAAGCGCCGTCAGCCGCCCCGCTGGTTCCGGCTGTCCTATCTCGTCACCGCCTGGACGAAGCAGCCCAAGGACGAACACCGGCTGCTCTCCGCCGTGCTGGCCACCCTGCTCCCCAGGGAACTGCTGCCCCCCGAGGAACTTCCCGGCTCTCTCCACGCGCTGGGACTGTCCGTGCCGCTGACCGTCGCCGGGATCCAGACCGAATCGCGCTCCCTCGCCGAGATCTGGTCCGCGCTCGGCGGTGAACTCAAGCCGTCCCTGGACGTGGTGGTGACGGCACCCTTCCCCGCTTTTCCCGAATACGACGCCGGGCCACCGGTCACGGAGGGCGCCGCGGTGCGCGTACGCGCCGTCGACGGCAGCCTGGAGGACTCACCCGAGCGGCGGCACCGGCCGCGGCACATGGCGGCGGCGAGCCGCCGGAACCCGGAGCCACGGCAGTGACCATCCCGTACCCCTCCGCCCCCGTCCACCACGACGGCACGGTCCCGCCCGCCCCCGGTCCCGTGCCGGACGCGGCCGAGGCGCTCCTCGTACGGCTCGACAGGGTCCGCGACCGGGCCTCCCTGCTCGTCGAGGAGCGCAGCGCCACCGATCCCACCGCCGCCGACCCGCTGCGCGGCCTGTACCTCTCCATCGAGGCCGTACGGCACCTGCTGGACACCGCCGTACCGGATCCGTCCCCCGGGCCGGGCGGACCGCAGGACGCCGGAGTGGACCGGGCGATGCGCGCTGCCGCGACGACGGCGGCCGGCGACCGGCTGGCCCGGCTCGCGCACCGGCACGGACTCACCGAACTGGACACAGGGCTGCTGCTCGTCGCCCTCGCGCCCGATGTCGACCGGTCCTTCGAGCCCCTGTACGGCTACTTGAACGACGACGTCAGCCGACGCCGGGCCACCATCGGACTCGCGCTCGACCTGTGCGGACTTCCCGTGCACCTGGCGTCGACGCGCGCCAGGTTCCATCCGTCGGCGCCCCTGTCCGCCCTCGGCCTGCTCGCGGTCGAGGAGCCCGAGCGCCCCTTCCTCAGCCGCACGCTGCGGGTCCCGGACCGGCTGATCGCCCATCTGCTCGGCGACGACGTCCCGGACGCCGCCCTCACCGGGCACCTCCGCCCGCTCGCGGCGCCCTCGGGGCCGTACGACGAGGAGTTCGCCCGCAGGCTCGCCGCGCGGCTGACCTCCACCGGCCCGGACGCCACCGCGCTCACCGTCTACCTGCGCGGACACCGCGAGGGCGACGGGCCGGCCGTCGCCGCGGCGGCCGTGCGCGCTGCCGGTCTCGACGCCCTGCACGTCACGGCCGCCGCCGACGACGTACCGTGCCCGGAGCTCCTGCGCGAGGCCCGGCTGCGCGGCTGCGCGCTCGTCGTGTCGCGGCTGCCGGACGGGCCGGGCCCGCTGATCCGGGCGCTGACCACGCCCGACGTCCCCGTGGTGTTCCTCGGGGAGCGGCCCTACGATCCCCACTGGTGCGACCGTGACCCGCTGGTCCTGGACGCGCCCCGGCTGCCCGCGGGCGCCGAAGGCTCCTGGTCGGCCGCGCTCGGCGGGGCGGACCCGGCGTTCGACCTCGCGGCGACCGTGGCCCCGTACCGTCTCGGCGGCGACCGGATCGTCCGGGCCGCCCGCGCGGCCATGGAACTCGCCGCTTTCGAGGGTGTCCCGGTGGCCGCCGGCCACCTGCGGCTGGCCGCCCGTCAGCAGTCCGCCTCCGGTCTGGAGCGGCACGCCCGCCGGATCCGGCCCGACGTCGGCTGGGAAGACCTCGTCCTGCCGGACGGCCCCCTCGCCCAGCTGCGGGAGCTCGCCCTGCGTGCCCGCCACCGCGACCAGGTCCTCGGGGACTGGCGGCTCAGCGCGGGCGGCGGCCGGGGCCGCGGAGTCCTGGGGCTCTTCGCGGGCGAGTCCGGTACCGGCAAGACGCTGTCGGCCGAGGTCGTCGCCGCCGAACTCGGCCTCGACCTCTACGTCGTCCAGCTCTCCTCGATCGTCGACAAGTACGTGGGCGAGACCGAGAAGAACCTGGAGCGGATCTTCACCGAGGCCGGCCGCACCGACGCCGTGCTCCTCTTCGACGAGGCCGACGCCGTCTTCGGCAAGCGTTCCGAGGTCAAGGACTCGCACGATCGCTACGCCAACATGGAGAGCGCCTATCTGCTCCAGCGCCTGGAGTCCTTCGACGGTATCGCCCTGCTGACCACCAACCTGCGGGCCAACATCGACGAGGCGTTCACCCGGCGCCTCGACCTGGTGATCGACTTTCCGTTCCCCGACGCGCAGCAGCGCCTCGCACTGTGGCGGCACAGCCTGGTCCGGGTACCGTGCGCACCGGACACCGACCCGGGCGCCTGCGCCCGCGACTTCGAGCTTGCGGGCGGCTCGATCCGCAGCGCCGTCGTCACCGCCGCCTACGCCGCGGCGGGCCGCGGCGGGCCGGTCACCACCACGGACCTGCTGGAAGGGGCCCGCCGCGAGTACCGCAAGGCGGGCCGCCTGGTGCCGGGCGAAGGCGGCTGGTAGCCGGAGCCGCCCCCGGGGCACCGGCCCGGCCGCTCAGCCCAGCGGGTGGACGATCTGCCAGTCCGGCCTCGTGGGGTTGACGATCTGCCAGAGGTCCTCGCCCTTGCGGCAGTCGTTGATCCTGAGCCTGAGCCTGGCGCTCTCCCTGCTCGTGCTGGGGCCGGTCCAGTCCAGGCACCGGCCGTTGCTGGTGTGGTTGCGGATCCAATAGGTTTCGCCGTCCTGCTTCTCGAGCCACCACAGCTGGTTGCCGGTGAGGTTGCCGTTGCAGCCGAACGAGGCCACCTCGGTGCCGGTGGGCTTCTCGCCGAATCCGCCCGGCAGATCCAGGCAGTTCCCGTTCTTGACGTTGCGGATCTGGAAGAGCGCGGCGCCGTAGGGCCCCTTGTCCTTGCTCACCAGGTCCAGGTTCCAGAGCTGGTTGTCCTCCGTGCCGGGGTTGCAGGTGGCCGTACTGCCCGCGGCGCCGCGCTCGGCAACGCCGTTGCCCGGGAGGTCGGCGCACAGCTTGACGGGCCTGAGCCGCAGCAGGACGTTGCTCACGGTGTGCGGCTCGGGCTTCTTCTCGCCCGTCGGAGGTTTCGGGGCCCCGCCGCCGCCCCCGCCCCCGCTCCCGCCGCCTCCGCCGCCCGCCTGCGGGTCCGGGGCCTTGGACGGTGCCGGTTCGGCGGGCGGGGGAGAGGAGGGCGGAGCGAGGGGTGGGGCCCCGTCCTTGCCCGGCGGCGGGATCGCGCTCGCGCCGGCTTCCTGGAGCTGCTCCACGGCGGCGCTTCGGACATCGGGTTTGTACGCGATCCACAGCAGTACGAACGTCACGGTGAGGGCCAGCAGAACGCCGAAGAACGTGGCGAGCCAGCCGGGCAGGAACCCGCGCTGGACGTACCTGCCGTCCACGGCCAGCGGGGCCGTCCCCGAGCGGTGTACGGAGAGGGTGTACGGCCGCTGCTGCTTCGACCCGAACCAGATGATCTCGCGCGGTTTGAGGGTGGCCTTCACGAAGGCGGCCCGGCCCGGCTCGATCTGGACGTTGCCGGGGCGGATCTCGTACGACAGCTCGTCGCCGTTGTCGCTGCCGCTGATGGACGCGGTGAGCGTGGTGTTGCCGAGGTTGTCGATGGCGAGCCTGGGGCGGCCTCGGAAACGGCCCTTGACCGTGGGCGGCACCAGTTCGGCACGCACCTCGCTGAACGGGGTGACGGTGAGGTTGCCCTCGGGGACGGTGACCGCCTCGGGATGCTCGGTCGGCGTGATGCACACGGCGAACGGGTTCGGGCCGGCCGTCGCGTCGGGTGTCCGCGGCGGCGCGAACGTCAGTTCCACCGTCCCCGTCGTCCCCGGATAGAGCCGGAGTGTGGCGGGTTCCACCGTGGTCCACGGCGCGACGGCGCCGACCGGCTCGAAGCGGTACTCGTCGACGACGTCACCGGTGTTGCGCAGACGCAGGCGAACGGTGGCGCTGCCACCGGGATCCACGGTCGCGGACGCGGGCTCGAAAGAGGTCCATAGGCTCACGCCCCGACGCTACGACCGGCCCCGGGGGACGGTCAGAGGCCGCAGGGCAGCCTTCGCTGCCCGAACGGGCACCCTCGCGCCCGCACCGCGGGCAGGGCGCGCAAGGCCGGGGCGAACCGCGCCGCGCCCCGGCGGCGTCCGGGTCCCACGGGCTGCCCCTGCGGGCAACCGTGCTGCCCTCGAACAGGTACCGGAGGACGTTTCCGTGGACCGGCTCCCCGACGAGGGTTGAGGACATCCGGTCTCGTACCCCCGAGGAGAGCACAGCATGCCGTCCTACCTGTCGCCCGGCGTATATGTCGAGGAGGTGGCCAGCGGCTCCCGCCCCATCGAAGGGGTGGGGACCTCGGTGGCGGCCTTCGTGGGTCTCGCGCCGTCCGGTCCGTTGAACGAACCGACGCTGGTCACCAACTGGACCCAGTTCGTGGCGTCTTTCGGTGCCTTCACCGACGGCTACTACCTGGCGCACAGCGTCTACGGCTTCTTCAACAACGGCGGTACGGCCGCCTATGTCGTCCGGGTCGGCGGCACCCACGGCGGCGCCGCCGCCGAGGCGGCCCCGTCCCCCGCGGCTGTGAACGGCGCGCCCGCCCCCGCCGCGCTGCCGCCCGGCGAGCCGAAGCAGCTCGGCACGTTCACGGTGGCCGCCGCGGCCGCCGGCGCGCTGAGCGTCGAGGTCGCCGACCCGGAGGGCGACGGCCCGGCCGAGCGCTTCAAACTGATCGTGAAGGACGGCGACCAGGTCGCCGAGACGTTCGACGTGACCGCCAAGAAGGGCGGCCGCAACTACGTCGTCACGCAGGTCAAGGAGCACTCCAAGCTCATCACCGTGCAGGAGGCCGCTCCCGCCGGACAGCTGGCGCGCCCCGGCAACCAGACGGTGGCCCTGGCGACCCCGTCCTCCCGCGCTCAGGCCTCCGCGTCGGCGGGGGCGGCCATGCCGTCCACGCCGTCCGGGGCGGACGCATCCCACCCCGGCCCCGCCGAATACCTCGGAGACTCCGCCGACCGCACCGGCTTCGGCGGGCTGGAGGCGGTCGACGAGATCTCGATGGTCGCGGTTCCCGACCTGATGGCCGCCTACCAGCGCGGTGCGATCGATCTGGAGGCGGTCAAGGCGGTGCAGCTCGGGCTGATCGCGCACTGCGAGCTGATGGGTGACCGCGTCGCCGTGATCGACCCGCCGCCCGGCATGAATGCCCGTCAGATCCGCGTCTGGCGGCAGGACACCGCGGGCTACGACTCCAAGTACGCGGCCCTGTACTACCCCTGGATCAAGTCGTTCGACCCGGCCACCGGCCAGTCCCGGATGATCCCGCCGAGCGGTCACATCGCCGGCATCTGGGCCCGCAACGACTCCGAGCGCGGCGTGCACAAGGCCCCCGCGAACGAGGTCGTGCGCGGCGCCGTGGACCTGGAGATCCAGATCACCCGCGGTGAGCAGGACCTGCTCAACCCGATCGGCGTCAACTGCATCCGCGCCTTCCCGGGCCGCGGCATCCGCGTCTGGGGCGCCCGCACCCTGTCCTCCGACCCGGCCTGGCGCTACCTGAACGTGCGCCGCTACTTCAACTACCTGGAGGAGTCGATCCTGATCGGCACCCAGTGGGTGGTGTTCGAGCCGAACGACCACCACCTGTGGGCCCGCATCCGGCGCAACGTCTCCGCCTTCCTCGTCAACGAGTGGCGCAACGGCGCCCTGTTCGGCTCCCGGCCCGAAGAGGCGTACTACGTCAAGTGCGACGAGGAGACCAATCCGCCGGAGTCGGTCGACCTCGGCCGGGTCATCTGCGAGATCGGCATCGCGCCGGTCAAGCCGGCCGAGTTCGTGATCTTCCGGCTGGCCCAGTTCTCCAGCGGCAGCGGGGAGCTGGAGGAGTAGCCCCCCTTTTTTTCGCTTCCCGCTCCTCAGTGAGCGGCCACGACCTCACGTACCTCTTGGAAGGACGCAGCACAGATGAGTCTCCAGCCCGGTGACGCCCTCACCTCACATAATTTCGGCCTCCAGATCGACGGCGTGATGGTCGAGTACCTCGCCGAGGTCAGCGGCCTCAGCCTCGAACAGGACGTCATCGAGTACCAGCAGGTCTCCTCGCAGGGCAAGGCGGTGACGAAGAAGCTGCCGGGCGTGAAGAAGGCCGGCACGTGCACCGTCGTCCGCGGTATGACACACTCCGCCTCCTTCAACCAGTGGATCAGCGAGTCGGTCGCCGGGAACATGGGCTCGGCCCGCAAGAACGCCACCATCATGGTGATGGACTACCAGGACAACCCGGTCAAGCGGTACAACATGCGCAACGCATGGTGCAGCAAGATCGACACCAGCACGGTGAAGGCCGGTGAGGCGGCCGCGCTCACCGAGACCGTGACCATCACGTTCGAAGAACTGGTCATCGAATAATGCGGCGTACGGCTCCCAGGGCGGGCGCGGCGGTCACGGGCGCCGACGCACCGGAGGCTCCGGCCCCGGCGCAGACCGGTGCCCCGGCCTCGGCCCCGGCGGCCCGGCCGCTGGTCACGGAGTTCTCCTTCGAACTGCCGCGCGGCTACGTCGACGAAGCCGGAACCGTGCACCGGGACGGGACCATGCGGCTCGCGACCGCCCGCGACGAGCTGATCCCGCTGCGGGACATGCGGGTCCAGGAGAACCCGGCCTATCTGTCGGTGGTGCTCCTCGGCCGGGTGATCACCCGCCTGGGCACGCTGCCGCTGGTGCACGACGGGGTGGTGGAGAACATGTTCGCCTCGGACCTCGCCTTCCTCCAGGACTTCTACCGGCAGGTCAACGCCGAGGGCCACACCCGGGCGGGTGTGACCTGCCCGCATTGCGAGGAGCCGTTCGAGGTCGAACTCGGCGGGAGCCGCCTGGGGGAATCGTGACGTACGCGACCGACCGCCTGCACGAGGAGATCGCGTACATCGCCTACCACTTCCACTGGACTCTGGAGGACATCCTGGACCTCGAACACCGCGACCGGCGCGGGTTCACCGAGCAGATCGCCGGGTTCGTCACCCGCGCCTCCGTGGAGGGGTGACGGCATGGGACTCCTCGGTCGGCTGATGGGCGGCCTGACGAGCGGCCGGGGGCAGCGGCCCGCTGCCCCCGAGCCGGGCTCCGTACCGGGTGCCGAGCCGGGCCATGGGCCGGTCCGGGGCCCTGGTTGGTCCGCGCTGCCGCCGATTCAGCGGGTGACCGCCGGCGCGGGCGGGCCGGTCGCGGACGCGGGTTTCGGCGGCCGCCTGAGTACCTGGCAGGACCCGTCCTTCCGCGGGACCATGTCCCACGCCGTGTCCGGCGGCGCGCCGGGCGGCCTGCTGAAGGGCGTGCTCACGGAGTCGGCGACGCCTGGAGCGGGGCTTGAGCTGCCGGCGTTCACGCTGCCCGTGGCCTCGCACACGGCCCTGGGCGACGGGGCCCTCGACGCCGACACCCCGCCGGTGCGGCGGGCGGTGCTTCCGCCCGCGGCCTCCCCTCCGGCCGGCGTCGCGGTGACCCCCGTCAGGACGCCGTCGCCCGCCCGCGCGACACCGCTGACCACGTCGCGCCGTACCCCCGCGGTGCAGCGGCGGTCGCTGCCGGTGGCGCGGCGGGCGACGCCCGCGGCCTCCGGAGACCTGGGTTCCCCCACCCGGTCTCCGGGGCCGGAGCCTTCGCGCGCCCCGGGGCCGGCCCCCGTGCCGGCCGCTGCTCCGGCGCCGGCCCCGGGCCCGGCCCGCGCGCCGGCCCCTGCCTCGGCGCCGGCCCCTGCTTCGGTGGCGGCTCCTGGCCCGGCGCCGGCCCCTGCCCCGGAGCCCTCCGGCAGCCTGCGCCCCACCCCTGCTCCCATTCCCGCCGCGGCTCCCACCCCGGCTCGGAATCAGACCGCCGTGCCCCCATCCCCGACGGCGGCATCGGACGGTCAGGCTCCGCCCGTCCAGCGGAGCACTCTCGACAGCGCACGCCACACCCCGTCGGCACCCGGGGCCGCTGTCCCCGTTCCGGGCCGGAGGCCGGCCGACGGGCCGCGCCCGGCTCCGGCGCGTCCGGCGGACGTCGACGGGCCCGCACTCCCCATCGCGTCCTCGGCCGGCCGGCCGGCTCCGGTCCAGCGGCGGGGTGTCGACGGACCCGTGCCGCGAGCGGCCTCAACAGCAGCTGAAGTAGCGCCGGTTCAACGGAGTACGACGACGGGAGTGCGGCGGTCTGATCCGGTTGCGCCTCCGGCCGCAGGTGCGTCCCCGCTCCCGAACACCTCATCGGCCGGTGACCCGCGCCCGGTTCAGGCGCGTGGTGCCGACGCCGTGCGGCGACCGGTTCCGGATGGCGCCCCGGCGGGTCACGTACCCGTGTCCACGATCCCGTCGTCGGCAGGCCCGTCCACCCCCGTTCAGCGCAGTGCCGTCGACGGCGCGCGGCGAGCGGGACCGGCCGAGTCCGCAGCCCCGACACCCGGGCCGGCCTCCGGACCGCGCACAAAGCCGTCCGGTGGGCTTCGCCCGGTGCGTGCCGTCGACGCGTTCCCACCACGGACCGCGCCGTCCGCCGGTACGGCCTCTCCGGTGCAGCGGAGCACTGCCGACGCGCCTGGACGTCCTGCCCCGAGCCTGCCGCTGTCCACCGGCCCGGCTCCGGGACCGACGGCATCCACGCGCAGGCAGCCGACTTCGGGTCCGGGCCGGGAGACCTCCGGTGACGGGTCCCGTTCCGGGACTGCGCCGTCGGCTGGTGCGGCCCCGGTTCAGCGCAGCGCCGCCGACGGGGCGCAGGCGCCCGCTCCGAGCCTGTCGCCGTCCACCGGCCCGGCTCCGGGCCCGACGGCATCCACGCGCAGGCAGCCGACTTCGGGTTTGGGCCGGGGGACCTCGGGTGACGGGTCCCGGTCCGGGACTGCGCCGTCGGCCGGTGCGGCCCCGGTTCAGCGCAGCGCCGCCGACGGGGTGCAGGCGCCCGCTCCGGGCTTGCCGCTGCCCACCGGCCCGGGCACGGCCCCGGCGGGGTCGACACCGGGGCGGCCGGCTTTCGGTCCGGTGGCTCCCATCCAGCGGAGCACCGCCCACGGTGCGGGACGGTCCGTTCCGGGGCTGCCGCTGTCCACCGGCCCGGTCACTGCTTCGGCTCCCGGGGGACCGATGTCCAAGCCGACCCTTCGGCCGGGCCGGGAGCCCCATCGTGAGGCATCCCCGCCGCGAACCACGCCCTCGGCCGGTCCGGTGGACCCGGCTCAGCGGAGCACTGCCGACGGGCGGCGCAAGGCGGGACTCGGCGCGCCGATATCCACCGGTCCGGCTCAGGCCCCGGCTGCGCCCCCTGCCGTGTCCCTGGGGCCCGCCCTGTCGGCCGGTGCATCCGTACCCCGGAACACGCCGGCGGCCCGTCCGGTGGCCCCCGTGCAACGGCGTACGGCCGACGCGGCGCGGCCGCTGCTGGGCGAGCCCCTGACGGTGCCGCCCGCCGACGTCAGACCGCTCACGGGCGGAGCCGCCGCCGTCCAACGAGCCGTGAGCTCATCGAAGGCGACCTCACAGAACCCGGTCGGGAGCGGGGCCGGACCCCGCACACCGGCTCTCCCGCAGGCCCCGGGGCCGCGGCAAACGCCGGCGGGTCAGGCCGTCCAGCGCGCCACCGTACCTCCCACGGTCCGGCAGGCCCCCGCTGACGGCGAGGTGAGGAGCACGGGTGCGCGCACGGTCGGAGACACCGCACCCGAGCCCGCCCGGCGGGCGCTCGCTCCCGCCCGCGCGCTGACCTCGGCCGTATCATCCGTGACGCCGCCCGTCTCCCCGCGTCCCGTGCAGGCGCGGGCGGCCGTACCGCTGCGCCGTGGGCGGGCGGCAGGGGCCGCTCCGGTGCCAGGCGGTGGGACGGCGACCGCCGCCACTCCCGCCGTTCAGCGCATGACGGCCGGGGGCACCCCGACGGTACCTCGCGCAGCGACCCCTCCTCCCGCGATACCGGGAGCCCGGCCGACTCGGCCGGAACTCCGGCCGGTCGGCGGTGGGCGCCCGGCGGGGAACCCCGGGGGAGGCTCCCTGCCGCCCGCGCGGCGGCTCGCCGTCCAGCGCCTCACCGACCCGAAGCGATCGATCCCGTCGAAGCGGTCGTCCGGCAGCGGCGTCACCCCGGCGCCGCCGCCTGGCATCGTCCGGCCCCAGGCGGTATCCGGCACCCCGGTCACGCTTGCCGGGGGTCCTCCCGCGCCGCCGCGCGCCGCGACGGACAGGGAGGTCGGCGGGCCGGTCCCCGGCTCAGTACAG
Source organism: Streptomyces sp. NPDC000075 (assembly GCF_040301925.1). Taxonomy (NCBI): domain Bacteria; kingdom Bacillati; phylum Actinomycetota; class Actinomycetes; order Kitasatosporales; family Streptomycetaceae; genus Streptomyces; species Streptomyces sp. NPDC000075. The sequence continues at coordinate 32,805 of NZ_JBEPFL010000025.1, forward strand.
CGCTCCCCGCTGCCCATCGCCCGCCCGACGGCGATGACGGCGGCGACCGCCCTCGCGGTGCAGCGTGTTCCGGCGATCCCGCACCTGCCCCCCGTCCTTCCCGCACCCGCACCCGCACCCACACCGGCACCGGCGCCGGCGCCCCGCATCATCCAGCGCGCCGAACCCACGCCACGCACGGCACATACGGAAAACACGGCGCACCCGGCCCACAACCGTCCCCGCCCGCCGGCCCCGGCGGACGGCACCTTCAACCCCCGTTCCCTGACCGAGTTCCAGCTGGACGAACTGGCGCACCGCCTCATCGGACGGATCACCCGGCAGCTCCGTACCGAACTCCGGCTCGACCGGGAGCGCGTCGGGAAGCTCCGCGACCCGCGCAACTGACCCCACCCGTGCACCGCACGTATGCACCAGAAAGGCCCACCCGATGCCCCGCGATACCGACCCGGGCTCCACGATCTTCTTCACCCTCACCATCGACGGCGAGAGCCTCGGCACCTTCAACGGGTGCGAGGGGCTCTCCTCCACGGTGGAGATCGAGCAGCGCCACGAGGGCGGCAACAACGGATTCGTGTGGCAGCTCCCGTCGCGTGTGACCTTCTCCACCATCCGCCTGACCCGGCCCCTGACCCCCGACACCGCCAAGGTCGCGGCCTGGATCTCCTCCGTGACCACGGGCGTCACCCGGCCTACGGCTCAGATCGCGGCGCTGCGCGCGAACGGCTCCGAAGTGGCCCGCTGGGGGCTGATCGACGTGCTGCCCGTCAGCTGGCAGGGCCCCTCCCTCGACCCGGCCAACCCGGCCGTGGCGACGGAGGTACTGGAGATCACGCACCACGGGTTCACGGACTGAGGGGACGGACGTCACATGGCAGGCAAGAGCGGAAAAGCGGGCGGTGGCTCCGGCGGCAAGGGCGGCGGTGCCGGCAAGAGTCTGGTGCGCGCCTCGTTGGCCATTCACGAGCCGCCGGTCGGCCAGAGCACCACACCCGGCGCGCTGATCGGGAACTTCACCTTCGAGTTCAATCCGTCCCAGCTCGCGCTCAGCCGGCGCGCGCAGTGGAAGGCCACTCCGACGGCCGCGGTGCGCGACGGTGCCGTTCCCGAGTTCATGGGGCCCGAGCCCCGTGAGATGACCGTCGAGATCTTCCTGGACTCCTCCGCGGAGCCGGGCGCCAACTCGGTGATGAAGAAGGTGGAATCCCTCTTCTCCTGCTGCGAGGTGACCTCCAAGTCCATCGCGGCCAAGCAGCCGTCCACTCCCTGGGTCGTCTTCCAGTGGGGATCCTTCTCGACCGCGCGCTTCACTGCGTACGTCTCCTCCGTGGAGGCGGCGTACTCGCTGTTCAGCACGACGGGCGTGCCCATCCGGGCCACCTGCCAGGTGCGGCTGCACGAGATCCCCGGCAAGACCAAGGGACAGAACCCGACCTCCGGCGCGCTCACCGCGCAGCGCGTGCACCAGGTCGTCGCGGGCGACACCCTCCAGTCGCTGGCCTGGCGGGAGTACGGCGACGCGACCGTGTGGCGGGCGATCGCCGAGGCCAACGGCATCGACGACCCGTCCCGGCTGCCCACCGGCACGCACGTGGTGCTTCCGGCGGCCGAGGAAGTGGGTGGCCGCTGATGACCCAGGCGTCCTTCTCCAACGTCGTGCACGTCTCGATCGGCGGCGGAAAGCTCCCGGATCACATCGCCGACGACCTCGTCGCCGCCTGGGTCGATCTGGGCGCCGGGGTGCCCGGCGCGTTCCGGCTCACCTTCCGCGACCCGCACGGGCTGCTGCTCGGCGAGCTGAAGGTCCGGTTCGGCACCAAGGTGGTGATCGCGCCCGTCGCGGCCGGCCAGGGCGCGGCGTCGCCCCTGCTGACCGGCGAGGTGACCGGTATGGAAACCGACTACGACGGCACCGGCACCTTCACCGTGATCCGCGGATACGACCTGGGGCACCGGCTGATGCGGCAGCGCAGGGTCGCCGCGTACCGCAACCAGACCGCCGCCGACATCGCCCGCAGGCTGGCCCGGCAGAGCGGCGTCCCCCTCGGCAAGGTCCAGGCCACCAAGACCGTCTACGAGTTCATCTCCCAGTCGAACGTCACCGACTGGGACTTCCTCTCCCGGCTCGCCGACGAGAACGGGATGGTGATGTCACTGGACGCCAACGGCATGTTCCAGTTCGTCCGGCCGGTCCCGGCGGCCGGCGCGCCGCCGGTGAGCACCGACGGCGACAAGAGCCCGTTCGTGCTGCACGCCGGCCAGGACGTGCTGCGTTGCCGGGCCGCGGTCACCTCCGCCGACCAGATCGGCAGGGCCGAGTCGCGCGGCTGGGACGTCACCGCGAAGCGGACGCTCACCGCGACGGCGCCGGCGACCACCACCCGGGCCGTCTCCATCGGCACCACCCCCGGGCAGGCGGCCTCGGCGTTCAAGGCCGGGAAGCTGGTGGAGACCGGGACCCCGTACGACCGCCAGTCCGAGGTCAGGTTCGCCGCCGACTCGCTCGCCGACGACATCACCTCCTCCTTCGCCGAACTGGAGGTCACGGTGCGCGGCAATCCGAAACTGCGCCCCGGGGTGCCGGTCACGCTCCGGGACGTGGGCACGCCGTTCGAGGGCAAGTACACGGTCACTTCCGTACGGCACGTCTTCGGCGACGACAGCCACTACCAGACCTGGATCACCGTCAGCGGCCGGCAGTGGCGCTCCCTGTACGGCCTCGCCTCCGGCGGCGGGTCCGCGGTCGCGCCCAGACTGCCGAGCGTGGCCAACGCCCTGGTCACCGACGTGCAGGACCCGCTGAAACAGGGCCGGGTGAAGCTGCGGTTCCCGTGGCTGGACGACATCTACGTCAGCGACTGGACCCGTACGGTCCAGCTGGGCGGGAAGGCCGGCGGCGGGATCTTCCCGCTGGACGTCGACGACGAGGTGCTGGTGGCCTTCGACCGCGGGGCCCTGGACCATCCGTTCGTGATCGGCGGCCTCTACAACGGCCGTGACCTGCCGACGCCGGTCAAGGACGTGCCGCTGCACGACGGGCTGCGGAAGAAGGCGATCCGGCACACCCTGTCCGACCGGGACGGCAACCGGGTGGACCTGCTCAGCCAGACCACGGGCGCCCGCAAACAGGGCGTGCGCATCGCCTCCGGCAACGACCGGCTCACCATCAACCTCGACCGCACCAGGACCGAGATCACGGTGGACAGCAAGGGGTCCGTCACCATCTCGGGCGGCACGTCGGTGTCGGTGGAGGCGGGGACGGACCTGACGCTGAGCGCACGCCGGATGCTGACCATCAAGAGCGGAGGGCCGCTCAACATACAGGGCAGCGGACCGGTCAACCTCAGGTCGCTCGGCGGCGCGGTCAACGTCAACGCGCTGGGCGCCCTCAGTCTCTCCGCGGCGGGCGCGGCGACGATCAACGCGGCCGGGACCATCCAGGTCAGCGCCGCCGCGAACGTGGGCATCCGGGCCGCCTCGCTCATGCTCCAGGGCGCGGTGCTGGTCAACAGCAAGCCCTACCCCATCCCGTGATGGCCGGTCAGTCATCGAGGTTCACCGGAAGTAGGACGAGGAGAGGGCGGGTGGTCTGCTGATGGCCGAACAGTTCGTCGGGTCCGGCTGGGCGTTCCCCCTGCGCATCGGGCCGACCGGAGGCATCGCGCTGGTCAGTGGGGAGCGGGAGATAGAGGAGGCCATCCGGCTGGTGCTGGCCACGGCGCCGGGAGAGCGGCCGATGCGGCCCGAGTTCGGCTGCGCCATCCACGACCTGGTGTTCGCGCCGGTCAACGAGGCCACCGCGGGCCGCATTCAGCACGAGGTGCACGTCAGCCTCGACCGCTGGGAGCCCCGGATCGAGGTGACCGAGGTCGAGGTGACCGCGGGCACGGAACAGGGCGTGCTCTTCATCGACGTCCGCTACGCGATCCGCGGCACCAACAACCCGCGCAGCCTCGTCTTCCCCTTCTACGTCATCCCGTCCCACGACGAGCCCGGCGAGGGCGACTCGGACACCACCCCGGAAAGTACACGCTGATGGCCCTGCCCTCACCCCACCTCGACGACCGTCGCTTCCAGCAGTTCGTCGACGACGCCAAGCGCTACATCCAGCAGCGCGCCCCCGAGTGGACCGACCACAACGTCTCCGACCCCGGCGTCACTCTCGTGGAGACGGTCGCGCACATGGCCGACCAGATCGTCTACCGGCTGAACCGGGTGCCGGAGAAGAACCACCTGGCCTTCCTCGACCTCGTCGGTATCACGCTGTTCCCGCCGTCGGCGGCCCGTACCGACGTCACGTTCTGGCTCTCCGCTCCGCAGGAGGAGCCGGTGCTGCTGCCCGTGGGCACCGAGGTCGCCACCTCCCGCACGGAGGGCGAGGAAGCGGTCGTCTTCGCCACCGAGCGCGAACTGGCCGTCGTACCGAGTCGATTGCTGCACCTCATGGTGCAGCGCCATGGCGGACCCGTCGCCGAGGTGACCGCCGACCTCGCCGAGGGCAAGGATGTGATGTGCTTCACCGAGGCCCCGCGGCCCGGCGACTGCATGCTGCTCGGGCTGAGCGCCGCCGTCCCGCACTGCGCGGTGGTGCTGGGCCTGGACAGCCGGGTCGACGGCGTCGGTGTGGACCCACGTCAGCCGCCCCTGGTGTGGGAGGCGTGGACCGAGGACGGCTGGGCCGCGTGCGAGGTCGACCAGGACGGCACGGGCGGACTCAACCGGCCCGGCGAGGCCGTACTGCACGTACCCGGCGGGCACGTGCTCTCCCGCACGGGCGGCAGGCAGGCCGGCTGGCTGCGCTGCCGGGTCGCGGACCCGCTGCCCGGCCAGCCCTTCTACACCACCTCGCCGACGGTGCGGTCCGCCGAGGCCTTCACCATCGGCGGCACCACGGGCGTCGTGCACGCCGAGACCGTGTACGACGAGGTCCTCGGCGAGTCCACCGGCCTGCCGGGCCAGCGGCTGCGCCTGGCCCACGCGCCCGTGGTGGGTGACGACCCGGCGGTGCTGCTGCAGACCGCCGAGGAGGACGGCTGGCGGGACTGGGCCGTCGTACCCCACTTCGCCGCCTCCGGCCCCCACGAACGGCACGTCGTGCTCGACGCCGCCACCGGGGAGATCTCCTTCGGCCCGGCGGTGCGGGAGCCGGACGGGACCCTGCGCCAGTACGGGGCGGTACCCCCGCAGGGCGCGTTCATCCGAGCGAGCCGCTACCGCATCGGCGGCGGCCGGGTCGGGAACGTCGCCCGCGGCGCGATACGCGTGCTGCGCGAATCCGTCCCGTACGTCTCCGAGGTCGTCAACCGGGAGGCGGCGCGCGGCGGGGTCGACGGCGAGACGGTGGACGAGGCGAAGGTGCGGGCGCCGATCACCCTGCGGGCCCAGGAGCGTGCGGTGACCCTGCGCGACTACGAGGAACTCGCGCGCCGGGCCGCCCCCGAGGCGGCCCGGATCGCCTGCCTGGAGGGCGAGGAGAGCGAGCACGGAGCGTACGCCGTACGGGTGTTGGTGGTCCCGCAAGCGGTCCCCGATCCGGGCGGACGCCTGCGGTTCGAGCAACTGGTCCCCGGCGACGCCCTGTTGCGGCGGATCACCCGCCACCTCGACGAACGCAGGCTGATCGGAACGCGCCTGGCGGTGGGCCCGCCCTTTTACCAGGGTGTGACCGTGGTCGCCACCCTGCACGCCTTCCGCGGCGTGGACGCCGACCGGGTACGCCGCCAGGCCCACGACGCCCTCTACCGCCACCTCGACCCGCTGACCGGCGGCGCCGACGGCACGGGGTGGCCGTTCGGCCGCCGGGTCCAGGCGGGCGAGATCTTCGCGGTGCTCCAGCGGGTGCCCGGCGTGGAGCTGGTCGACGAGGTCCTGCTGCACCCGGCGGACCCGCTCACCAGCAAACGCGGCGAGGCCACCGAACGCATCGACCTCGAAGCACCGGCGCTGGTGTTCTCCTTCGACCACCGGGTCCGCGTGATCGGGGACGATGCATGAGCGGGAGAGGCTCCGTCGACGGGCTGAGGTCGTCCGCGCCCCTCGGCGCGATGCTGCCCGCCGTCTTCGCCGAGGACGAACTGGCCCAGCACTTCGTCGCCGGACTGGACGAGGTCCTCGCGCCGATCCTGAACGTCCTGGACTGCCTGGACTCCTACTTCACCCCGGCCCTGGCCCCGGTCGACTTCACCCGCTGGCTCGGCGGCTGGGTCGGAGCCGAGACCGAGGGCACCGAAGCCGAGGACCGGCTGCGAGCCGCCGTCTCCGCCGCCGCGCACCTGCACCGGGTACGAGGCACCCGCAGCGGCCTCGCGGAGGCGGTCCGGCTCGCCTTCGGCGTGGAGCCGGAGATCAGCGAGAGCGGAGGCGCCGAATGGAGCGCCCGGCCGCTGGGCCCGGTCCCCGGCGAACGCCGCCCGCGGCTGCACGTCACGCTGCGGCTGCCCGCTCCGACCGCCGCGGACGAACACCGGCTCGACAGCCTCGTGGCGGCGGCCCGGCCCGCGCACATGCCGTACACGGTCCAGGTGACCGCCATGGAAGGGAAGCCCGAGAGATGACCAGCCAGACCCGCGCCACCGGTACCCGCAGCGACGGCGGCGAGTGCTGCGCCGAGTGCGGCACCCGCGCGGAACCCGGCCAGTCCTTCTGCGAATTCTGCGGTGCGGTGCTCGGCTGGGCCGACCGCGCGGCCGCCCCCGGGCAGGACGGCCGGCCCGGTACGCGCGCCGCGGACGCGGCGTCGCCGCCGGGGACGCCCGCCCCCCGGGCCGCCGCCACCCCGGCGCGCCCGGCGTCCGCCGCAGGGCCGCAGCCTGCTTCCCGTACCGGCGATTCCCGGGCGGGCGCGGCCTCGTCCAGGGCGGGAGCCGGGGCGGCCGCCGCCTCGCAGCCCGCTTCCCGGCCGGGCGCCGTCTCGACCGGTGCGGACTCCGCCGGGAGCGCAGCCGGGCAGCCCGGCCCCCGGCCGGGCGAGACCCCGCCGGGCACCACGCCCGCAGGCGGCGGCGCTGACGGTGGAGCGGGCCCCGTCGGCCCGGGCGGTGCCCGGCCGGGTCCGCATGGCACCTCCCGGGAAGGGGACGGCGCTCGCGCGCTTCCCGGCCCGGGCTCCGGGGCCCAGCGCGACTCCGGCGGCGCGAACTCGGCCGTGCCCGCAGCCGGTTCCGGAGCCGGTTCCGCCCCGCAGGGCGGCGGCCGTGAGTCGGGACGGACCGGTCCGGACGCGACAGGTCCGGACCCGACCGGTCCGGACCCGACCGGTCCGCAATCGGCGGGTCCGGACCCTGCCGAGCCCGGTCCCAGCGCCGCCGACGCCCCCGCCGGCCCCCCGTCCACGCTCACCGCGGCAGCCGTCCCCGCCCCGGAAGACGCCACCGCACGGGCGAGATCCCTCCTCGTGCCGGTCGCCGATCCCGGCCCCCGGCAGGCGGCGGAGACGCCCTCCGTGGCACCCGTACTGCCGGGCCGCCCCGTCGCGGACCGCCCGCAGGTCCGCACCCCCGGACGGGAGCCGGGCACCGAGGGCGGCACGCCCTGCCCCTGGTGCGCCACGTCCAACCGGCCGGACCGGCACTTCTGCGTCCTGTGCGCCATGCCACTGGCCGACGGCCCCGCCGCACCCGGCCGCCGCCGCCCCTGGTGGCGCCGCGTACTGGACTTCCGCAACCGGGAGGCGCCGTGGGCCGGTGACCGGCCGCGACTGCGGCGCGGCTTCGGATACCTGGTGACCTGGGTGCTGTGGGCCTGCGTACTGGCCCTGCTCATCACCGCCGTCGTCTACGCCGACACCGCCGTCAGCGCCGTGCGCGACCACTTCGCCAAGCGCACCCCGGTCGCCCCGGACACCGTCGCGGCCTCACGGTCCTACGAGGGGCACGAGCCCCGGCTCCTCTTCGACAAGCTGAACAACACCTGGTGGGGTCCAGGGATCAGCCAGGCCGGCACGGGGGAGTGGGTCGAAGCCCGCTTCGAGAAGCCCACCCGGCTGCTGGACGTCATCATCACCCCCGGCGTCTCCAGCCGCGCCGACAAGCTCGCGCAGTCGGCTCTCCCACACCGTGTCGAGGCCGTGATCACCACGGCCGACGGCAAGACGGCGACCCGCATCCTCACCCTCGACCAGGGCGCCGGGGGCCAGCGCCGTGCCTTCCGGCTCGGCGAGGTCACCGCCGTGCGCTTCGTCCTGCGCTCGGCCTACGGCGCGGCCGCCGACAAGCAGGTCTCCATCGCCGAGATCGAGTTCTTCGGCCCGTCAAAGAGCGGATGGGTCTCGTAGATGACCGGGCGGTGTACCGGAGCCGACCCGATGGGTAAGCAACTACCAATAAATACAACTAAGTTGGGGAATCGGTAGCATTCTCCCCGCCCATGGATACCGTGATGCCGTGCGGACTCAGCGACAGCCGGGCAGCGGCCGGACCGGCGACTCTCAGCAGGCCCCCCAGGTGCCCCGCCCCACCAGGCAGCCACCCGCCCCTGCCCTCGGCGCCCCTCACCACGCCCTGCTCGGCTTCCAGCAGACCGCGGGGAACGCGGCCACGGCGCGAGCACTGGGCCGGGCCCGAGCCACCGCCCGGCAGCTGCCCGGCGGCTCCCTGGCCCAGATCGAGGAGCGCACCGAAGCGGGGCTGGAGCTGCCGTCCTACCTGATGCAGCTGGAGGCCGGCGGGCTGTCCTCCTCGTACGCGCTGACCGGGGACGCCTTCGTGCCGCGCGCGATCGCCGCGGTGGTCGGGCGCGCCGACGGCGCCGTCGCCGACATCGGCGGCGAACTTGCCGGGCGGCCCGAGACCTTCTTCGGGGCCGGCCGCGCCTTCACCGTGCGGGGCGGCACGGACAAGGAGTGGTACGACGTCACCGTCCGCATCGGCCGGGCGACCGACGACATGCCGCCGGTCTTCGTGCCCGACCTCCCGGCCGGCGCCCCGCCGGTCACCGCCGCCGGACTGCCGCAGGCCGCACTGGAGGACCCCGAGGGCAAGGACACCAAACTCGACGTCCACCACAACACCGCCGCCACCGCGAGCGGTACGGCCGGCGGATCGTCGGGCAAGGGCGTCGGAGGCCTGCTCTTCGGGCTCGCGCCCGTCGCGCCGGCGGTTTGGGTCGGCGCCGCCGGCACCGCGAGCCTCCAGCCCTGGCAGTCCTCCCGCGAGACCCGCAGCCAGCGCAGCGTGGCCGAACCGCGCGTCCTGCGCAGCGACAAGGGCACGGTCGAGGTACCGCGCAAGGTGCGCTACGAGGTACGGATCAAGAAGCACGGAGCCGGCGGCGAGCGGACTCTCCGAGGCCCCGGCACGCTCACCCAGCGGGTACCCACCGAGCACCTCGTCCCGGTCGGCACCGACCGGCCCGCCCTGTCCCAGGTGCTGGCCCCGGCCACCGCCCGCGACGTCTCCCTCGCGGACTCCCTGGCCCCACTCGCCGTGACCGAACGGGGCGCCCCGCACCAGGGCGGTGGCGGCCTCTTCGACGCCGTCGCCTCCGTCCTGCACCCCGACGTCACCGCGCCCGGCGCGCCCGGACGGGCCCGGCTTCAGGGGGCCACCTCCACGGCGACCGTCCTGGAGGACCTGCCCCGGCTGCTGCGCGACGGTACGGTCGGCGAAGACCTCCTCGCCAAGGACGGCACCACGGTAAGCAGTTACCACCTGCAGGCCGCGATCACCCGCCTCTCCCCGGCCTGGAGCACCGGCAAGACCCAGCTGCGCACCCACCAGCAGTCCCAGACCTCGGTCACCGAAAGCGCCGCCAAGGGCAGGGCCGTCCAGGCAGGAGCGGGACCGGCGATCGGCGTGGGGGCGGCGGGCAACGCCGCCGTCGTCCGCGGCACCGTCATGCCGGTGGCGGCCGTCCGCAAGGCCCGCTTCACGGTGACCGAACAGAGCGTCTCCAGCCGCCAGGGCGCCGAGGTCCGCGGCGAGAAGGCGCTCTACTTCGGCACGGTGACGCTCACCGCGCGGGGCACGGGCACCCGTTCGCCGGAGATGGTCCTGCGCCCGGGAACCCGGGTGGCCACGCACTCCATGAACGTGTGGATCAGCCTGCGCGCCGACGAGGCCCAGGCCTTCGGACTTCCACTGCCCCAAGGAATGCAGGCGGGCCCCTTCATCAAGAAGCCGACCAGGACCGACGAGAACGGCGACGAGGTCGACGTCGAACGCCACCTGCCCTTCGACGGCCGGGGATCCAGCGTCGCCCTCAGCCGGCTCGACACCGCACCCATGCTGCGCGCGGTACGGCAGCTGTTCGCCACCGACCCCCGGTTGGCCGGGTACCTCCCCGCATTCGGCGCCACCCCGCCCGCCGCCGACACCACCAGCGAGGAGGCAGAGGCTCAGCGGCGCAACCACCGCGAGCTGATGAACGCCCTCTCCGAGACCAACCTCCGCGTCAACAAAGACCAGTTGGTGTCCACCGGTCTCCGGGTGCGGCTGCGCCGGAAGACCAGCCTGCACTCCCACGACGTACAGCTCCTCGTCAAAGGCGCGCTCAGCGACACCGCCTACCAGGGCGACATCAAGGACTGGTCGGTACGCAGCCACGCCGGGGTTACGGCGAACTCGCAGAGCGGACGCGGCAGTTCGCGCTCGATCGGCGGGCTGGTGCTCGGCCAGGCCCGGCTGGTCCCCGGCGTCCTGACCGGCGCGGCCCGCTACGAGCGGCACAGCAGTGGCACCCGCCGCAACCAGGCGGGCCCCACCGGCCGCTCGGACATCGTGGCCAACGGCTCCGACACGGCGAGCGCCTTCACGGCGGCCCTGAAGCTCGACGTGGAGGTCACCATGACTTCCAGGCCCCGCAAACTCGCCCGCAGCCTCACCGTGGGCGCGCCCGGCCGGACGGCGCCGGAATCCGAGACGCTGGCGTACATGAACCTCGGCCACCAGGACGTACGGCTGCTCACCCCGAGCGCGTTCACGGTGGACCAGGCGGCCAAGGACCGGATCGACGCGCTGGCCGGCGCCCGCCGCCGGCAGCCCCCCGGCCCCGACCACGACTTCAGCGCCGAGGGCATCGGCGACCTCGCCACGCTCACCCCCCAGCCGTCCACGGGACGGCTGCTGCGGGACTGGCAGCTGGTGGAGACCCTCGACGGGGAGCCGATCCGGGCCCTCGCCCTCCAGCTCCTGGCCCGGGCCGCCGCCCGCAACAAGGGCCTGCGGGAGGACCCGGCACTGGCGACGGAGGGGCTCGCCCCGCGGCAGGCGATCGACGAACGCTTCGGCGAGCGGACGCTCCAGGGCGCCCTGCGGCAGGCAGCGTCCTCCGGCTGGGTTGTGAAGAACCTCCGCTACCCGCGGCGCCTCACCGGCCTGCAGGGCGCCGTCGGCACCCGGCTGTCCCTGGCCAACCCGAGGTACCTGCACACGGGCGAGGGTCCCGGTACCGAGACGTTCGTACTCGGCGGGCACCAGTCCGCCGGACAGACCGGGCAGGGCACGTCCAGCACGGTCCAGTTCGGCATCAGCGGGGCCGAACAGGGCTCCGCCTGGCGCGCCGCACAGGGCATGACGACGTTCCACACATCGACCGAGGGCACCGCCGAAGCCCTCAGCGTGTCGGGCACGGTCGAACGCAACGCCCACACTCCCAAGAAGGCCCCGCTGTACCTCGTCCAGTGCGACGTGCTGGTCAACATGATCGCGGAGGTCAAGGTCACCGGCGGCGGCCCCTACGTGGCGAAGGGCGTCCGGACCCTGCCGGCGGCGGCGGGCGTGTGGCTCACGCAGGCTCAGCTGCCGGCGCGAATACGTCGCGAACTGGGGCTGGACGCCGCAGCCACGGCCCCTGCGCAGACCCCGGCGGCCGCCACCACCGGCCCGCAGGGCGACCACCGGGCGGAGAGCTCACGGACGGCCGCCGAGCGGGCCACCGCCGGTCCGTCCACCGCCCCGACCGCGCCGGCCGCGCCGGCCGCCGCTCCCGCCCCGAGCCTCGGCCGCGACCGGGCCATCGGCTTCGGCATGATCGAGCGGCTGCCCGACTTCGTCCCGCTGCTCGGGCAGCTGCGCACCCGCCTCGCCCAGGGCCGGCACCGGGGCCTCGCCGACGAACTGCTGCCCCGGCGGCAGCTGGGCGACCGCAACGACAACGTGCAGCGGCTGCTGCGCGTCCTGGACCGCGACGGCTCCGCCGGGCTGCTGTCCAGCGCCATGGACGGCGGCGTCACCGTCGAGCTGTTCGACGGCCGCAAGACCCCGTACTGGGCGGTGTTCAAGGTGGACCGGGTGGGCGACGGCCGGTTCACGGGCGACGCGAACGACGGCCGGGACATGGAGTACATCACCTCGGCTGTCGTACAGCAGGCGAACTCCCACGACGAGAGCACCCTGACCGGAGTCGATGGCGTCCTCGCCGGGTCGGGCAAACCCGAGGGCGGCTCCGGCCGGCTGAAGAGCGCGGGCGGCGCCGCAGGACTCGGCTACGCCTCCGGCAACTCGCGCCGCAGCGGTGCGGTGAGCCGCGCCCAGCTCGGCATGAAGTCCGTCGCGGACAGCTCCGCGCGGTCGGCGCGCATGGACCTCCCGATCCGGGCCAGCCTCGAACTGTACAGGGGCAACACCCGGTTGGAGCTCGTCCGGCTGACGAACCAGACGATGACCCACCGCGTGATGCGCGGGGACCTGGACGCGCTGTCCCGCGTGCGGCTCCCGGCCGCCGATGTGCGGCTCGCCGCGCGGGGCAGTCGCGACGGCGGAGGGGTCGCGCTGGGCGCCTGGCGGGGCGCGGGCGTGTCACTGCCCCTGGAAGCGCAGGTCAACGGGTTCCAAGGTGCGCCGCAAATACGGGAGTTGGTGAACGCCGCAGTCCGGCAGGCGGGCGGCGGCCACCGGTTCGGCGACATGGGGCAGGCCGCGGCATACGCCCTGAACGAAGCGGTGTCCACCGAGTGGCTGATCGCCGCACTGCCGCTGCTCACCTCGTCGGGGGCCGACCTCCCGCCCGTGCACGCCCCCGGAGTGGAGGGCCATGACCTGCGGGCCTCCCTGCACGCCCGACTGCGCGGCGGCCGGGTGCTGGGTCTCGGCGACAAGATGACCTTCGAGACGATCGGCCAGAGCCATCCGGAAGCGCCCCGCCCCACGCAGACGGACGGCCAGAGCTCCGCAGACCACAGCAGGTCCGCCCGTCCGGTGTTCGGCGCGGGGGTGCTCAACGCCGATGACTTCCGCCTCAACCAGCTCCTGGCCAATGCCGGCGGCTCGGGCGGTACGACCGATGCCACGGCCAATGCCTCCGGCTCGATGCCGGTGCACAAGCCGAAGATGAATTCGGTCCTGGTCCAGTTCACGGTGGACGTCAGGGTGGTGGCCCAGGTGACCTCCCGGGCCGCCCAGGCCTACCCGGTCACGGCGGTACGCGAGATGACCCTGGCCCAGCCGGTGGTGATCCGCATGCCCGAGCCCGTGGTCCGCCGCATGCTGGCCACCCAGGCCGACCGGCTGACGGACGACGGAAACCACCTGAGCCGCACCACACCCCGGCCCGCTCCTTGACAGGCACACGATTGCCGGCGGTCCCGGTCTTCGTTGATCTCGGCCCTCTGTGCCGCCCGCTCGGCTGCCCGGTCCGGTCATTGCCGAAGCAGTTGATCGTGCCCTTGCGTCGGGGGCTGGCCATGTGCTGCCGGGGTATCAGGTGCCTTGTGGCCCACTGGCAGGACCGGAGTTCGGCGAGTTGTGCCAGCCACGCCTTCTCGCCGGGCTCACCCACCATCCTGGCCCTACGTCACCGAGGGGTGCCTTCCACCTCCTACGTATACGGCAGGACCGCCCCTTCGACCAGGTATGCGTGCACCGGGCATCGCCGCGGCCCACCGCACCCGCGCCCACATGCTGCGAACGGGCCAGCCACCGGCATCCCCTCTCGCCGCCACCCTGATCGGCGGTAACCGCAACGACAACGTCAACCCGCTCCTCCCACAGCTTCAAGCCGTGCCATCTGTGCGCGGCAAGCGTGGCCGCCCGCGCCGGCGACGGCGTCCGGACGGCGTACTCGGAGACCGCGGTCACGATCACGACAAGTACCGTCGGCTCGTCTGGGACCTCGGCGTGAAGCCGGTCATCGCCCGCCGCGGAACCGAGCACGGCTCCGGTCTTGGACCCCACCGTCGGGTCGTAGAGCGCGCGAACCTGTCGGCGTGACTACTTGAGGTCAGCGAGGATCGCGTCGAGCGCCTTGGTCAGTGCTTCAGCGTTGGCCGGTTCGAACCACGTAGTGCGAAGCCGCTCGTTGAGTCCCTTCGGCGTCTCGTGGTCGCTCGCGAGTTGCCGCAACGAGCGCGTGTCGTCGCCCAGTGCCCGCCCGACGCCCTGGAAGAGGCCACGGAGGTAGCGGTCTGCGCCTTCAGCAGGAATGCCCTGCCTGGCGGCCCAGTCGGCGAGCGTGGCCAGGTACCGGTAATGGGTGGTCAGCGTGCCCGTCAGTACCTGGAATGTATTGAGGGTCGCCTCGTCCGTGACGGGGAGGGTCCCTCCGAGGCCGCCGAAGAGGTCATCCACGGCCGGGTGGGAAGGACAGGTCACGGTGACGGAGCGGCGCTCGCGCGCGGAGGGGAGCGGGATAGCACGCACCACGGGAGCGTCCGTGCCCAACGTGCGGCGTAGCTCGCCGATGGCGACGCCGGTCAGGACACTGACCACGACCTTGTCACCGCCTACCCGGAGCCCAGCGAGAGCCTCGGCCCGGTCCTGGGGGCGGACGGCGAGGATCACCACATCGGACCGGTTCACCACGTCCTGATTATCGGCGCACACCTGCACATCGTTCGGATACCGCTGGGCCAGTTCGGCTGCCGTACGGGCGCCTCGTGGTGAGAGGTAGATCTCCGGCGGCTCCTCGACGCCGTCGCACAGGCCATCCACGAGGGCCCGTCCGATCTCACCCACACCGATGATCCCGATGCGTTGCACTGTGTCTTCCCATCAACTCGACCAGCGGTGACTCTCGCTCCGATACGAGGGCCACCGCCGAGTGTAGGTGTGAACAGCAGGCGCAAAGGCCGCGCATACCCCGGCGAAGGCACCCCCGAAACAGCGGCCTCAGAGTGAACCAACCAGCTAGCGGGACCATTTCGTTGGGAGTGGCGGTTCCCCGGTGCCGTCGTCATCGGTGGAGACGGAAGCCGCGAGCTGCTTGCCTACGACTTCCGCCAGGACACCCTCTGGTCACCCTCGACGTCTCCGCGGAAGACTGGTCATCAGCCATCCACCAGGCGACATCCCTCTCCGCCCTTCTGGAGCACTTCCACCAAACCGGCTGGAAACGCGACGACGCCGACCCTTACCCCCTTGCACTACGACCGGCCGTCCCGGCCGGTGGGGCGGCGCGGGAGAAACCGCACACGACCACCATTGCCGCCGTACGGGGCCGGGCGCACGACCCCGTCTGCCACCAGCAGGCGGGGCCGGGCCGATGATGCGCGCCTGGCGCGGTGGAGCCCACCGGCCGGAGTGGAGGACGCCCTGCTCGGCAGACCACTCCTGAGCGGAGCCCACTCGGTGGAGTGGACGCCGTCGCCGGGGAAGATGCCGATCCCGTCCCACCCGCCGCGTTTCCCCTTGACCTCGGGGCCGGGGCTCGCGGAGGGCTGTGTACCGGTGCCGACGCGGGGGAAGCATTACCGGCCGGTCGAACATTTTTTGCAGCGGGGGGAAGCAATGGACGCAGCGGCATTAGCGGCGTGGGTGACGTCGGTGATCACCGGAATCGCCACGGGCGTCGGCAGCGGTCTTGGGACCGCTGCCGCCGACCGGATCAGCCGGGTCGCTCGGGAGCGGCTCGGACCACCGCAGGAATGCCATCCGGGCCGCCCGGATCAGTCCACCAGCATGTCCACGTCGGCCGCGACATGAAGAATGGTGTGATCGCCATCGGGCCGGTGAGGATCCGCAAGACGCCCGGGACGATCACCGCCCTGGTTATCGCGGCGGTGCTCGTTCTGGGCTTCGCCGTCAAAGGCGTCGTCAGTCTCGCCGACAGCGAGAACAGCCCCGCCAGTGGCGTGCCATGGGGAGTGGGGGCGGCGGCGCCCGGGTCGGATGGGGACGGCGTAGACCCGGGTGCGGGCGGTAGCCGGAACAAGGCCGCGGCTGTGCGGGACGTCGCGCTGGCGAAGGCCATCGCACCGGACCTGCAGTCCATGCCCTCCGGCTGGGGCCTGAAAGCAGGACCTGTTATCAGCGACGCCTGCACGTCCGACTGCCAGGGAGAGCTGTATACCGGCGGAGTGGGATTGGTCGACTCCTCAGGCGACACCCAGGTCACCTTCAACTACCGGACCTTCGACACGGTCGAGAACGCAAAAGCCGCCTACCAACGCTACGTCGACAACGCCGGAGGGACGGTCAACGAATCCCGGGCCACCATGTCTCTGGCACAGGTCGGCGACAGCAGCATGGCCTACTCCTCACGCCAGTACACCGGTTCCGAGTACCTGTACAAGGGCTTCGTCTACTTGCGCGTGGGTACCGTCTACGGGCAGGTCGTGTACAACACCGGCTACAAGGACCTCGACACAAAGAAGCTGACCACCTTCGCCCGCCTGCTCGTCGACCGCGCGCAGCAGGCCCAGAACGGCCAGATGCCGTCGGCGCAGGCCACCCTTTGACCCTCGCCAGTGGTTGGGCGCTGGTCAAGAACGTTGATCCCGCATGGATGGCGGCCGCGTACGCCTGCGTAGGCGTAGCTGAGCTCTAAACGCCCGCCCGGCAGGTCGCACCACCCCGCCAACAGAACCAACGGTCTCGGCTGATCTCCCGGCCGCGCCGGGACGACGGCCGATCGGCGGCCCGGTCGAGCTCGTCTGCGATAACCTCAACGTCTACAAGGCCGTGGCCGCCTACCTGCGGGAATGGGCGACAGCCCAGGACTGGCTGACCATCCACTACCTGTCGCCCTGCCTCGCCGAGACCGGCCTGACCACCAGACCCGCCTGGGCAACCCAGTGACCTCACGAGTTCAACCTCAGCAACCCACTCCCACTCCCAGGCTTCCGCGTGCCTGCCGCCCCACCCGCCGTTAGCCGAACTTCCGCAGGAGTGGCTGAAGCTCAACACCGACTTCCTCGGACAGATGGGACGTGTTCACGCCAACTTCCTGCGGGGTCCGGGGGAACCTGTACTCCCACGCATGCCGTATATAGCCTGCGTTGCGCAACGCAGTTAACAGCATGGCCCGGCAAACCTGCATGGGTTCGTCTGAACGCCGACGCAGAGCCCCTCCGCCGGGGTCTTCGTCGAGCGACTTAAGGACTTGCGTATGAATCACGTGACCGACGTGCCTGACGTGGCCGACCAGGCCGACGAGGTGCCGCGGCCGCAGGTGTTATTGGTGGTGATCGGCTCGGTCATCGGAACGGTGCTGCTGGGAGTGTCTCTCGTGATCAGTCTGGCAGGGCTCAATCAGCCCGAGATGCCCAAGATGCCAACTCCTCCGGGCATGACGTCACTTCCGAAGCTCCCGACCGGCTCCCCGCCCGGCCCGTCGTTACCGGGCGGCTTACCGACCGGGTTCCCCTCTGACTTCCCGACGAACTTCCCGACGAACTTTCCGACCACCTTTCCGACGGCCTTTCCCACGAGCCTGCCGTCGGACCTGCTCTCCCAGTTCCCGACCGGCCTGCCCGGTGCACCCGCCGTCCCGGGCGGTGCGCGGTGACCGAGAGCCTTCCGACCGCCAAGACCCCGGCCGCGGCGCCCAGGCGCGTGCGCGACGAAGCACTGGTGCGGGGGCGGGCGCTGCTGATCGCCCGGCTGGTGATCGCGGCGTACCTCGTCGAGCTGGCGCTCAACGTCACCCGTCCGCACGTGCTGCCGGACGAGCCGGCGGTGTCCATCTTCTACGAGCTGCCGAAGTCGATCTCCCAACAGATGAACCAAGGGCCATTCGGCTCGCTCGATCGGTTGCTGTCCATGCCGCGGATGGTCTTCTGGGCCGTCATGGCGGGCATCGTGGTGGGCGCGCTGCTGCAGGTGTTCGCGATGATCACTCGTCCGGCGGGCCGCCGGGCCGTGGTTCTCACCTGGGCGACCCTGGCGGCCCTGCTGGGGCCGTTCGCTTTGATGGGCCTGGCGGTCATTACCACGTACCCGCTGACCGCGCTCGCCTGTGTGCCCAGTACGGCCTTCGTCCTGTGGCTGCTGCACCACGGCCAGCGGTTCGCCCGGCTGCCGCTGTCGGTACTGCTGACCGCGTTCGGCTGGGGCGCGTGCATCGTGTTCGGACTGGGGCGTGCCTACAGCGGACTCGCGTTCGCGACGATTTACGGCTACCTGTACAAGGAGCCCGGCTCGTATGCCGACCTCACCGGGCACCTCCAGGACCTCTACCGCGTGATCGACTTCCTGATCCTGCACCTGAGCGTCGTGAACGCGCTGCTCGTCGCGGCAGGCGTTGCTCTGATCCTGCTGATGTTCCGGCATCGGGTCACCGATACCGTGACCGGTCTCGTTCTCGGAGCCTCCGTCGGGCTCGGGTACGCCTTCGTGGAGAGTGTCCTGTTCATCCGTCTGTACGGGGCGATGAGCTCGTTCACCGGGGCGACAGGCGGCTTCGAGTACTGGATCCGGCAATCGATTGGCCTGCTCGGCGGGCAGGTGGCGTTGGGCGCGCTGCTCGGGGCCGGGCTCGGCCTCGCAGCCCGGACGCGGCAGCGCAGACAGCGCGTGCTCATCGCCGGGGCGGCCCTCGCGGCGGCGGTCGGGGGTGCCGTGGCCACCGAAATCCTGGCGGCGTGGCTCTCACACCTGGTCAGTGATCACATCGAGGTCGGCTCGGCACTCGACACGCTGGTCATCTCCCCGCTCCTCTGGCTGCTCCCGCAGGCGCCTTTCATCGTGCTGGCCGCCCTTCTGCTGGTGGCCGGGAGACGGGCGCGGGCTGTGGCGGCGCATGGGGCGGTGTCGGCCGAGGCGGTGGAGGACGGGGCCATCACCCCCGGGGAAGTGCCATTCCTGACGAATCCGCCGCTCCGGTTCTGGGCGCTGGCGAGCACCTGGCGGTCGCACGGGCGGAATGCGGCGCTGGCGCTGCTCCGACTGCAGTCCGCGCAGCTGGACCTGGCCGGCTGGCGACTGCAACAACAGGCGGCCTCCGAGGACGACGTAGCCGATACAGCCGGCGGGGCGAGCCGGGAGAAGGGTGAGCAATTGCGCGCGAAGGTGATGCGCTTGAAGGCGAATGCCCGCTCGGCGGCGGTGACATCATGACCGGCCGTCGCATTGCGGCGCGGACCTTGCGCGCAGCCCGTCTCATCGCGGCAGCGGTCCCCGTTGCCTGCCTCATGCTGCTCCTCGTCCCGCAGCAGGCGTCGGCGTGCACGGTCAGTCTCGACTACAAACCATCGATGAAATTCAGTATCAGCCACCCCCACCTCGGTAGCGGCCGCGCGTGCGCCAACGGCACTTCGCTCGCCGGCTCCGGCATCGTGGCCCTCCTGGCGGTTGGCGCCTTGGCCGCCGCCGGCACCAGGGCGTTCAAACGGGGCGCGGCGCTCGCCGCGTCGTCCTCCCCTGGCCAGGGTGCCGGGCCCGGCCAGGCCCTGACCGACTACCTACAGGCGGCGGGCATGGCCCCGGCCGCGGCCGATCCGGGTCGAAGCCAAGCGGGAGACCACGGTGCGCATCCCAACTCATAGTCGGTGGCGACGCCTTGCCGCACTCTCTGGCGCGGCGCTCATCGCCTTCGTTTCGGGGGTGCCGGGGGCGCTCGCCGCGCCCACACCCACACCCCCTCCCTTCATCGACGCAAACGGTGTGCACCTCTTCGTGCCGCCGGGCGCGAGTCTGGACACCGACCAGCAGTTGGAGGCGGCATCCAGTCAGCTGCTGCAGAGCCCGATGGGACGCAGGCTCGTCGCGGCTCGGATGAGGTTCGGAGTCCGCCCCGGGAACGTATCGGTCGAGTGGTTCGACTTCTCCTGGCTTCAGGGCGAAAAGCCCTTTCCAGGGTTTCAGGTGGACGCATTCCACAATGACATGCTGAATGCGCTCAGGGCGGCAAATTCCGCCTTCGATATAAAAGGTGAGTACAGTATCGCGGCGAAGTCTGTCGATTACGCAGACAACAAGCAGATCTACGCGGAGCTCGGAGCGAAGCAAGCGGGCAAGCTGCTGGAGGTCTCGACGAGCAACGTGTTTCAAGGTACCCATTCCGAGCAGATCCCGCTCGATCGCATCCGGGCCGCCGGTCCGCTGAGCCTCCAGCGAATGTCCAAGGGGATCAGTGACGCGGCAGCAAAATCACTGACCGAATCGATCTTGGCGAAGTCGTCGGTGGGGCTCGCGAGCGAGAACAGTCCCTGCCTCAACAAATGCGACAAACAGACCCAGGACTTCCAGCGCAGGCTCGCCATCGCCCATTACGGCAAGGGCGGAAGCCCTGACTCCAAGGCTTCCGTGGCCGCCTCACAGAATGTCATGGGAAAGGCCGCCCCCAAGCTGCGACGGGAGATGAGCCGGAAGTCGGAGCAGGAACGCAGGGAGGCCGTGGGGCTCAAGCCGGACTGCGACACCGGGGTGGCGGGCCGGTCCGGCGAGGGGGGCGGCGGCCGTGGCGTGGTGATGGCGGCGGCGCTGCGTAGGCAGGCACCCTGTTCCTCGGAGGGCGGATCCTCCTCGGGCGGTCTCGCCGAGGCGCTCGCGTCGCAGGACACCGGCGGCATCGACTTCTCCACCCTCGAAATGCGCTACCTGTCTGACAACCCTGGTTCCGGAGGGCTGCAGTACTCCTTCTCTGCGAAAGCGGCCGCGCCAGGGCTCCAGCAGGACATCGACGCCGGCCTCGACTTGCTCACCACCAGCATCGAGGACCTGAGGGCCTGGCTCGTGCTGGAGCCGACCAAGTTCTGGGTGAATCTCAACCCGAACGAGCCGGGCAGGATCGTGGACGCCGATCTCGGCCAGACGAACGCCGGCCGCGCGCTGCTCGAGGCAGACCTGCAGATGAAGCGCACGGAGGGCAAGCTCCTGGACCCCGAAACCGACTTCGGCGCACGCTACTGGAAGGCGCTGAGCGGCCCCTCGGGTAAGGGGTGCTATTCATCGAGGCTGTGGATCGTGCCCGGCGACGTCCAGGTACGCGAGGAGGGTGGGTCGCTCTACATCCTCAAGGCCTCCCTTGCGGTGAACGCGAAGGCCGAGCACATCGCCGGACTGCCGCAGTCGTGTGACCCCGATCCCGAGAGCGACGCCCGCAACGAGCGGCTGGAACAGACGACGGTGGTGCCCAAAGTCGTCGAGGCGGTCAACACGGCGCCGGAGTACGCGCCGCTGCGCCGCGCCTTCCTGGCCCGCATCGTGGCTCAGTGGATCCGCAAGCGGCACCAGGAAGGCCACCCCACGTCCTTCGACAAACTGATCGACTCAGGAGATCTCGGCCCGGCCAAACTCCAGGGCGACTGGCGGCCTCGGCAGGTGTTCGACGACTACGTTCACTCCATCGAAAGCGGCGAGTTCACCTACAAGCAGACCACCGAAGAGGGCGACACCGTCGTCACCTCCACGATGGTGTTCGGCGGGGTCGACTTCAGCAAGCTGAACACCAACCCCGTCAGCGCCGAGCAGATGAACAGCCTGTACCCACGACTGCCGCAGACCGTGAAGGCATCGAAGGACCACCCGGCGTCCGCCCCGGACGGATCGATCTGGCTGGGCGAGACGGCCGCCTCACCGGGCAGCAGCCTGTGGTCCAGGACCTCCGACGCGGTCGGTGATTTCGCGGCCAGCCGGACCGGCGTCATGGTCATGCTGGTCGTCGCGCTGGTCGTGGTCACCTTCGGAATCCGCAGCGGCTCCGGCCGCAAACGGCAGCCGTCATGAGCCGCAAGTGACCTGAGGCGGAGATTTGTCGTTCGTGGGCATGAGTGGCCCGGGCCCGAGGATTCCGCCGTCGTCGGTCACTGATGCCCAGCGGGCGGCGCTGGAGGGCTGCCTACGTTACCCGGCAAGGACCCAGGCCCTGGCTCAGCGGTCGCGCATCGTGCCGGAGTGCGTTGAAGACCCGACCAGCGCCGAACAGCCCTGGCCGGACGGGCCCGAGGGCGGACCGCCGATTCCCTCACCCGCGGGCGCGGCGGCCGGCGCACGCTCCCCGGCATCAGGGCCGGGCTGTCGCCGCCACGCTGCTGAGCCGGGCCGCCACACCAGCAGTGGGCCGTCGTCGACGATGTAGTGCCGTTTCAGCAGCCGAACAGGTCACTCACCCCGGTGGGTCCCGGTGTGGGCCTCTGTCGCCGGGCGGGTCCGACCCGCTGCAACCCGGCTGCGCTTTACGGTCATCCGGCTGGCCGG
Source organism: Streptomyces sp. NPDC000075 (assembly GCF_040301925.1). Classification (NCBI taxonomy): domain Bacteria; kingdom Bacillati; phylum Actinomycetota; class Actinomycetes; order Kitasatosporales; family Streptomycetaceae; genus Streptomyces; species Streptomyces sp. NPDC000075. Next base: position 55,094 of record NZ_JBEPFL010000025.1, read on the forward strand.
GGCGTCGAGGGCCGCTTCCGGATCCGGCACTCCACCCCCTCGGACACCGAGGGTGGTCAGGCGGCGAGATCCCGCCTGACCACCCTCGCGGACGCCGAGAACATCAGCTGCCTCACGGGCGGCGAGGGCCGGCGGCCAGGGCGAGGTTCGTGCGGCACCTACTGGAGGGGCGGCCCACCCGCCGTCGATCGCCCACATTCGCAAACCGCTGTGGACGCCCCTCCACGACCCGAAGCGCTCGGGCAGATCCACAGGAGATTCCTCGGGAAAGCCCTCGACCGCGCTCCGGCTTCCAGGTGACACTGCTTCCATGGGAGTTGGCATGTCGGCCCGCGTGTGCGGAGGCTGTGGGCACACGCGTGGGGTCCACGCCCCCTCCCTGCGGCGCTGCCTCGGGGCCCCGGGCCAGGGGCCGGCCTGTGGCTGCACCCTGTTCTGGCGTGAGGACGAGCCGGTCGACGACCGCCCCGGGCCACAGCCCTGCGAGGAGTGCGGGGCATCCCGTGCCGGCCTGTGCAGGTGCGAAAGCGAGAGGTCTCCTTGGGAAACCGGCGAATGGCTGGTGTGAGGGACGTGGGATGAGCGCCGATTCCGAGGGAGTGGTGATGCTGGCCGTCGGCGCCGTACCGTTGCTCGCGTTCGTCGTCGCCCTCTGGTGCCTGTACCCGGATGCTTGCCGAACGTGTCACCACCGGCCCGGGGACCACGAGGCGGGCACCGGTCCGTGTCACAGCGAATTGTTCGACATCGACGCGACCGAACCCAACGGCAAGCAGTGCGACTGCTCGACGTACAAGGCCCGCCGCACCCGGGAATAGTCGCCGTTCGCCTCAAGGCCGCGAAGATACGACAAGCCGGGGCGACCGGCGAGCCGGGTCTCGCCGACGACGGTGAACCCCGCACGAGCCGGCACGGCCGGCCACGCCGCGTCGTCGAGCGTGGCCGGGGCGGCATGTGGGTCAGCCCGTACCTTGCGCCGGAGCCGCCACCACCGCCTCTGCCAAGGACGACCACCACCCGGGCGCGGGCGGTGCGACGCCGGCCGGGACGGGGTGGTCGCCGGACTACCCGCTGAACGAGAACCAGCCGACGCTCGGAACGACTGACCTGGTGCACTCCCAACCCGCCGCGATGCCAGGCGGCCCGGATCCGGACCACGTCCACGAGGACCTCCCTGCTCCCGGCCCAGGCCCGGCAACCGATCTTGCCTCAGTGTGGTGCGGTCGCAGCCACCAGGAACATCGGCAACGCCAGGAAGAGCCGGTCCTCCCCGGGCCGCGCACGCTGATCGGCGAGCCAGCGGTCCGTCTGCTCGGCCGTGATCGCGCCTGTGGAGCGAGCTCCCTCGGCCAGTCCGGCGAGCACGGGCCTGGAAGGCGAGCCCGTACCCCGTGGAGTGGGCGATCTCGACGGGGGAACGTCCCTGGCCCTGCTCGCCTGCCTCTCCGGGAGCTTCGCCGTCCTACTGACGGCGCGGGGGTGCGCTCAGCAGCGTCGCCCCGTGAGCCGTCGCTGCCCGGCCACGGGGGACGGGCTACGCGTGGTGAGGGGGAGGGGTCACACTGTGGGCCGGAGGCCTACCTGGACGCCGCGCTCAACGACCGGACCTCATCGATCCGCATGGCCCCCAGGGTGAAAGGACGGCACCCCGGCGGGGGACCGAAGCCCCACCTGAAGGGGCTGAAGGATCGGCGCCGTCCCCTTGGACGTCGGCCAGTCCGCCCGGGCCACTCCAGGGGCGTCGGAGGCCGAACCGTCCCCACACAGCGGCACACGCAGTTGCGACTGGTCGACGTATATGGCTTTGACCGGATCCGGTCCACGAAATCGTCCGCCCGTGCGACATGCTTCGGGCTGTCGTTCTTCCCGGCCCACGGGGAGAGCAGGAGACGGGAGGACCGCATGTCTGCACGACGCGTCCTGACTGGGGCCGCGTTAGCGGCGACGGTGGCTGCGGGTGTTCTGATACCGACGACGGCGAGCGCGGCGCCCACGGGCGTCACGGGCGCCTGCGGCACCACCAACGCCGCCTACACCTCGGGCGCCGAAGCGCACTGGACGATCCAGTGCAGCGGCGGCAACGTCAGCGTCACCGGCTGGGTGAAGGACACCGACGCCGACGGCCAGTGTGCCCAGGTGTACGCCTACTTCCCGTACACCGGAAACTGGAAGTACAGCGCCCGGGCATGCCCGAAGGGCGACGTGAAGGAGTTCACTCTGACCGACCAGGGGTCGACCGGCGCGAACGTCTACCTGCGCGAGATCGGCTGACCGGCCCCTTGCAACGACTCCCTGCCGTGCGGCTGGGCGTATGGCGGATCGGCGGCGTCGGCGGTCGGCGCCGCCCTCGGGCTCCGTGCCAACCGCCACGCTGCCTTCGCCGTCCCCGCGTCATGCAGGGTACGAGCCCGAGTTTCAACGTTCGGCTTCGGCAGCGCGGCGGCTGCCCAGACGAGAACGTCGTGTCCACGGCTGGTGAGCACCCGTGAACACGGCGCCTCCCCGGCCGACAGGCGCGTCGATCGATACCGATACGCCGCCGTGCCGCCACCAACGGGCTCGGGCTCGGCGGAGGGGGAGAGCGCCGCCAGTGGATCCCATCCGGCGCACGGTCTCCACCAGCAGCGCTCCGCCGGCTTGCAAGACCACTCCCGATCCGCCCGCCGATAACCGGACCGTGGACGGGGGGTATCCTCCCAGCTCACGTGTGCTTCCTTGATCTCCATCCGCCGCCTGGGCCGAGGAGTCGCCGGTCTTGTCGGGTACGGAGCACCCCGAGCGGAGAGGCCCACCCATGTCAGCCGACGGATGGCCGGAGTTCCTGGTCCACTCCGAGCCGTTCGCCGCGCTCTACAGCGAGCTGCCGGCTCTGGAGGGACTGGTTCTCAGATCGGTGCACCTCAGTCCGTACGGTCAGGCTGTGACGTTGCGGGTCGAGCTTCCCCGCTTTCCCGACCTCGCTCCGCCGGAGTGGACCGAAGCCGGCTGTGACCGCTTCGAGGCCCAGATCGAGTTCTCCGCGGTCGAGGACCTCCGGATGCGGGGTGTCCCCGACAGCACCGTGGTTGGCATCGAGTTCGGCCCCCGGATCCAGACCCCGGAGCGCCGGATCAGGCTCGCGGTGAGCGGCCCGGAGTTCTCGCTGGACTTCACCACGCACGGCCTCAAGGTGGGCCGTCTCAATGCCTATCGCTCCAACGACGAGGACCCCTACTCGGCTCGGCGATGGTTCGTGAGTCCCTTGGACCAGCGCAGGCACCAAGGGGTGCTGCCTCCCACGACCGCGAAGGTGTTCTATGAGCGAGTATGACTGGTCTGCCGAGGTGGCCAACTCCGAGGCGGTCCGCGACGTCCTCGGCTCACCTCCACCACCGCTCACCGACTACCACCTCGACTCCGTCCTCATCGACGAGCGCGAAACATCGGTCACCTTGAGGTTCTCCGCGTTCGGCATCCCGGCCGGTGCCGCCGACCTGTGGCAGGCCCGCGGCCACAACGCGGTCGAGTTCGTTCTGGTCTGCGTCGGCGTGAAGAACTTCGAGGTGGACGGCTGGTCCGGCTGGCCCACGACCGTCGCCGCGCTTGGCGGGCGAACCGTTGTGCTCGCCGGCCAGGACAAGCACGTGTCCTTCGAGACCGACGAAATTCGTGCTCTCCCCCCGGTCGGACGCCTGTGGAGCCAAGCAGAGTGACCTCAGCTCGACAGCCGACGAGGAACCGGCGCTTCGAGGCGTTCAGCTTGAAGGTGAACGTCACGGCCCTCGGTCGGGCCTGCGCAAGTGGCGGTCAGAAGACATCGGTGGTCCACATGCTGTGCATGTGCATGTCCCATGCGATGTCCAGGGATTCCTCTGCTCCCTCATGCCACGCGCGTTGCGCGGCGTCGTCCGGCACGGTGCGAGGCAATGCGAGCCGCGGCTGTCACACGGCAAGCGCGGACAGCGCCTCGAACAGCGCCGGATGGAGACACCAGGCTGGTTTCCCATCGGTGGCGCTTCAGTCACAGGGCTCGGGGTACGCCGATACGCGCCCTGCCGAGCGCGAGTAGCGCAGGGCTCGTGAGCCTCTGAGGGTTTGCCTGGACTTGTCCGTGTCTCTCGGATCAGTCCGGGCCCGCGTCCGCGGCTGGAACGCCGGTCACTACAGTGCACCCATGGACGCCGCCGTACTCGACCGCCGGACCCGCACGCACACCGAGTGCGTACCGCCCGTCCTCGTCGAGCGTCTGCTCGCCCTCGGCCATGCCGACGTCGTGCGCGCGCAGGCCCTGGCCGGGGACGGCGACTGGTTCTGCGCCCGGGCCTGGGCGCGGCGGCTCGACCGGCAGGGCGATACGCGAGGAGCCCTGGCCGTGCTGGCCCCCTATGTGGGCACCGGCTGGTACACGGCGGCCGAAGAAGCCGCCCGCCTCCTCGAAGCGGTGGGCCGCGCCGAGGAGGCCGTCGGCGTGCTGCGGCCCTTCGCCCGGGACGGGGAGCGGTCGGCGGTGCGCGCGCTGGCTCGGCTGCTGGCCCGCCGTGGCCGGGGCGAGGAGGCGTACGCGCTGCTCCTGCCGCACATCGACGACTGGTACCTGGCGGAAACACTGGCCGACGTCGCCGCCGGGCTGGGCCGGGGCGACGAGATGGCGACCCTGCTGGCGGAGCGGATCGCGGCCGACCGCACCTGCACGCGGTGCGGCGGCCCGGACTGCCCGCGCCTGCCGGAACCTTCGAACGCGGTGGCCCTCCTGGCGTCCCTCCGTGAGCGGCAGGGCCGCCCCGACGAGGCGCTTGAGGTGCTGTACACGTACGGCTCGGCGCCGGTGAACGACCACGACCCCCTGGCCGAACTCCTCGTACGGCTCGGCCGGATCGACGAACTGCGCACCTACGCGGCCGACGGCGAGCATCCGTCGGCGGTCCGCCGGCTCGCCGGGTTCCTGGAGGAGCAGGGGGACGTGCCAGGGGCCGTCGAGGTCTACCGGCCGCACCTGGAGCGGGACCTCGGACACCCGCGGATCCTGCTCGCCCAGTTGCTGGCCCGGCACGGCCGGGGTGATGAGGCCATCGAGGTCCTGCGGGCGCGTGAGACGGACGACGACTGCACCCTGGACCAGTTGTGCGGGCTGTTCGCCGCCGAGGGCCGCGCCGAGGAGGGCCTCGCCCACCTCGACGCCCTCAAGGAGCGCCGGGGCCGGGAGGAATGGGAGCTGTTCCGGCTCCGCGGCCCGCTGATGGCGGCCTGCGGACGCCTGGACGAGGCGGCGGCGCAAGCCCGCGCCCACCCGGAGGGCGGGACACCGTACGCGGTGGAGAGCCTGGCAGTCCTCCTGGCCGACTCCGGCCGCCTGAAGGACGCCGTCGCCCTGCTGGAGACGGCCCCGCTGGAACACCGTCACACCCTCGCCCCGCTCCTGGTGGAAGTGGGCCGCATCGACGAGGCCGTCGCCCTCCTACGCCTCCCGCTGCCCCCGGCACCCTCGACCTGGGGTGCGGGCTCGGACTACAGCGACTGCCCGCCCTTCTAGCGGTTCGGCCTCTAACGCTGGAACCGGTCGGTCGAGGGTTCGCGACGAATGATCCGGCGGAGGTGGCTGAGCGCCGGGCGACGGTGGAACTCCCGGGTCATCTGCGCCGCCGCCGCGCTGCCCTCACCGCAGGGCGCATCGCGCGGTGGCGGGTGTAGTGGTGGGGACGGCCCCCGCCGGAGTGCCGGCTGCGGGGCTGTCGTGGTGATCGGGGTCAGGTTCAGAAGATGCTCCCGCCGCCCTTGCCGCCGCCACCGCCGCTGCTGGGGGTCTCGGTGAAGACGCCGTAGTCGTAGTTGGTGGGGATGCCGTGGTCGGTGTTGTCGCCGCCCTGTTCGGTGCCTCCGGCTCCACCGGTGGGGGGCTTGGTGTCGTCGTCGTTGCCGGGGGGCTGGGGCTGCCCGCTGCCGCAGCCGCCGAAGAGGCCGCAGCCGCCGTCGCCGCCCTTGTGGGTTCCGGGGGGCTGGGTGTCGCCGCCGGTGGCGGTGCTGTTTTTGTTGATCTTGGTGAGGTTGCCGGATTTGAGGAGGGCGTCGAGGAGGGGGTTGTCGCTGTCGGTGGTGACGTGGGTGGTGGTGTGGGTGGGGGTGGCGTGTGCGGCGGTGGTGGTGAGGGTGATGCCTGCGGTGGCGAGGGTGGTGGCGATCATGAGCGGGGCGAGGCGGCGGGCCGTGATCGACATGGCAGGGGCGTCCTTACCTGGCTGGGGGAGGGGTGGCGGACGAGCGGGGCGGTAGGGGTTCACGCCGTGTTGTTGTCCGTGTCTCCATTGGGCCCCAGGCCGATGTCGGCGGTCACGACCCGGGATCTCGTGTCTTGACAGCCCCGCCTTGCCACTGCTCGCGGAACGGTCCGTCCACCGGGCCGACGCCGGGCTCGTAGGCCCTGCCTGCCGGTCATCCCGTGACACCGCAGGCCGCACCGGTCAGGAACAGGGGTGCGCCCGGCCACGGCCCGGCGAAGCCGGCGGACCGGAGCCGCCTCATTCCCTGCTCCCGCCAGGCTGTCGTTGGCCGGTCCCGTGCGCAGCACGGGGACGCCGGGCGGGCCTCCCCTGCCGGAGCCGGGACCCGGGGTGGGGCCAGGGGCGGGGGCGAGGATGACCACGGTGACTTCCCGCCCGGCCGCCCACGCGTCGACCGAGGCCGACGCCTCCCCCAGAGCCGGATCAGGTGCGCAGTCGAGGTCCAGGACGACCGAGTCGACGCCCGCGCCCAGCCGTGTCAGCGCCGAGGCGAGAGCGTCCCCGGCTGCGGCGTGGCGGAAGGGGTGGGAGGGGTCCGGGAGCGCGCAGAGGGTTACCACCGCCACGGATCCGTAGAGGCGGACCTGCACCGTGTAGGACCGCACCGTGGGCTCCCACTCACGCGGGGTACCGGCCCTGCAAGCAATCGGAGGCAGCTGTGCTGCGGCTGCGCGAGACGTGGCCGCAGCGGCCGGCGAACAGTAGGGTGCGGCCAGCCGTCTCAGGGGATGATGACGACTTTGCCGCGGAGGCGGCCTGCTTCACTGAGGCGGTGGACGTCCGCGAGGTCGGCCAGCGGGTGTGAGGCGCTGACGTCGAGGGTGACCTCACCCGCGTCGACGAGGTCCACGAGCGCCGCCAATTGCGCCACATCGTTGCGGGTGACCATGTGCGTCGCCGTCACCCCGGCGTCGGCAGGCGGGTCGATGGGGGTCGCGATCGAGACGATCCGCCCGCCCGGCCGCACCGCAGATGCCAGGCCAGTGGCATCGTCTGGGCTCAGCGGTACGAGATTGAGCAGGGCGTCTACCGGGCCGTCGAGCGCGGCGGGGACCGGCGCGGCGGTGTAGTCGATCACATGGTCCGCCCCATGTCGCCGCACTGCCTGGTCGCTGCGGGCGCTGGCCGTGGGAGGGTCGCGGCGTGTGAGAGAGGAACGGACGCAGGCGCCGGGACCAGCAGTGCAGCCGGTGCCCGGACGTATTCGGCAGCCGCGCCGGCACCCTCCAGCCGCCCGACGACTCGGTCGCCGACGGCGAACCCCTCGGCCCCGGGCCGATCTCGGTAACCGTGCCGGCGACGTCCCAGCCCAGTGTGTAGGGGAGATCCACGGGCAGGAATGCCTGCAGCAGCCCGGCGCGCAACGCGGCCCCGGTGGGATTGAACGAGGTCGCCGCGACGCGGACGAGCACTTCACCGGTGTCGGGTCGAGGCCGCGGAACATCGTCGTAGCTGATCACGGACGCGTCGCCGAACGCATGGATACGCGAGGTCTTCATCTTCATGCCGTGAAACCTACGGCCGCCCGCCGAGACGATCCATGCGCCAGGGTGCCCCGTTCATACGCGTTCGTCTCGCGCATACGCTCGCCCCATGGATGTGCTCAGCGAGGTGATCACGGTGGCACGGACCGGCCGGCCCCGGTCGGCGTACGTGCGATGGCACGCCCCGTGGAGAAAGGAGTTCGCGTCGGTACCGGGTTCGGCCGGCTTCCAGGTGATCCTGGAGGGGCGCTGCTGGCTCCTGTCGCCACACGCGGCGCCGGTCCCACTGGACGCGGGTGACGTGATGTTCCTGCCGCACGGCACCGGACACACCCTGGCCGACAACCCGGCAACCGCGGTCACCATGCCTGCCTGCACTCCTGACGACCCCGAGCTGCCCGGGCCCTACAGATCGGAGAGCGTCGACCGGCTCGGCCAGGGCGGTCCGTCCACCGTGGTGCTCTGCGGCGCCTACCAGCTCGACCCGTCCCGAGCACACCCCCTGCTGCTGACCCTGCCCGACATGATCCACCTGTCGGCAGACCGTAAACGTCACCCGGAGCTGCACGCGGCGGTGCGACTCCTGGCCTCCGAGGTGGGCAATCCGCGCCTGGGCACCACGGCCACCGTCCCCGCACTGCTGGACACGCTCCTGATGTACATCCTGTGCATCTGGCTTGCCGAACAGCCCGCTCACGGCAGCGCCACCGGCTGGGCCGCAGCGCTGAACGACCCGGCGGTCACCGCCGTCCTCCACGCCGTCCACCGGGAACCGACAGCCCCCTGGACCGTGGCGAAACTCGCCGCGGAAGCGGGACTCTCCCGGGCGGCATTCGCCAGGCGCTTCACCTCGATGATCGGACAACCGCCCCTCGGCTACCTGACCTGGTGGCGGATGACGACGGCAGCCCGCCTGCTGCGGACGACGGAAGCGCCTTTGAGATCCATTGCCGCCCAGGTGGGGTATACGTCCGAGTTCGCCTTCTCCAACGCATTCAAGCGCACGCATGGGTTGGCCCCCGGTGCATACCGGCGCAGGAGTTGAATCGGCCGCAAGGACCGCGAGTACGTTGACCTGTACACGACTGGGCACCTTCGGGTGTGCGCCGGCACACGGCACACGACATGTGGCCCGGCCCAGGCTTCGGCGGCGGATGCCTGCCCAAGGCCCTCGCCGGATTCATCAATCGCGCCGCGCCGATGACCTCGAAGCCGGCCAGGCCCTTGACAACGCCAGCAAGCTCCACCCCGAGCTCGACTACGTCGAAGGCCCCATCGCCGCCGTCCTCGGCGTGGACCTCGTCCTCCACCTCACCGAGTGGCACCACTTCACCACCATCGACCCAAGCGGCTGGCCACCCGTGTGGACAGTCACTCATTTCGGCTCTGTCGGGGATGCTGTGACGTCACGGGCCCTGGAGCATAGGATCAACCATCGCTGAAACCGGCTGGGCAGGGCCTTCTGTACCGTGGCGACCTCTTACCTTGCTGCCATGGGAGGGACCAACAGAACGGGACGGGTCGAGTTGACGCACGAGGACGCCCACGCGGGTGAGCGCGGTACCCGGGCGCGGTGCCTGCCCGAGCCGTGGATGTGTGATGTCTTCCATGTCGATGGCAGCCTGAGGGACATTCGGGTCCTCGACACGACCCGCGTCGAGTGGATCGCGGTCCTTGAACGGCTGCGTGTCGTAGCCGACGAGACCGAGGTGGAGCACCCCTACGCCCGGCTCGATCCAGTGCGTCCCGCCCCCGCCGACCTCTTCCGGGCCTGGGCAGACGAGCCGGAGGGCCAGGGGACGAGCTTCGCCTTCCGGGCGCGCTTCGGCGCCGTGTGGTTTTTCGCTCTGCCCTACGACGAGGAGGAGATCGAGTTCTCCCTCTGGCCGGAGCACGTGCTTGACGGTGAGGGGGTTGCCGCCGTACTGCGGTTTCTGGTCGAGGTTGCGACGGCCAGTCATCGACGCGCACTGCTGACCGCCGAGGTCGTCCGGTACACCCCGGAGCTGCCGACGCTGATCTCCCACGACCCCGACACCGGTCTCACTTCCCACATCTGAAGGGCGTGGTGGATGTCTCGCGTCATTCGGCCCTGTGGGCATCCTGCGGTGCCGCACGGTCATGGGGAGATCCGCAAACAACGTAGGACCATCTGATCGTCGACCGCCACGGCACCCCCGATCGTCGTCACGCTTACCGGCGGGAACCGACATGACGTCCCCCAGTTGTTGCCGCTACTGGACGCAGTCCCAGCGATTCGGGGTCCACGCCGACGTCCCCGCCGCACTTCATTCTGAAAGATCAGTAAGGGGCGATGCGCCAGATTCGGTAGCAGGGTGGCGAAGTCGATTTGCTGCCCTTCCGGGATGAACTCAGATGAGGTCGAAAGTGACGCTCACGGAGCCGTCCCAGTCCGGTGCATCCATAAGCGTGAGGGTTCCATCCTCGGCCTCGACGACTTGCACCGTGATCCCGCCGCGGTCCTCACCGGGAAACGCAATGGAGAAGTGGGGATCCATCTCGACGAGGAAGTCCCAGCCCTCGCGTTGGGTCGCGTCAAGGACGCTGGCATGCCGTCCGGTTGCCCGCCACTTGCCGCCCGCGTCGACAGTGACGGTGATGTCGATGTCGTACTCCTCAAGGCAGGTCGCGTGATTGGCCCACCATTGGAGGCGGGCCTGACCCGCGAATCGATCCATGAGCACACTATGCACGTTGCCCAGGCCGTATGGGTGAGTGTCTGCGCGGCTGTCGGCCGTCGTCGGTCAGGCCGCGAGACAGAACCGCATGGGGCAGACCGGACAGGCCCTCGCTTCATCCGGCGGCGCCTCGGACGCCGGGACCCCGCCCTCGTCACGGAGCGGCTGGCGGGATCCTGGGGACGGTCACCTGCTCAAGGAGGTTTTTGATGTAGTCGCGGCGCCGGTCGGAGTCCGGCCAGGTCAGCTGACGCACCGCCGGTCGGCAAGCTCGGGGAACCATCTCCTGATCAGCTGGCTCAGTTGTCCTCGCTCATGGGGGCCGCCTGGGGATGATCCCGGACAACTCCGCCGGGACCAGGTACTCCTGACTGCCTTGCGGTCCGCCCCCCCGGCGACGTCGCCAGCTGAGCCTCCACGTGGCCAGTGGCCGTGCAGGCGTCGTCCCGGGCAGCGGCTGATATCGGGGCCGAGGGGGCGCTGTCCCGCTCTCTCTGTGGACGGGGACGGGTCCACGCTGCAGGCTTCGGCCTTCTCCGCAAACGGGTCCTGCTCGCCCCGTAGTCGTGTTGTCAGTGCCTGATGCGAGGATCCGGGCGACCGTACGCAAGGAGATCAGCATGGGCACCTGGGACACCGGTCCCTTCGACAACAACACAGCCGCAGACTTCGCCAGCGCACTCGACGAAGCCGAGCCAGAGGCACGAGAAGCCCTGATCCGAGGCGTCCTCGTCCGGACGATCGACGCAACCGGCTACCTCACGGAAGCGGAAGAGGCGGTGGCCGCCGCCTTGATCGCGGCGCAATGCCCGGCAGGCGACTCCGTCGACATGCCCTACGGCCCGGAAACACCCATGCCCCTCTTCCCCTCCGACCTGCGCGCAGTGCTTGCCTCGCCACCCCCTTCCATCGCTCTCTTCGACGTCCAGCCGCAACGGAGCGTCACTCCCGCGATGGCCCGCCGGTCTTCGTCGTCGCGGTGGACGAGGCGGAGGGCAGCCAGGGGCAGGGGCAGCCGTCGAGGGCGGGACGTCCATCGCATGGGCCTGGCCGTAGGGGCACGTCGCACGGCCAGACGGGGTGGCCCCGTCTACCGTGGCGGCATGCGCCTGTTGTTGACCTCCGACACGCATCTGCCCGCGCGTGCCAAGAACCTGCCGGACGCGTTGCTGGACGAGGTCGACGCGGCCGATGTCGTCATCCACGCCGGGGACTGGACGGACGAGGCGACGCTGGACCTGCTGGAGGCCAGGGCCCGGCGGCTGATCGGCGTGTACGGCAACAACGACGGGCCGGCGCTGCGTCGGCGCCTGCCGGAGGTGGCCCGGGCCTCGCTGGAGGGCGTGCGGTTCGGGGTGGTGCACGAGACGGGCGGTGCCGCTGGGCGGGAGCGGCGCTGTGCCGAGCGCTTCGCTGATCTGGACGTGCTCGTGTTCGGGCACAGCCACATTCCGTGGGACACGACGGCTCCCGGCGGGCTGCGGCTGCTCAATCCAGGCTCGCCGACGGACCGTAGACGGCAGCCGTTCTGCACGTTCATGACCGCAGTCGTCGCCAGTGGGGCGCTGGCCGACGTCACGCTGCACCAGCTGCCGCGGCGCGGCTGATCCGTCGGTAGTGCAGCGCCCGGCGGGCAATCGGCAGGAGTCCGTGTTCTTGCCGGTGTACAGGTACGCCGAGGCCACCCGAGACGGCACCGCTCCGCATCCGACGGCGACCCGAATGTTCCCCCCCCCCGGGAGGGTGTTCCGGCACGGGTGGGCTCTCTTCCAGCGGGCGGGTTACCCGGCCGACCCCGAGCTGGCCTCGAGACACGTCGCCGGCGGGCGCTCGGGAGACCAGCTCTGAAGGCAGCGTCGAGTCCGCCACCGGATCGCTGCGCGTCCACTCCTGGGAAGACGGCGTCATCGACGATCTGCCCGACTCTGCCGCACACGGCCCCGGCCTCTACCACCAGCGGCCCTTGGGAAGACAGCGGCGAGCACAACTTCACGGATCTTCGGCAGCACGGAAGTGGCCGGCCGGAATCGCATCCCAGGTTTCCTTCGGCGAGGCACTGACCCCGGCTCACCCCTGCGACCGCACCACGCGGCAGCGGATAGCAGGCGCCTCCTTTCGACCCGTGCGGGCCTCCCGACCTGGGGAGATGAGCAGGCCCCTGTTATCGTGCGCCGATGTCAACGATCAAACAGTTCCAAGTGACCTTCGACTGCGCGGATCCTGTGCGCCTCGCCGCCTTCTGGTGTGAGGTGCTGGGGTACGTCCTGCCGGCGGTCCCGGACGGCTTCGCCACGTGGGAGGAGTGCTTCCGCTCGCTGCCGCCCGAGGATGCGGTCTACTTCGCGTGTACTGATCCCTCGGGTGTGGCTCCGCGTCTGCTCTTCCAGCGAGTCCCCGAAGGCAAGGCCGTCAAGAATCGGGTGCATCTCGATGTACGGGCCGGTGCCGGCCTCGTGGGTGAGGAGCGCCTGGCCACGCTCGAGGCCGAATGCGCACGGCTGATGGCGCTCGGCGCGAAACACGTGCTGACGCAGCGCGCCGATGGCGTCAACGAGTCGTGCATCACGATGCAGGACGTCGAGGGCAACGAGTTCTGCCTCGCCTGATTCTCGCCCGAGACCGCGGGGTGGGGAGCCGTATCCGGCCTTCGGGGACCTCGGTGCAGCCTATGTTCCCGAAGGCCGGCCTCCTGTGGACCGCTCAGGTCCCGCATGCGGCGGGAGTCATCCCGTGAGAGTGAGGTTGTGCAGGCGGGCAACGCCGTGCATGGCGTAGCGCACACCGTCGCCTCTCAAGCGGCAGTCGCGCAGGATCCTCCAGGTTTCTCGCCCTCGCGTCGGCGGTGCGGCACGATCAGCCCGACCGCCCGCTTGGCGCCGGACTCGACCCAGGCCGGGCAGTCGTCGCGGTTCCCCGCCAGTGGCCGGCGGGCCACCATGACCAGGCGGCTGTCGGCGTCGACGATCAGCACCGGGTCCTTGGCCAAGCGCCTGTGCGGGGCCGGCGCGAGCCCGGGGCCGAGATGGTCGATGACGCGGTCGGCAGTGGCAGCCGGTCCTCCCGGGACAGCTTCCACGTCCGACCACGGCCCGCCGCGTCGCCGCTGCCTCATCAACGTGCCGAAGGCACGCGGCTCAGCCCAGCGAAGGGGGCCGAGCAGGAACAGAATGCCCTGGAGCACAGCCGGTCCTCATGCCGCTCGCGCGCCCGGGATGGTGGCGAGTGGATGGCGAGTGCGGCGCTCCACCTTCGGCAGCAGCGGTTCGATCACCGTCCGCAGCCCGGTCCTCGACATGCAACTGCTTCGACCGAGCCACCCCACGCCCCCCGGACCCTCACTCCCGGAGCGATCCGACCACCTCGAAGCTCACCCGATGGGGGTTCTCAGTCGCGGTTGCGGTAGCCGGGGTGGACCCCCGGAGTCAGGCCCTGCTCGGTGGCGATGCGTGCGAGGAGGCCGGAGAGGTGCGTGCGCTGCTCCGGGTCGAGGGCGGCGAGCAGGGCGTCCTCGTGGGCCGCGGCGGCACGGGAGACCGCGCCGAGGGTGCGTGTGCCTTCCGCCGTGAGGTGGAGTTCGTGGTTGCGGCGGTCTGCGGCGCTGCGTCGCCGTTCGACGAGGTCCTTGCCCTCCAGATTGTCGATCAGCGTGACGACGCGGCTCGGTACGACGCCCAGGTCCTCGGCGAGGGCCCGCTGGCTGCGTCCTGGCTGCGTGGCGATCATGCGGAGCAGCCCGACGTCCGCCGGCGCCAGACCCAGCTGACCGACGCGTTCGGCGAAGCGTGCGGCGGCGTGCGCGCCGATCTGGGCAAGGAGGAACGCGGCTCCGCGCGGCCCGGTGGTGGCCGGGTCGGGGCCCGTCGTAAGCGGTTGCGGGGGAGTGTCCACCCGCCTATCGTAAGCCAAGCGAAATGATTCTCCACGATGAACGATTTGCCCGAGAGAATGGATCCGCCGTGACCGTGACCCCGCACACCGTCAGCCCGAAGGCACGCAGCCGACGCGACCCGCAGGCCGGGCCGCCACCCGGCATCCTCGCGGTGGTCTTCACCGGGCTCTTCCTCGCCGGGCTCGTGCTCAGCACCCTCCTCGCGGGGGGCGACTCCTTCCCCTCGCCCTTCGGGCCCACCGACACGGTGACCTCCTACTTCCGTGACCACACCGGCGCCGTCCAGGTCTCCGGGACCCTGCAGTTCGCGGCGTCCGTGCCACTCGCGATCTACGCCGCGACCGTCTCGGCACGGCTGCACAAGCTCGGGGTCCGGGCCCCCGGCGCCACCATCGCCCTCGCCGGGGGAGTCCTCGCGTCGGCCTTCCTTGCCTGCTCGGGGCTGGTCACCTGGGTGCTGTCCCGGCCCGAAGTCGCGAGCCGCGGCGAAACCGTACGCGCCCTGCAGTACCTGGCCTTCGGCCTCGGCGGCCCCGCCCACGTCGTCCTGCTGGGCCTGCTGATCGCCGGCATCGCCGTACCCGGGCTGCTCGCCGGCCTGCTGCCCCGCGCCCTGGCGCTGGCGGGCCTGGCGATCGCGACCCTGGCCGAACTGTCCACCCTGGTCCTGCTGACCGACGCCGCCGCCCTGCTGCTGCCCATCGCCCGGTTCGCGGGCCTGCTGTGGCTGATCGCCGCCGGGTTCCTGCTGCCGCGCCGCCGTGTCCGCACGGAGGGCTGACCGGCATGAAGAACACCGCCCCCGACCCGGCGGAACGGATGCTCCGCTTCCACCAGCCCGAGAGAGTCCTGCGACACCTCGGCCCCGCGCCCGACGAGGCCGCGCTCGCCGCCCTGTTCCGCCTCGACCGGTCCGGCTACCGAACGCGCCTCGACCGGTTCGAGGAACGGAACCGGTCAGCCGCCACCGCACTCGCGGCCGCTCCGGGAACGGCAGCCCTCCGTGCGGGCCTGCCGTTCCGGCCGGGCCAGCACGTGATGGCCGTCGGGGAGAGCACCACCGCCGACCGGCTCTCCTGGTTCGAAATCCTGCGGCACCTCCTCCCGGAGGGCGTCCGCTGCACCAACACGGCCGTATCCGGCAGCACGACGACCCAGGCCCTGGCGAACCTCCCGCAGCTCGCGTTCCACCAGCCCGACTGGGTGCTGTGCATGCTGGGGGCCAACGACGCCCAGCGACTGGACGGGGTCCCGCTCGTCGCCCCCACCGAGACCCACCGCACCCTGCTGGCCCTGCGCGACGGGGCGGTCCGCCGGACCGGGGCCCGCTGGATCTGGCTCACCCCGCCCGCTGTCGACCCCGGCCGCATCGCGGAGTACGCGCACTTCCGGCGCGCGGGCCTGTCCTGGGACGGGGCGGACCTCGACACCGTCGCGGAACTCCTGCTCGCCCAGGCCGAGACCACGGTCGACACCCGGGCCGCCGCACGGGGCCACCTGGAGGAGGACGGCATCCACCTCACCCCGGCCGGCCAGCAACGCATCGCCGCGACCGTGCTCGAAGCACTCGGTTCCCCGTCGACTCGGGAGAAGGCCATCTCCGGCCCGTCGGTGCCCCAGCCGTGACCGGGCCGCCTGCCTGTCACTCGGCAGCCGTCCGCGGGCCACGCCACGCCGATGCGGTACATCCACGCCCGTGTCCGTCGGGAGTTGCTCGAAGAGCCGTACCCGCCCGACTTCCCGCCGGTCGGGCGGCAGGAGGGTGATCGCCAGGGGTGGTGGGGGCGGTCATGGGCACGGGCGGACGGCCGCCGAACCGTGGCGAGGCCCGCTCACCCTGGTCACCGGCGCCGTCGTCCTCCTCGTCGCCGTATGGACCCTCGGGCCCGGACTGCGCCTGGGCGGCTGGCGGCCCTCCGACTGCCCGGCTACCGTCGGCGCCGCATGCCCCGACGCCTCACCGTCCCCGCGATCTGACTGATCATTACACTGTCCATGATCATTTGAGCGCCGGGGAACGGGGTGGCACGGGGGTGGAGACGGTCATGGCGGGAGTGGACGTGGCCCAGGCGCTGGCGGGCCGCCGACCCGAGGCGCAGGACCGATTCCTGACGGAGCGGTCGTCGGTGGTGGCCGACGTGATGGCCCACGGCTTCGGCCGTCGGTACCCGGACCTGGCGGCCAAGACCGGCTTCGCGCGCTGGCAGCTCGCGGCTCTGGTGGTCGCCGTCACCGCCATCACAGCGGCGGTGGCGTTGGTGCCATTGGCCGCCCTCGCACTGCTGACCGCAGCGGTGACGGCCTACAGCCTCCTGAACGCCGTCATCGCGGTGGCCGGCCTGCTGCACCGCAGGCCCGGGGCGGCTCCCACGGACCCGCCGGTCCCCGACGAGGAACTGCCGTCCTATACCGTCCTGGTGCCCGCCTACCAAGAGGCCGAGGTGATCGGCGGGCTGGTCCGGCACCTGGCCCAACTGGACTACCCGCCGGACCGGCTGGAGGTGCTGATCCTGGTGGAACGGCACGACCCCGACACCCGACGGGCCGTCCTCGCGGCGGATCCGCCGCCGTTCGTCCGCATCGTTCAGCTTCCGCCCGGCCCGCCGCAGACCAAACCCCGCTCGGTGAACCTCGGCCTCATGCTGGCCCGCGGCGAGCTGCTGGTGATCTTCGACGCCGAGGACCGCCCCGACGTCGCCCAACTGCGCTGCGCCGCAGCCCGGTTCGCCGCGCGCGACGGGCGGACGGCCTGCGTCCAGGCTCAGCTGCTGTTCCGCAACGCCACTGGGAACTGGCTGACCAGGCAGTTCGCCATGGAGTACGCCCTGCGGTTCGGACTCGCCCTACCCGGGCTGGAACGACTGCGCCTGCCGATCCCGCTCGGCGGCACCAGCAACCACTTTCGCACCGACACCCTGCGCGCGCTGGGCGGCTGGGACGCCTGGAACGTCACCGAGGACGCCGACCTCGGCATGCGCTGCGCCGCGATGGGCTACCGCACCGAAACCATCGAATCGATCACCTGGGAGGAGGCCCTCGACACGGTCGGCCCGTACGTCCGGCAGCGCACCCGCTGGTTCAAGGGCTTCCTGACCACGACCATGGTCCACACCCGCCGCCCCGGCCGGACCCTGGGCCGGTTCGGCGTGCCCGGGGTGCTCGTGCTGCTCGGCGTCGTCGCCGCCGCTCCGGTGACCGCCCTGCTCCAGCCCCTGCTGAGCGTCCTCACCGTGCTCGCCCTCACCGGTCCGGTATGGTCCTCGACCGGTGCGGGGCTGGTGGTACCGGCCGTGGCTGCCCAGGGCGTCTCCGTCGTGGTCTGGATCGCCATCACGTTCGTCGCCGCCCGGCGGGCGGGACTGGCGGCGCCCTGGCTCGCGCTGTTCAGCCCGCTCGTCCCGATACTGTGGTCGGCTGCCGCATGGCGGGCCGCGCACCAGCTGGCGTTCTCCCCGTTCAGCTGGGAGAAGACCCCGCACCGGCCCCACGCGGACTGATCCGGACGTTGACCACCAGGCGGTCCCGGCCATCGGATCGCCGACTGGTTGGCGCCGCGCCGGCGGCATCCGCTGCGCAGGCCACCGAGTCGGTGCCGGGCCCGGCCGCGCTGCGGGTGGGGGTGGCCTATGAGCAAGAAGGCGCCGCCCGGTGGGGGCCTGCGCTTCCCGCTCGGAACCGGCGACGTGACGGCGAGCCCCGGAGCGAGGGGCGGGGAGCCGTGGACGCCCGTACGGGGACGCCGCGGCGCCACCAGCGGACACCGGCCGAGCCGTACGGCGCCGTCTCGCCACGCCGAGGCGGCGGCTCCGGCCATCCGGATGCGCGTCGGCGGCAGCTGACACACGCCGGCGCTCACCCGGCGGCGGCCTTGAGGTGCTGGCACAGCCGAAGGAACAGATCCACGTTGGCGATGTTCTGCAGATCGGCGCTGTCCACGGTGGTGCGCTTCAGGGACCCATTGAAGATCAGCGTGCCGCTGAAGGAGGAGATCTCGGTGATCTCCGACCACGGAGCGGAGTGCCTGCGGCCCGCCAGACCGTGGCGGTCCACCTTGTAGGCACCGAAGTTCACCGTCTCGCCGCGTTCGACGGCTCCGAGGACCTTGGGCAGCTGGGCCCGCGTGACGGCTTGCATCATGTGCTCTCCCCACACGTCCGGCCACAGGAACAGCGCACCCTGCACCACCGACGTGATGCCCAGGGACTGCTTGTCCTCCTTGAGGAACACCCGCATTCCCGGGCCGATGTTCACGGCGGCGCCCTGCGGGTCCAGCAGCGTGTACCGGGCGTCCCACGGAACACCGTTGCGGGTGCTCAGGTACCGCAGCACCCGCACCGTCTCCCAGTCGTACGCGGCCCGGAACCCCTGGGGTCCCGTCACCACCGTGCCGTTGGTGTAGAGGTAGAGCCGCGACTCGTTGTGCTTGGTGACCAGGCGGCTGCGCTTGCACCGGAACGTCCGCAACCACGGCCCGAGGCCGCGTTCGGCCGCCAGCGCCGCGGCTTCACTGGTCGGCGGCTCGTAGGTGTCCTTCTCTTCCACGTCTTCTCCTGGCAGCGGTACTTGATGGTTGGGGGGCGATACGGCCACGTCTGCCGGGCGGTCAGCGCGCCGCGGCGAAGGCGGCTTCGAGGCGCGGGACGTAGTCGGCGAAGGCCGGGGCCCAGCAGCCGTAGTTGTGGCCGCCGTCGCAGCTCGGCGCCAGCGACGCACCGTTGCCGTAGTTGACGTAGCGGCTGGGGATGCCCAGCTGGTCCAGGCGGGCCTTGACGGTGTTCGAGGCCGCCGCGGTATGGACGTCGATGAGGTCGTTGTCGCCGGTGTAGAGCGTGACGCCGGTGCCGGCCAGTTTGGCGAGGTTGTCCGGCGCGGCCGGGTCGACCGCCTTCCATACGCGGTCGGCATCGAAGACCGGGTACGGGGAACCGAAGACGGCGTCGCTGTCCACGACCGGGCCGAAGCCGGTGCACTGGCCGGAGCCGGAGGAGGAGCTAGCGCACCAGGCACCCGTGACGTTGAGTTCGGTCCCCAGGACGGCAGCCGGGACCTGCCACATGCCGAAATCGATGCCACCCAACAGGGCGGCCACGTGTCCGAACAGGTCGGGGCGGGCCTCGGCGTAGTGCAGGGAGCCGAATCCGCCCATGGACAGTCCCACGACCGCCCGGTGGGCCCGGTCGCCGCGGGTCCGGAGGTTGGCGTCGATGAACGGGACGACCTGGGTGAGGTGGAAGGTTTCCCAGTTCGCAGCCCCTTCGGCGGTGTTCTGCATCAGCCAGTCGGCGTACCAGCCCTTCAGCCCGCCGTCCGGTACCACGGTGATCATCGAGTCCGAATGCAGTGCCGGGGCGGCCTCTACGTCGTTCACGTTGCCGCTGCCGCCGTGCAGGAAATAGGTGACCGGCCAGCGCCTGGCGGGATCGGTGCCGTACGCGGTGGGCAGGAGGATGCGGATCCTGTGCTTTCCGGAGAGCTGCTTGGTGGTGACGGTGAGGGTGAAGTCGGTCGGGCTGTGCACCTCCGTGTCGCCGGGGACCAGCGTCAGACCGTAGCCGTTGCTGAAGACGGGTATCGAGGGTGACGGCGAGGGCGAGGGCGAGGGCGAGGACACGGGCCCGGATACGGGCACGGGAACGGGAACCGCCGACGGGACGGCCGGTGCTGCGGCGTGCGCGGCGCCGGCGCCCGTCAGGGCGGTGATCGCGAGTGCCGCGCCGAGTGTGGCGAGGCGCAGGGACGTCATGGGTAACCCTTCATCGAGGAGGCTCGCGGCCCCGTGGGGTGCCCCGAGCCGGACGTCCCGATGTTGGTTCCTTCTGCCGTCCGGCCAACAGGTCAGGGGACCGGCCATTGGTGACCGGCCGCCCGAAGCCCGTGGTCCGGTGCCGCTTCCCAGGTCACCCGCCCTCGCCCTCCCGTGGCCGCGGGGCGCATGCCGGAGGGGGAGTGAACGTGGCCGGTGCGAAGTCCGGGTGCCGGCCGCGGAAGGTGCGTCCGAGGTGGTGCTGCAGCCGGACGTGGCGGAACTGGTACACGGCTCCGGTCTGGCGCAGCACCCCCCTGCGGTAGGCGTCGTCCAGGAACGCGGCGGGGGCCCAGGGAAGCCGCCCGGACAACGGCAGCCAGACGCGTGCGAGGACGATCCACTGGCCCCACGCCGTGAAGGCGAGCACGTAGGAGGCCGCCCCGCCCAGCCCGCCGACCGCGCCGATGAACAGGCTGTCCTGGAGACCCCAGTTCAGTGGTCCCATCACCCCTTGGAGCAAGCGCACGACCAGGTACCCGCCGAAGGCGATGGCCAGGGTGAACGCCGGTGCCAGGATGAGGAACTGCCGGCCGGCCGTGGTGCGGTTCGAGGCCAGCAGACTGACCGGGCTGGCCGCTGTGGTGACGTCCACGGGCGCTTCGAGCGCGGCCATGAGAGCGAAGACGAGACCGCCGGCCGAGCCGAAGATCAGCCCGAGGACCACCATGTTGATCAGGGTTCCCTCCATGACCTGCGGGTCGGTGAGCCGTGTCCCGGAGACCAGCGCGCGTTGGAGGGTGAGGGCGCAGGCGCACCCGATGCCCAGGACGGCTCCACCGGTCAGGCCCTGCGCGAACCGGGAGGCGAAGGTGCGCAGGGGTCTGCGCCCGAGACCGCCGTGGGCGGCGCGCAGGGTCAGCCGGACATGGCCCGGTTCGAAGGCCCCTCCTCCGCCGGACCGGTCCGCCATCGCGTAGACGGCTCCGAAGCCGAGGCCTGCGGCGGGTCCCATGAGGCCCCCCTGCAGGAGGAGTTCGCCGAGGGGGAGCGGGGTGAGCAGGAGACCGATCAGCCAGTCGGCCAGGGTGATGCCCATGGCGGTGGCCAGGACGAAGGCCGTGATCCGCGTCGAACGTGACAGCGAATCGCCGAGCTGCCACCACGCGAGGTCCTGCCGCTCACGGTCGAGGCGGACCAAGTGGTGGGCGAGGTGGCCGAGCCAGTGTTCGGCCCGGGCAGGGTCCGCGTACGGCGCCCGGGGCTGTCCGCCGGCCGTGTCCCGTTCGGGGGCGTGGCGTCGGTAGACCGCCGGCACGAAACCCGCCAACAGGTGTTCTTCCAGGCTCTTCACCGAGGGGAACCGGGTGTCGTCCAGAAGCTCGGCGGGATCACGGCCGGGCGTCTCGCTGTACAGGGTGCGGGCGAGAATGATCATGAGCGGGGTCGTCAGTACCGTGGCGAGGTTCCTGTGTGCCGAATCCTGGCCCGTGCGCAGTCCGGTGAGGACCGCGTCCCACGCCGAGCCGGGCACGCCGGTGCCGTCAGCGGCACTCGCGTCGGACGCAACGGTGCGGGTGGTGCGGGGCAGGTAGTCGGCGAGGTCCTCGAGAGTGAGGTCGACGAGCTCGATGCACCCCGCCCAGACGAGCGGAGCGTGCGCGGCCCGGACCGCTTCGGCGTACTCCTCGCGCCGACTGGTGAGGACCAGCGGAGTGGAGGTCGCGTTGAGCGCGTCCAGGGCGTCGCGCCGCAGGCCTTCGGCGATCTCGTCGAAGCCGTCCAGGACCGGCAGGATGAGGTCGGTGTCGACGAGCGCGGCGGCCAGGGGGACCCCGCCGGAGCTGCGACGGGCCAGATGCGGATGGTCGCGCAGCAGCCGGCCGATCAGCCAGTCCCGCAGTGCGGTGGTCGACGGGTCCCAGGAGCCGATGCTGAAGACGACCGGCACACGGCGGTGCGGGTCCGGGGTTTCCAGGAGGTCCAGGGCGAGCCTGATCGTGAGGATGGACTTGCCCGAGCCGGCCCGGCCGAGGACCACCAGGCGTCCGGAGGGGATCCTCAGGTAGACCTCGGCGAGACTGCGGAGGTCGCCGTCCAGATCCACCTCGCGCGGCGTCTCACCGGGCCCCAGGCGTTGGATGTTGTCCGCGCGGTCGGTCAGAGCGGGGGCCGCGGGCTTCCACCGTACGGGCAGGGGGAACGGGTCGTGGACGCGGCGTTGCGCCTCCTCGCTGCGCCAGCGGCGCCGGACCTCCGTCGCCAGCTCCCGCGCGGCGTCGGCGAGCGCGTCGTGGACGGCGGGGCGGACGGGTGGGGCGGGCACCGGCGCCGGCAGGGCGTGGCCGGGCCGGCCGGGACCGGTGTCCGCGGTGGCCGGCCGGGGTTCCCCGCCCGGTCGGGGAAGCCCGGGTATGGACTCGGGGCGCGGCCCCGTCCCGGTCGCCGCCCGGGCGGCGGGGGAGCGGGAGGAGCCGGCGAGAGCGGCCGCCAGGCGCAGACGGTCCCCTTCGCTCAGGCTCAGGGCGTCCGCGAGCAGATTCACCGTCCCCATCCGGTGGTTCGTGGAACTGCCGCTCTCCAGCCGTCGAATGGTGCGCTCACTGACCCCGGACCGTTCGGCCACCTGCTCCTGCGTCAGGTTCGCACCCTCGCGCAGCTCACGTAACAACGAGCCGAGGTCCTCTGTCATCCCGCATCTCTCCTGACCCACACGTACCGACGGCGGTGAGCCTACCCGTGGCCGCCGGTCACGAATGGCCGGGTGCCTGACCTGTCCAGCCGGCACCACCAGGGTCACGATCGTGGTCGGCGCCCCCGCGGACGGAAGGTGAGGAGTCGACGTGGCCAACCGCTACTGGTGCGGAGAGTGCAGCTTCAAAACACCCTGGCTCGAGGAATCCGAGGGGCTCGGTCGGCAGATCGAGCACTACACCCTCAAGCACCCCGGCACGGCCCCGGGTGGCCAGGTCGAGACCCGAAGGCGGCCGCCCGGGTACACGGCACGGACGCCTCCTGCTGGCGGCCGCCGTTCTCATCCTGCTCACCCTCGTGGCCCGCTGGCGCCCATGAACACAGACGACCTGACGGAACGACAAGGAGTTCGAGGCATGAGCGACTTCTCCACGGAGCCGAGGCGACCGCGACCCCAGCGGCCGCTCCCACGGCCGGCGGCGGCCACCGGCGCGGGCGCCATGGGCATCGCGCTGGGTCTCGTCATCACGAGCGGCGCGGTGTACACGCTGCTGCTCCTCACGGAAGGGAACGGCTTCGGGCTGTTCGGGCTGCCCGTTCTCGCCCTCGGCGTGGGCTTCCTGCGCAACGGCGGCAAGGTGCTCGCCGGGGTGGCCCACTCGGGGGACCGCCTCAGCCAATTGGGCCTGATGCCCGCGATCGTGGCGGGGCTGGGCATCGGCGGCATGGTTGCGGGAGCGGACTGGGACCGCGACGACTCCCTCGTTCAACTGGCGGGGTTCACCTTCGCACTCCTCCTCGCCGTCGTCCTCATCACCCTGTGCGGCCGCCCCTCGACGAAGGTCTACCTCCACGAGGACTGAGCCGGACGGGCGGTGGCCGGCCCGTCCCGTCCCCGGCCTGCGCTATCAGGAGTGCGACGGAGCCTGGAGGGCCGGGACGGCCTGGGCGGGGAAAGGAGGACCGAGCGGCGTGCCGTCCCCGAACGGGCGGGATCTGCTGAGCCACTGGCCCTCCTCCACATGTCGGGGGGGCACGGCAGATGTCAGCCGTCTTCCCCCGCAGTGGGCGGCAAGCGGCAGTCAGGCAGGACATGCCGCCAGACCGCCCGGGTCGCGGCGGTCCGTCACTGCGGCGGCGAGCACCAGGCCGAGTACCAGGTCTGCGTCAGCGGTGGCCGTACGGAGCCGGGGCTGTGGCATCCGGCGGGCGTCAACGCGTCCCGGTCGGCGGGCGGGTGCTGGCGAATCGCCGACGGTAGAGCGTGGGAGTGGTGCCCAGGTGGCGGGCGAAAGCGCGGCGCAGGGACTCATCGGTGCCCAGGCCGCTGTGGCGTGCGGCCGCGGTGACGCTGTGTCCGTCCAGGAGGAGTTGCCGGGCCCGGTCGAGGCGGACGCCTTCGACCCAGCGGGCCGGTGTGGTGTCGAGTTCGGCGCGGAACAGGCGGGTCAGATGCCGGGGACTGAGCGCCGCCGACGCCGCCATCGCCGGCAGGCTGTGGTCGGCGGCGGGGTCGGCGACGACCGACGCGGTCAGCAGGCGCAGCAGATCGCTGCGCGGCGGTGGGGTGGCAATGGCCGTGGAGAACTGGGACTGTCCGCCCGGCCGGTGCATGAAGACGACCATTTCCCGGGCGATGTCGCGGGCCACCTCCGCCCCGTGGTCGTCCTCCACCAGCGCGAGACTCAGGTCGATGCCCGCGCTGATCCCCGCGGACGTCACATAGCGGCCGTCGCGGATGTGCAGGGCGTCCGGCTCGACGCGCACGTGGGGGTAGCGGCGGGCGAGTGCCGCGGCGTGCCGCCAATGCGTGGTCGCGCGGCGGCCGTCGAGCAGGCCCAGTTCGGCGAGGACGAAGGCACCGGTGCACACGGAGGCGACCCGCGCCGCACGTGCGCCGAGCGCACGCACGGCTTCCGACAGGTCCTCCTCAAGGGGTCGTTCAGCAAGCCGGTCACCCCCGGCGACCACCACCGTGTCGACGCGCCCGACCTCCGCCGCCGCCGTGGTGTCCCCCAGCGTGGGCCCGGCCGAAGTGGAGACCTGTCCGCCGTGTGGTGAGACCAGCACAAGCTCGTACGGGTGGCCGAGCCGGCCCGCCTGGTGCAGGACCTCCGACGGTCCGCTGACGTCGAGCATCGTCACACCGTCGAACACCACGAACGCAACCCGGTGCGTCACCTCTGACCCCCCGTCTCATGCGCCCCCGCGACATGACGTCACCCTAACCGACGCCATGTCCGAATCTGTGGGCTGTGCGGCCGTTTGGACATGGCGCCGAGGTGGGAACCCGGGCGAGATTGGAGCGACTCACCGGCCGAGACACCAAATGAATCCAAGGGAGACGGCACCGATGAAGGAACCGATCGCAGGCGTGGAGATTCCGGACAGCACCCTGGCCCGGGAGGCCACCGAGTTGGTTCGCGAGTCCGCGACCCCGTTGGTCTTCCACCACTCCCGGCGGGTTTTCCTGTGGGGGACGCTGCGCGGCCGGGAACAGGGGCTGCAGTTTGATCCCGAACTGTTGTACGTGGCGGCCATGTTCCACGACCTGGGGCTGACGGAACGATTCCGCCGTACGGACCAGCGCTTCGAGATCGACGGAGCGGACGAGGCCCGCAGGTTCCTGAAGAGCCATGGCATCACAGACGAACCGGCCGACAAGGTATGGACGGCCATCGCCCTGCACACCACCCCTGAGATCCCGCTTCACATGTCGCCCGAGGTGGCCCTGCTGACCCGGGGGGTCGAACTGGACGTCCTGGGCATCGGCTACCACGCGGTCACCCGGGAGCAACGTGCCGCCGTCGTCGCCGCACACCCCCGTCCGGACTTCAAGAACGGCATCCTCGCCGCGTTCACCGAGGGCCTCGTGGATCGCCCCGCCACGACCTTCGGCAATGTCAAGGCGGACGTACTGGCCCACTACGCCCCGGGCTTCGTGCGGGGCGACTTCGTCGAGGTCATCAAGGAATCCCCCTGGCCGGAATGACGATGGGCCCTAGAGTGGGTGCGTGACCGACGACTGCGCGGAATGCGGGTTCGCCTACGACCTGGAACTGGCGCCCTCGGTGGCCGGCCTCGTCGGTGGGTACGCGGCACGGTTCGCCGAGTTGCTGCTGCACGGCGAGCGGGCGGTACTGGCCCGGCGCGTCGTGTCCGGGGTCTGGTCGCCGCTCGAATACGCCTGCCACGTGCGGGACGTCCTGCTCGTCCAGCGCGAGCGGGTACTCGCCGCCCGGCGCGCCGAGACCCCCGTCGCCACCCCTATGGGCCGCGACGAACGGGTCGAACACGAGGGGTACGCCCTCCAGGATCCGGCCGATGTCGCCAGGCAGCTGACCGACGCGGCCTCGCTGTTCGGGAACGTCCTGCACCGCCTGCCGGTCGTGCAGTGGGAGCGCACCCTCGTCTACAGCTACCCGGAACCCGCCGAGCGGTCCCTGCGCTGGGTCGCCGTGCACACCCTGCACGAACTGCGCCACCACCTGCGCGACGCCCGCCGCGGACTGCCGGGCCCGCCGACCGTCGGCAACTGACCTCCTGGGCGGATTCGGGCTCCCTCCGCTGCGCCAGTGGCGACGCTGAGCTCCCCGATGTCCCCGGACCGGGCGGCCGCCTTCGGCCGACGCCTCAACACGGTCCAACTTCGCCGCCAGTCGGCGGGTTTGAGGACAGCGAACGGGGACACACGCGCTACTGACGGTGGTACGTCTCGCCCGAGCGGCGACCGCAGGCGACACCCCTCCTCCCCCCAGGGGTGCCGTCTGCGGGCCACCGGCACGGCACCGTTCCGCCCCAGGCACAGCCCGCAGGCCCGTGTCCACGCTTCCCCACGGACCCGGCCCGGCCAAGCCCCCGGCGATCACTGACCCACAGCGGTCCCCGGGCTCGTGGGCGGAACGACCACCGCCCCGACCCTTTCCCCGACCGGAACGCGGGGGCGGGGGCGGGGCCGAGGACATCGCCGCCGCGGTGGCCTACCTGGCGGGTCCCGGCGGCCGTCATGTCACCGGCACGGCGTAGTCCGCCAGCGGCACCTCACGGTGCCACCGGCGGACGGGACCGGGGACGGGGGCCGGGTGCTACCGGTTGTCGCCGCGGCTCAGCCGGGCCGTGAGGCGGGTCCAGTGCACGCGGGTGGTCGTGCGTACCCACAGGCGTACCGCTTCGCTCGATGCCAGGTCGTGGACGACCTGGCCCAGGAAGTGGACCTCGGGGCTCGGGTGCCATGAGAGGACGGCGCCCGCGGTGTGCAGTGCGTGGCTGATGAAGGCGTCGAGGAGGGAACGGACATCGCGCATGGTGTGGTGACCTCACCGTTTCTCGAGACGGGTGAGGTGCGGGCCCGCACCCCGGGGTTGCCGGCGTGCGCAGTCAGAGTCGTCCGGTGCGGTGGGGCTCCCGAACTCCCGCGGGAGATCCGGTGCGGAGGATGTGTAACTGCAGCTCAGAGGCGGTGCGTGCAGGACTCCCGTGAGGTCTCGTTCGTCGCGGGGCGGGCCGGGACGGCTACGTGGCCGGGCCGTGTGCCTTACGCTGAGCGGCCTGTCGATCCGTCAGTGGGGGAGGGGCCGATGGCGGCCGAGGAGGATGTCGCGCGGGCAGTACGGGCGTACCTGCACCGGGCCCTGTGCCTGCTCTACGACCTCGAGGACCGACGGCAGTCCGGACGCCCCCTGCCCCGTTCCGGCGAGACGCGCGAGCGGCCGGCGGACTCCCCCCTGTGGCGGCACGTCCACGCGCGGATCGCCCGCCAGATGGAGCGGGACCGGAGGGCCGGGGTGAGCACGGCGCCCGACCGGTACACGAGGTTCCACTGGACGACGTTCCAGCGGCTGCACGCCGACCTCTACCTGGAAAGGCCGATCACCCAGGACCGGCAGCGGGTCGTGGAGGCGCTGGCGCGCCTCGGAGAGCCGGAGTACGTGCTGCCGTCCGGGCTCCGCCTCGGGCTGGAGAAGGCCGCGCGGCGGCTGTGGCAGTTCGCCGCCCGACGGGCGGGCGACGGCGGCAGCGCGCACCGGCAGCTGGTCGACGAGATCAGCGGGTGGGCCCGTCAGGACATGCTGCTCCTCGACCACGGCTCCGCGGACGCCCCGCCCGTATCGCTGCGGGACGTGTACGTGCGCCGCGGTACCGAGGAGCGCCTGGCGCGCGTCCTGCAGCAGCAGGCCCTGGCCCGCAGCCCGGGCCAGCCGGTCCAGGTGGTGCTGGGCGAAGCGGGCACCGGCAAGTCGAGCATGCTGTGGTACCTGGCCGACCTCCTCGACGGCCGTCGGGCGGCGGCCCCGCTCGCCGGGACGCGCACCGGCCCTCCCTCGGACGAGCTCCGCGCGGGCACGGAGCTCCGGCCGGTCCTGCTGAGGGCCGAGCAACTGCTCACCCCGGGCGAGGGCGAACAGCTGCTGGACTCCTTCGAACGCAGCCCGCAAGCCGGCCGTATCGCACTGCTTGACACCGCGGACCTGCTCCTGCACGCCGCGGACGGCCGCAGCGTGCTGCGCCGGGCGGTCGCCTTCTGCCAGGAGCGGGGCGTACCGCTCACCCTGACCTGCCGTACGCGTGACGGCGCCGCCCTCCACGACCTCCTGGGCAGGACCCCGTCCGACGTCGTCTTCCACACGGGCGACTTCCGCGGCGGCGAGGAGCTGGAGCGCGCCCTGTCCACGTACTGCCTCCACTACCTGCCCGCGGCCACCCCCGCCGCCCGGGCGAAGGCGGTGGCGGACCTGCTGGAGGCCGCGGTGCGCGGGCTGCCCATCCGCGAGGTGGTGGCCCGGCCCCTGACGCTGCGCATGCTCTTCGAGGTGTACGCGCCCCAGTCGCCGGCGCCCGAAATCGACGCGGCGGGGCTGTACGAGCGTTACTGGGAGCGACGCGTCCGCGAGGACGGCCGTCACGGAGCCGCCGGCCACGCGGTGCCGGAGTCGCCGGACCTGTCCTGGCCCGCCCAGTCCCTGGCCCGCCTCATGCTGCACGACGGAGCGGTGGCCCTGCCCGTTGCGGACGCGGTCGGCCGCATGGCGGGGGCCAACCCGGAGGCCGGCGACGGCGATCCGCTGGAGCAGCTGACGCAGCTCGACCGGCGCAGCGTGGTCGCGGGGACGGCCGACCGCCGCTCCAGCGTCCACTTCTTCCACCAGACGCTCTTCGAGTACGCGGCGGGCCGCTGCCTGGTGCGGCTGGCCGCGGAGAAGAAGCAGTCGTACTACGGGGCGCTGGGCCGGCACCTGGCGGCGCATCCGGACGATTTCCTGCGGGCGGTGGTCGCCGAACAGGCCCTGGTCCAGGGGATGCGCGCGAGCGGCCGGGTACGGGACGACGCGGAGAAGCTGCTCGCGGAACTCCTCGGGAGCGAGGACGTCGACCTCCAGGTGATCGCCGTCCGGGCCTGCGCGCTGCTCCCGGACGACCTGTACAGCGACGTCCGCGCCGTGTTCCACGACTACCTGCGGGAGAAGGCCTCGCCGGCGATGCTGCGCGAGGTGCTGGCCCTGCTGCCCACGCGGGAGCACATGAACCCCGAGCGGGTGGCCGAGGACCTGGGCGTCGTCCTCAGGAACAGCCCGCGCATGCGGTGGCGCGTACTGGACGTGCTGTGCAGGTTCGGGCGGCTCGACCGCAGGACCGCGGGCGTCGTCTGGACGTTCCTGCGTGAGCTGTGCGCGGACCACGCGCGCTGTCTGATGCGCGAGCCGGACCCGCAGGACGCCGCCCCGACCGGCTGCGCGGGCGAACACTGCCTGTGGTCGTGGCTGGTCAACCGGGACTCCAACAGCGCGGGCAGCCACGGCAACCAGGCGGTGAGGCTGATCGACGCCCTCGCCGAGCACCGCGGCGAGTGGACGGCCGAGCGCATGCGGGAGCTGCTCGCGCTGGCCGAGCGGCATCGCTCGCGCGCCCAGGCCCTCCATTGCGTGGCCGTCATCCACCGGCGAGCCGGTGAGCCGGAGTGGGACGCGCTCTTCCCGGTCGCGGCCCGGATCGCCCAAGGGCTCGGTACCGACAAGGCCCTCCCGGCCGATATCGACGGTGAGATGGAGGAGAGCGGCGGTACGTGGGAGGCCCGTACGCCGGTGGAGGAGTGGAGGCGGGCCCAGGCGGCGCTGGACGCCCACTGGTTCGCCGCCTCGCTCTCCACGCCCGCCACGTCGCCCGGGGACGTGATCCGTGACCTGGCGGCGGAGGGGAAGAACCCGTTCGACGTCCCCCACTCCCGGCTGAGGGCGGTGCTGGGGCAGGTCGGCACGCTGCTGCGTGAGGCAGCCGAGGGAGTGCCCGAGCTCCTGGAGGAGACCGTGGCGCTGTGCCGGGGCCGGGACACCGTCGACACCATCGCCGCCTTCCTGCTGCCGCCCCTGCTCCGCGAGCCCGCCGACGACCCCGGGACGCGTGCGGCCGCCGACTGGTGCGCCGCCCGGCTCGACGTCTTCGACCCGCGCGCCAACCGGGGCCGCCGTACGGGATCCCCGGCCCTGCGGTTCGCGGTCACCGGCCTGTCCATGCTGCCGCCGGCCCGGCTGTCGGACATCGTGCCCTGGCGGCGGGAGGGGGGCGGCCCGTGGGGGGAGCACAGGATCGACGACACCTTCCTGGCACTCGACGGCGCCGCCAAACTCCTCGTCCCGCTGGCGGCATCCGGCCACTTCAGGGCGGTCGTCGCCCTGGAACGCTGGCGGACCCTTGAGGGGCTCAGGCACGAGCAGCAAGCCCGGGGCCGCAACGCATGGCCGGAGTTCCGGGGCGGAAAGCCCTACCACGGCCGCCGCGACCGCGACAGGATGAACGGGGTGATCCAGGCGGCCTTCGCCGATCACGCCGCCGAGGCCCACCGGCTGGTCCCGGAAGCGCTGCGCCGACGGGTGCCGACGGCCGACGTCCCCTGGCTCGCCGCCCTCGCGAAGCGCACGGCGGAGCAGCCCGGTCCGGCCGCCGCCCCGGCCCGTGCCCTGTTCGACCGCTACGGTCCGGAACTGGCCGACTGGTGCGCCGCCCTGTGGACCACCGGTCCGTGTCCCGATCCGGCCGCCAAGCTGGCGGCGCTGCGCCTGTGGGGCGACGTGGTCCGCCTGGGCGCCGCCGACCGGCCGTCGCTCGCCGCGCAGGCCCGGCTGGCCGCGAAGGTGCGCAACGGGCAGTGGTCCACGGCATGCAAGGTCCTGGGGCACTGGAACGGCCACGAGGTCTCCCCGCTCGCGGCCGTCGGCGGCGAGCCCGGCTGGGAGGAACTGGACGAGGCCCTGGCCGCGGCGGTCGTCCCGGACGCCTCGACCGGGGAGCTCGCCCTCCTCCGCTCGCTCCTCCGCTGCCGTTTCGCACCCCTGGCCACCCGGGACGCGGTCACCGCGGCGATCGACACCGTGGCCGAACAGGTCCGGCTCTCCACCGACACGGCGGCGATCCACGACTCGGGGGCCGGTTTCCTGACCGAGCGCCTCTGCGACTCCGAGCCCGGTCGGGCCGTCGAGGTGGCGCTGGAGGTGGCCCGCCGGACGGCAGGCTCGGGTCTGACCGACCCCCACCACGTCACCCGCCTGGGCTGGAAGTGGCAGAAGCCGCTGACCCGGCTGGCCTCGACCGCCGACCGCGAGGACTGGCTGCGGCTGATCGGAGGCCTGGCCGACGGCCCCCAGGCGATGCTCCAGAAGGCCCTCGACGCGGCTGCCGCCCGCCGCCGCGAGGAGGACGTACGCGCCGACGCCGCCCGCGAACTGGAGACCAGCCCGTACCGCGATACAGCGATGGCCGGCCTCCGCGACGCCGCGGTCCGCCACCGCAGGACCCCGCTGGAGGAAAGGCTGTGGCCTGCCGTCCTGCGCCCTGCGGGAGCGTGAGGACGGGCGTGGGCCCAGGTGCGCGCTGGTGGTGGCGGGGGCCGACCTTGTGCTCCTGGAGCAGAAACGCCTTCTCACCGGCCGGGTCACGGTCAGATCACCGGCGTCCGGCCGAGCCGGGTCGTGCGCCGTACCCGTCCGCCAGTGCATGGGGGGCACGGGGTCCGGACGCCCTCGAAGAAGCCTGCCCACCATGACGCGAGCCCGGGCCAAGGGGGTCGCTGGAGCAGGGTGTACGCCGCCCAGGAGGCGAGGTAGACCGGTACCAGGACGGCGGGGAGGCGGCGTTCGGCCAGCAGCCCCCGGGCTCCTCAAGCATCAGCATCGAGAGAGCGTGCCCGCAGCCCCGGGAACGTCGTCACCGGGCCGCGCCGCATCGGGTCACCGGCCCGCAGACTCGGCACGTGGCACCGCTGCCGCCCCGGCCGTGAACGCCGCTCCGCTGGCGCGGTCCAGTGGCAGTGCGGCGGTCGCAGCCGCCACGTGCTCTGGTGACCCCCGCGTACAGTCCATGATCAACCGCCTCCGGTCGGGGCCTGAGAACGGTGAAGGTCGCCGGGTTCGACGGAGTCCGACGACGGAAGCGATCCGGACGCGGCTCGCCCGGACGGTGAACCGACCGCGGCTCCGTACCCCGGTTCCCGCCGCCGGCGGCCGAGTCAGCGGCGGGTCTCGATCCGCAGGTCGCCGGTGGTCACCCGGCGGATGGGCTCGCTCGTCAGCAGCTCGTGCGGCTGGCCGAGGGCGATCGCGCCCGCCGCGTCGAGCCGGGCCAGCTGGGCGTCCGTCAGCTCGACCGCCAGGGCGCCCAGGTTGTCCTCCAGCTGGGCGGGGGTGCGGGCGCCGAGCAGCGTGCTCGTCACGCCCGGCTTCCGCAGCGTCCAGGCCAGCGCCACCTGGGCCGGGGTGTGCCCCAGCTCGCCGGCCACCTCCCGGACCACCCCGGCCACGCCGAGGCTGCGTTCGGTGAGGGTGCCCAGGGCGATGTTGTGGCTGCGGCGGGTGCTCCCGTCGGGGCCGACGCCCGTCGCGCCCACGTCCTCCCGGCCGTACTTGCCGCTGAGCACCCCGCCCCCGAGCGGCGAGTAGGGGACCACGCCCAGGCCCAGCTCCCGGGCCATCGGGATCAGGTCGCGCTCCGCGGTGCGTTCGATCAGGCTGTACTCGAGCTGCAGCGCGACCAGCGGCGACCAGCCGCGCAGGTCGGCGATCGCCTGCATCCGGGACACCTGCCAGGCCGGGGTGTTGGAGATCGCCACGTACAGCACCTTGCCCTGCCGGACCAGGTCGTCCAGGCCGCGCAGCACCTCCTCCACCGAGGTCCGGAGGTCCCAGACGTGCAGGTACAGCAGGTCGAGGTAGTCGGTGCCGAGCCGCCGCAGGCTGCCCTCCACCGAGCCGAACAGCGCCTTGCGGTGCCCGCCCCCGGAGTTCGGGTCGCCGGGGCGGCGCAGGGTCGAGTACTTGGTCGCCAGCACCAGGCGTTCGCGCTCCTCGCGGGCGAACTCGCCCAGCAGGCGCTCGGAACTGCCGTCGGTGTAGGTGTCGGCGCTGTCGAGGAGGTTGCCGCCGAGCCCGACGTAGCGGTCGAACAGCTTGCGGGCCTCGGCCCGCTCGGCGCCCCACCCCCATTCGGTGCCGAAGGTCGCGGTGCCCAGGGCCAGCGGTGAGACCCGCAGTCCCGAGCGGCCCAGCAGCCGGTAGTCGTCGAGGGCCAGTGCCATCAGGTTCTCCTGTGCTCGCGTGTGTTCGTGTTCCGTTGCCGGGACCGAGTCTGCTGCGGCGGCGGGCCCCGGATAAGGGAGGGACTTTCCTGGGAAGGCCAGTACCACCCTGGCGGTTGGACCGGTCATGACGACACGAACCGTGGACACCACCCAGGAACTGGCCGCCTTCCTGCGGAGCAGGCGCGAACGGCTGGACCCGGAGCGGCTGGGCCTGCCCGCGCACCGGCGGGCCCGGCGGACGCCCGGACTGCGCCGCGAGGAGGTCGCCGAGCTGGCCGGGGTCAGCACCGACTACGTGGTACGGCTGGAACAGGGCTGCGGGCTGCGACCCTCCGCGGAGGTGCTGGCGGCGCTGGCCCGGGCCCTGCGGCTGGCACCCGGCGAACGCGACTACCTCTTCGACCTGGCCGGACACCGCCGCCCCGGCACCACCGGTGGACTGCCCGCTGGTGCGGCCCCGTCGCTGGCGCGCCTGGTCGATGACCTGTCACCGCTGCCGGCCATGCTGCTGAACCACCGCTACGACATCCTCGCCTGGAACCCCGAAATGGCCCGGCTGCTACCGGGCTTCGAGGCCGTGCCGCCGGCACGGCGCAACGCGATGTGGCTGTGCCTGCTGCACCCGGAGATGCGCGGCTTCTACGCCGACCGGGAGCAGGCGCTGCGGGACGGGATCGCCCACCTGCGCGCGGCATGGGCCGCGCACCCGCAGGACCGGGAGCTGACCGAACTCATCGCCGAGTTCGCCACGCAGGACGAGGACTTCGCCCGCTTGTGGGCCGAGCGGGAGGTCAGCGTCAACGGACGAGGCCGCAAGGTGCTGCGGCATCCCGTCGCAGGTGCGATCATCGTCGACTTCGAAGTCCTGCTGCCGCTCCAGGACCCGGAACTGCGCCTGCTGGTCTACCGCGCCGCGGACGAGGAAAGCCGCGCGTCCCTGCACCGGCTGTGCGCGCGGTGACTGGTGCCGAGAAGACTGACGACTCACGGTTGGTCGCAAGAAGCGTGACCAGGCGGGACCGGTGGCAACCATCTTGACCGACTGCTGACAGGCAGCGTGACCCACGCGAGGCGGACGCACAGGTCGCCGAGCGTCCTCGGTGACAACTACGGCGACCAGTCGCACGGCTGGCCATCCCTCGGAAGCCGTTCCTCCCGGAGGTTGACCAGGACCGGAAGTCAGAGGGCCAGGCGGCGGATCGCGACTGCGGCCGCGTCGTCGTCCAGGTGGCCGTGGACGTGGGCCAGAAGGTCGTCATGGAGAGCGCGCAGGAACTCGGCGGGGTCGTCATTGGTCCACGAGGGCGCCCGGTCAGTGAGCTGGTAGAAGAGGTGGCCGGCGTCACGTGCCTCGATGACGCCGTCCGTGTACAGAAGGAGCAGGTCGCCGGCCTCGAAGGGAAACGTCTGGACCTCGTAGGCGGGCATGCCGAAGGCGCCGCCGAGTCCGATCGGAAGGTAGCTCGTCTCCGGCGTGAGGGCGGTGACGTGAGTGCCGCGCAGGAGCAGCGGTGGTGGGTGGCCGCAGTTGATGAGGTGGACGACCGGCTCGTGGTCGGGGATGTCGAGCAGGATCGCCGTGGCGAAG
Source organism: Streptomyces sp. NPDC000075 (assembly GCF_040301925.1). NCBI lineage: Bacteria > Bacillati > Actinomycetota > Actinomycetes > Kitasatosporales > Streptomycetaceae > Streptomyces > Streptomyces sp. NPDC000075. Next base: position 90,009 of record NZ_JBEPFL010000025.1, read on the forward strand.
TCCTCGTCGGTGTCCTGTTCCGTCCCCGAACGCCACTGGCTGCTGTCCCAGCGGAAGGCGGCGTCCAGGTGGATGGCGAGGCGGGGCAGGGTGGCCTGCCGGTGGGCGGCCGCACGGAAGGCGCCGAGCAGCAGGGCGGTGTTGTTGATCGAGGCCAGACCTTTGCCGCGGACGTCGCCGATGAGGAGCCGGGTGCTGTGGTGATCGGTCCGCGCGGCTGCGTACAGGTCCCCACCCAGATCGGCTTCCTCCTCGGCCGGAATGTACAGGCCGGCGATCCGCAGCGGGCCGGCGCGGCCGGGCAAGGGCTGTAGCAGCACGCTCTGCGCCGCCTCGGCGACGGACCGCACCCGGTGCAGCTGTCGCTCACGCTGGTCCCGCAGCACGCAGATGCCGGCACAGACGGCCGAGACGACGATCAGAGCGGCGATCTGAGCCTGGATGTTGGCGGAGGACAGGCTCTCTCTCAGCACACCGATCAGCACCTGGGCCGCGACCGCGAGCACTCCTATCAGAGCCGTCACGCGAGCGCCCGCGAACGCCACCGTGATCGCCGGCGCCGCCACCAGCAGAGGCCCGAGGTGAATGTGCGGCGGAGCCGACACGTCCACCACGCAGACCGCGACGATCAGCCCGAGAGGGATCACCATCAGCGCGGGCGCGTGACCCGGCCGCCAGGACTGCCGGAGGTCCCGCCATGGTCGCAAAGCCATGCCCCAAGCCTTCCACTCGCCTCCCCAATGCGGGAACACGCCGCTCCGAAGGCCGCGCGCCGCGCATGACCACTGACCACGCCTGCGCCCGTGACGGCCTCCTGTCGAGGGGCCGCCGTGCACGGGGCCGGCGTGCACGGGGCCGCCGTGCACGGCTCCGCCGCGCGAGGGGTGCCGGGCCACTCGCCGGCCACCCCGTCACGCCGGGGCCCCGCCACTGTGCATCGCATGCGTCCATCCGGGCCACCTGTCGTGCACAGTCACAGGAGCGGCGGCAGTCGGGAAGTGGTTGCTCTGGTTCATCTGCGGTGCAGTGGGCGGAAGGTGAGGGCGAAGAGGGCGGCCGCCGTCAGCAGGGCCAGGGAGGCGGCGAAGGCGGGGACGGATTCGCCGGGTGGCAGGAGGAGTGCCCACGGCTCCGTTCCGGCACCGCGGGCGCGTCGGCCGGCGGCCGCGCAGAGCAGGGGGAAGGCCGCTGTGGCGAGGGCCGCGGGGCGGTGGCCGAGGAGCGGTTCCAGGATCAGGGCGAGGGCGAGGAGCACCAGGGTGTTGCGGCCGACCGCGAGGGCGGTGCCGCCGGCGCCCAGGGTGTGGCCGAGGAGCGTGACGGCCAGGACGGCGGCTGCGAGGGCCGTCGCGAGCGCGGTGTCCCAGCGCCGGACGGGCCGGACGGCCGTGGCCTCCGTACGGGGTCCCGCGCGCCCCGTGCCGGACAGCCACAGGGCGGCCGGCACCACCGGGAGCAGTCCCGCGAGGAGGAACCGCCCCGTGGCGCCGGTGAACGAGGGCAGCGGGATCACGGTGCCGCCGAAGGCCAGGCCGGCCAGGGTCGTCAGGAGGGTCCAGCCGCCGAGTGCCAGGACGCCCCGGGACTTGAGCCACCAGGTCATCCCCTGCCCCCGGGGAGGGTGAGCAGCGCGGGCCGGTCGCAGGTGGTGAGGGCCTGGCGGTTGTACTCGAACCAGGCCAGCTGCTGTTCACGGGGCGCGCGCAGGACCTGCTGGACGAGAACCGTGTCGTCCGGCGAGAGTCGTCCGGGCCGGGGCGGGGACTGCAGGGCGACCGCGGTCAGCCAGGCCGCCAGCGGGGCGGATGCCCGGTACTGGCCGGTGGTCCGTGCGCATGCGGGCACGCCGTTGGGCGGCAGGAGCGCGGACGTGAGGCTGCCCGCGACGTCCTCGGCGCCCCGCAGGTGACCCGTGAGGCCGAGACGGGCCTCCCCGGGTCCGAGAGTGCGGGTGCGGGCGCCGGTGAGGGAGGCGGGCATCGGCACCCCGGCCTGTTCGAGCCGGGCGGCGAAGGTGCGGGTCTGCGCCACCACCTGCCCGTCGGCCGCGACCTCGGGCCACAGGCAGACCCGGGGCCGTCCGGCCGTGTCGCAGACGAGCTCCGCGTCGGCGCGGGCGGTGACGGAGCCGTAGCCGAGGCCGCGGGCCGACGGCAGCGCGGCCGTGGCTCCGGCGGCGGCCAGCAGGAGGGCGACGGCGCCGTTGCGGGGCGTCGGCCGGTGGACGAGCAGCAGCGCCGCGGCGCACAGCCCGCCCGCGAAGATCAGCGGCGCCCAGAGGGCCCGGGGATCGATCACGGAGGCGGTCGAGCAGCACATGGAGAACTCGCCGGCGACCAGCTGCCTCGGCCAGGCGCTGTCCATCGACACCGGGAAGGCAGCCAGGCAGAACCCCGCCGTCAGCGCGACGGGCCCGGCGGCTATACCGGGCAGGATCCGTCCGGCGAGGTACCCGGTCAGGGTGGCGGCGGCCGCGAGGAGCCCCTCGGCGCCCAGCATCCCGAGGTGCGAGGGGGCGGGGGCGGTCCCGGTGGCGACCGCGGCGAACGCCAGGGCCGACAGGAGTCCCGACACACCCATCAGCCACACCGGCACCAGTACCGGGATCACGATGCCCAGCCGGCCACGGACCGGAGCCTGGTCGAAGACCCCGCCGCGCCGCAGCCGCGCGCCCTCCCAGGCCGCGCTTCCCGCACAGGCCGCGATGACGAAGGGCAGGGCGTAGGCGGCCTGGCCGAAGACGGCGGGCCCGTACCCCTTGAGGACGTCCGGCCTGAGGTTCGCGTGGATCACGAGGAATCCGAGGCAGAGCAGGACCGGCAGCAGCACGGGAGCGGAGGAGGAGCGCAGGAGCGTCCACGGCTTCACGGCTCAGACCTCCTGTCCGACGAGCAGCCCGTAGGCGGCCTCCGCCCGCTCCCGTCCGCCGGCGGCGCCGGGCGGGGCGAGGGTGAGGAAGTCGGCCGGGGTGCCCTGGAACCGTACGGTGCCGCGGTCGAGCACCACGACCTGCTGGTACAGCTCGGAGAGGTCCTCGGTCTGGTGCGTGGACACCAGCACCTGGACCGGCCCCGACAGTTCCGACACCAGGTCGCGGAAGACCTGCCGCTGCTGCGGGTCCAGTCCGGCGGTGGGCTCGTCCATCAGGATCAGCTCGCTGTCGTGGGTGAGGGCCCCGGCGATGCCCATGCGGCGCAGTTGGCCGCCGCTGACCTGGTGGCTCTTGCGGCCGGCGAGGGGTGTCAGGCCGACGCGTGCGAGGGCTTCGGCGGACGCCTCCCAGGCCGCGGGGCGGGGCATGCCCTTGAGCCAGCCCGCGTACGCGACCTGCTCGCGGACGGTGAGTCCGGGTACGGGCGTGATGTGCTGCGGGATCCAGGCGACCCGTCTGCGGTACCCGGCCAGCCCGCGGCGCCGGTCGGGGCGGCTGCGGCCGAAGGCCACGGTGCCGGCGGCCGGGCGAAGCTGGGAGGCCGCCAGTCCCATCAGGGTCGACTTGCCGGCTCCGTTGGGGCCGAGCAGCACGGTGGCCGGTGCGTCGACCGTCAGGTCGAACGCGTCCAGCACCGGGGTCTGACGGCCGTACCGGAACCTCACACCATCGAAGACGAGAGCCATGGAGCGACGCACAATCCGCCGTCCCCTGGGGGGAACGGCTTGTTCTCGGAGGGGGGCGGGGCCGTGGGGGCGCCGGTACTGGGCCCACCCCTCCCCACTCGCCCCTGTTGAATCGGCACTGTGGGCGTGACGGAGGGAACGAGGCCCCCGCCGAAGGCTCGAACGCTAATGCCGGAAGGGACCATTCCAAACAAACCGCCCACAATCTGGCCTGATCGCGTCGCTCCGGTGCGCCCTGGCCGGAACCATCGGTCCTGGCAGGGCCAGGCCGCGCACCGAGGACGCCGGCCACAACCGGGGCATGACCGTGAACCCGCCGCCGCCCGCCGCGACTTCCTGCGCACCCGCCGCTCCCGCCTGACGCCCGAGGACGTCGCGCTGCGCGACTACGGGGGCCGGCACGGGGTGGCCAACCCCTCGGTGGGGCTCCTCGGCGCACTGGCCCGGGCGCTGCCGCTGACCGAGGGCGGGACGGCACCTGCACCAGCCCCCACCGGATCACGACCAGACGAGTCGGCCTTCGGCGAACCGACAGACCGGGGAGCTTCCATCGGCGATCCTCGTCAGCGTCTCCGCCACGAAGTCGAAATACCGGGCCAGCGACTCGTACTCGCCCGTAACCGTGGGTTCACCCACGAACCATCTGCCGACGCACCCGTCCCGCACATCGACGAACTTGCCCATCCAGCCGTCCTGGTCCGACAGGAACGGGATCCACTCGTTACGCCAGAACGGGGAGTCCGGCTGGTCCGGAGGGTCGAATCCGCAGGACGTGGAGCGGCTCGCGTAGAGCCTCTCCATCGCCCGGATGCCCAGAAAGAAGCTTCCCTCGTCGGGGAACCCGTCGAAGCCGCAGCATGCCACTTCGTCGTCGACGTCTTCCTCCGGCAGATCCAGATTGTTCTGCAACAGCCACGTCCGCAGGTCCCCATGCAGGGAGATCCCCATCCGTTCCTCGGCTGCCGTGAGCATCCGCTCCGTAGCGGGCCCTGGCAGATCCGCGTGATCGGCCGGCGCGTGCACCCGAAGAAGACTCATCACACGCGACCAACTCTCCGTCACACTCATCGCCCTCTGCCCTCCGTCCTCTCTACCGGGATTGTCTCCGTCCGGCTGCGCCACTGCGGAGTTCACAGACAACCCACTGTGCCCGGCGGGCCCAGCCGAGGAGCTTCCAGGACTCAAGTGAGGGCCACGGCGTCATCCTGGGGTGGCGAAGCTGAAAACGCACTGTGACGCGCCTCACCTTCGGCGCCGTCACAACCGGCAGGGATCCGGTGTCTTAAGGGCATCAGCGGACACGGACAAAGGAACCAACGATGAACGCTCGTCTGAACGTCTTCACCAGCCCGGTCGCCGCCAAGGCGTGGAAGCACATCATCGCGGCGGGCAAGGCCCTCGCTGACTCGACCCTGCCTGCCGCGACGCGCGAACTCGTGATGCTCCGCGCCAGCCAGATCAACGGCTGTGCCGGATGTATCGACATGCACACCAAGGACGCCACCGCCGCCGGGGAGACCGCCGTACGCCTCCACCTGGTCGCGGCCTGGCGGGAGGCCACCGTCTTCACCGAAGCCGAACGCGCCGCTCTGGAACTGACCGAAGAAGCCACCCGGATCGCCGACGCCGCCGGCGGCGTCCCGGACGAGGTCTGGGCGAACGCCGCCAAGCACTACGACGAAGACCAGCTCGCCGCCCTGGTGACCCAGATAGCCGTCATCAACGCCTTCAACCGCCTGAACGTCACCGTCCAGCAGCCCGCCGGCCACTACCAGCCCGGCCAGCACTGACGACACCCCCGAGGGGGGATCCCCTGCAAGCAGCGGCGCTGCGCCCCGAGGCGCGAAGGCGCCCGCTCGCGGGTGAGGTGTGTGGGGGCCGTGGAGCGGCCCCCGACCCTGGGCAGTGGGTCGGGGGCCGCCGCACCGTGGACAGGACGCGCGTCCGCGCTCAGTGGCGGAAGGTGTCCTTCAAGGTGTCCTTGGTCTTTTCCTTGGCCTCGCGGGCATCGCCCTTGGCCTGTTCGGCGCGGCCTTCGGCGATCAGCCGCTCGTTGCCGGTCATGCGGCCGATTGCTTCCTTCGTCTTGCCCCTGGCCTGCTCGGTTGCGGCCTTGGTCTTCTCGGTGCCCGACATGGGGACCTCCTCGTGTGGTACCGGATCGGTCGTGACCGCTCTCCTGCTCACATCCGCGACGGGCAAACGTGGGTCGCCTGTTGTGCCGTGCCGGTGGGGTGCCGGAGCCGGCAGGCCGGGGCCTGAAGCCGGTAGGGGTCCTGGGCCCGGAGGGTCTGGGCGGCCATGGTCAGCAGAGCGGTGATGGCCTTGGGCCGGTCCAGGACGCGGGGGAGCTGCTCCACCCCCTGACTGGCCCGCAGCTTCTAGGCCGCGGCGGTCGAGGCCCGGCTGCGCACCTTGGGCCGTACGGTCCCGCTGCCTCTGGATCCTCCAGGTGGGCCGTGCGGTAGCCAGTGTCCCCGGACGGAGGTGCGAACAGCTCCACCGCGCGGCGCGCCTCCTCGTCAGTGAAGATGCCGTGTCGTCCGCTGAGGGCACTGAACAGCCGGAACTCGTCCTCGGCCAGGGCCGCGGTGGTGGGCGCGGTGCCTCGGCCAGCGCCGGGCTACAGAGGTTGCCCGGGACTCTGTGGGCGATGGCCCGGCGGAATGGGCCGCGTGCCGTGTCCATGGTCAGCAGCGCGGCGACCGACCCGGCGCCGGCGGACTGTCCGGCAACGGCCACCCGGTCGGGGTCGCCGCCGAACCGGGCGATGTTTTGCCGCACCCACTGCAGAGCGGCGATCCGGTCGAGGAACGCGCGATAGGCCGGGGCACCGCCACCAGGGCGAACCCCTCCGCGCCCAGGTGGTAGTTCACTCTCACGACGACCAACCCCGCCCGCGCCAGGGCGATCGGGCCGTACAGCGGGTCGCCGGAGGTCCTCAGATGTAGCCGCCGCCGTCGATCCAGACCAGCACCGGCAGTCCGGCCCGGCCCGGCCCGGATCGGGGGTGCGGACATCCGTGTGAGCCAATCGGTCCCCGCGCCCGCGGGTGCGGGCCGGAGGGCAGCGGACCGGACTGCGGTACCCCGGGCCCGAACTCGAGCGCCTGGCCCACGCCCGCCCAACGCACGGGCGCGGCAGGCACGGCGCAGCGCAACGGACCGACAGGCGGCTGGGCGTACGGGTGGACCAGCCGCCTGATGCCCTCGGTGTCACCCTCGGCCTTCTTCGCCGCGGCCCAGAACGCTTCGTGGGCGGCGGTGAAAGGACCCTCTTCGCGGGCCTGGTCCAGGGCTTCGGAGCCGGCCATGGCGCCGGGCTCGGCCAGCAGGACTCAAGACGCGACACCACCGAAGCGGTCGTCGGTGCCATCGCCGGCGGCCTCTCCCGCCCACAGCTCCTGATCCTCGGCCACCACGACGAGCACGGCCGGCTCCGCGCCGTCGGCCGCACGGTCGCGCTGCACCCGGGTCAGGCCCGCCAGGTGGGTGAGCACCTCGCCCTGGCCGGCTCCGGGCATCCGTGAACGGGGGTGCGGTTCGCGGCCGCGTGGAGGCCCGCGGCGTCCTGGACGCGGTTCTGGTGCGCCCCGAGGTGGTGGCGGAGACCGGCGCCGACCCCGCCGTTGACCACGGCGGTGTCTGCCGGCGGTCCGTGAGACCCTCGAACAGCCGGTCCAGCGCGCCGCTCTCGCCGAAGCGGGCGCACACCGAAGGCCCGGCCGCCGGCGTCCGTGATCCGCGCCACCGTCTCGGCGGCGGCCGCCTCGTTGCCGCCGTAGCGGACCGCGACCAGCGCTCCGTCGGCGGCGAGGCGCAGCCGCGACCGCGCGGCCCCATCCCGCGTGAGCCGCCGACCACCAGGGCGGTTCTCCGGCAGGCGCGGACCCACAGGACGATGACGTCCTTGCGGTCGGAGCGTCGGGGGCCGCAGTCTCCCGGCTCACTGCCCGGGCGCGGGCCCGTGGGCGATCGGGCGGTGCTGACAACGCCGCACGAGCCGAAGTCGTCCCTCGGGGGTGCGGTGAAGCACAGGCGTTCCTAGCGCCAGGGATCGAGGGCCAGCTTGCCCCGGGTCTGGCCCGCTTCGAGTTGCTGGAGCACTGCCGGTCCTTCGGCCAGGGAATACACGTGGGGGGTGCCGGGCGGGTAGACGCCGTGGGCGATGAGAGCCTCGATCTCGACGAGCAACGACTGGTAGAGGGATGGGGCCGCGACCGCCAGCGCCCCGACGTGCAGGCCCTTGATCTGAACCTGGTGGGTGAAGACCAGGTCGCGCGTGCTCACAGTGGCGTCACCGGAAGCGGCTCCGAACACGACGATGCGTCCGGTGAAGGGTTTGGTGACCGACAGGCTGGCCTCGAACGTGGCCTGGCCCACCGATTCCAGGACCAGATCGACCCCGCCGGTCAGACGGGTGATCTCCTCGGCCAGATCGGGGCGGCGGCTGTCCAGCACCTCGTCGGCGCCGAGGGCTTTGACGGTGTCGTGCTTCTCCGGCGAGGCCGTCGCGATCACCCGCGCACCGTAGTGGCGGGCGAGGCGAACGGCAGCCTGCCCGACGCCGCCGGCCGCCGCATGAACGAGCACCGCCTCACCCGCCTTGATCTCGCCCAGCGGCTTCAGTGCCGCCAACGCGGTGGCCCAGTTCAGCACCAGACCGAGAGCCTGGGCATCGTTCCAGCCGGACGGTACGGGAAGTACCCCCGCGGCCGGCATCGTCATGTACTGCGCGAAGGCGCCCGGGCCGGCTCCGACGACATGGGTGCCGAGTGGCAGCGGATTCTCGACGTCCGCGCCGACCCCCACGATCTCACCGGCCGCCTCGAAGCCCGCCACGTAAGGTGCCTGCGGGCCTCCTCCGTAGGTGCCATGGGTCTGCATGACATCGGCGAAGTTGACCCCGGCGGCGCCGACGCGGATCAGGTACTCGCCGGGCCCTGGGGCGGGGCGGAGGTGATTCGTCGCAAGAGTCAGGTCCTTCGGCCCCCGGTGCGACCGCTGGACCAGTGCTCGAACGGTCTGCTGGGCGGTGTTCTGCTGCGCGTTGGTCTCCATGCACCGACCGTAGGAGCCTCACACTTACGTCAAGGTCAAGCGGTCGTCAGAGATCAGTACGGCGGGCCTCGCGCAGGTAGGCGTCGAGCGCCGCCCGCTGATCGCTGAGAACGGCGATGCGGGCTGCGAGCCGATCGCGATAGCCCTGCACCTCGTGCAGGAACTCCGCGCACACCACCTCGGTGCCGGCATCGGATCCGTCCGTGAGGCTGGGCAGGATTTCCCTGATCAACCGAACGGGCAGCCCGGACTCCAGCAGCGACCGGACGACGAGGACCCGATCGATCGTGGACTGGCAGTAGTCACGGAACCCATTGCTGAAACGACCAGGGACGATCAAGCCCTCGTCCTCGTAGTGCCGCAACGACCGCGCACTCACACCGCTGACCCTGCTGGCCTCGCTGATCCTCATACCTGCAGCCAACGTCCAGCCGCACCGCGATCTTCCCCCACTCGCTGCGACGAGTTGAAGACCTCCTCAGGGCGTCAACGAATTCAGGTCCCGCAACGTCTGGTTGTGATTCCGTGGTCGTCCGCACCGATGTCCGAAGTCCTGCGAACACGCTGGTCACCGTTTGGTGGTGTCAGCGGACTCGCCCGGGGAGACGAGCCCTGTCTCGTAGGCGAGGACGACGGCCTGGGCGCGGTCGCGCAGGGTCAGCTTGGCGAAGCTCCGGGCGACGCGGGTCTTCACCGTGGTTCGGCCCGGTCGGCGGCCCGCACGACCATCGCCGCGGTGCTGCACACCGAGTAGATCACCCGTCAGCACCAGCCTCTGGAACCGGCCCGAGGCAGGCAGCCAAGCCGTCGGCTGGCTTTACGGATACGCCTGTGTGCTGCTTACTGTCGCGGGCAACGGCACCTTCGGCTGGGCGGAGATGTATCGGCTGCATGCTTACGACGGCGGCCGGGCACCTGCGCCACCCGCAGATGCCCGGCCAGCCACTGCCCCGGTCCTGACGGGCCCGTATGCCCCAGGAATCCGGACGGGGAGTGACGATCCTGCCCGGACGCCTGTCGGTCCGCCCGTGCTCCGGGGAGGTGCCGCGGCGCGAGGGGGTCAGAGGTCTTCCCTGTCGGTGCCGGGTTGTTGTGCCTGGCGGGGGAAGAGGGCGTTCTCCAGGGCATCCAGCCCGTACAGCGTGAACACGACCAGCACCGACACGAACACAGCAGTCGCCACCGAGACGCCTCTCGAGGGCACGCGATGCACCACCCCTATAGCCCAGACTGCTCCGAACGCAGGAGCGGGGCTCGTCCCGGCACGACCGCAAGCCGCCGTCCGGGTGAGATCCCGACGTACGCCCGGGTGTGAAGCTGACTGGCACGGGTACCTGCGGTGGTGTCCGTGGTCACGGAACTCTCCTTCGCGAGTCGTGGATCGACCCGGCGGCGTGCCGCAGGCGCGAAGGAGCGACGGGCCGCTGGGTGCCCGCTGCCACCGGCCCGCCCCACGAGGCCCTCGGGTCTCCGCACGCGCTCGTCGCGCACGGGCAACGGGCAGGTCTTCGGACTCGTGGGCACGCTGGCCACTTGGGCCGGCACCTACTGGCCGTCGCTTCCCAGGACCTCACGGTCGCAGTGCGTATGACGGCGGTCGTTCCCGCTCACCGTTGCGGGGCAGTCCCGGATTCCCCCGGGTTCCCGCTTACGACGCATCCCGCCCGGAGGACGGCGCGAACCAGCTACACCCTCACCCTAGGTCACAGTCCCGGGCATTTCGGCGGCCGAGCCGGATGGCGTACGTCTCACGTCCCACCAGCCAGGCGCACGGCCGCCGGCACGATGGTGGTGCGGACCATGTGCCGAAAGCGGTGGGTTGCGAAGGGCGTGCCCACGCCCGCGGCACGCTGGAGGGTCGAGCCGTCCGGCTACGCGTGCCACCACACATGCCAGAGGGTTGTCGCCTGCCTCACTCCGGGCGGGAATCCGGTCCGCGACTGGTCCGGGAGGCGCGACCGAGCGACCCTGTGTCGCACTTAGCGTGACGCTCTGGCCTGGAGATGGTCCGGATCTCGGGAGCGCGATACGAGCAGCGCCGGCGTGGTCAGCGGCACGCCGTACGGGTACGTACCGCGGATGGGTGACGTACGTACCCCGGGCGGGCCCCGCAGGAGGGGTGCTTCGTTGGCTAGCTGCCGAATCGGCCGGCGGTGGCCGTGACGGGGATCGGGATTTCGAAGTGGACGGTCCCGTAGCCGCCGTGCTCGCCCGTTGTCCGGGCGTCGCAGACTTCTTCGGCGATGCTGCGCCAGAAGGCTTCCGCGCCGGGGATGTCGACGTTGGTGTGCAGGTAGATGGCGTCGTAGCCGGGGACGCCTGCGGCGAACTCGCAGGCCGTCCTGACCATGGCGCGGGCCAGTCCGTGCCTGCGGTGGTCCGGGCGCACGTACACCCGCAGGAGCTGCGCCGTGCGCCCCGTGGGATAGCGCTCGGTGAGCCAGCGGGGGTGCGGGGGGTGGGCGGGGCCGCGGGAGTTCAGTGCGGTGGTGCCGACGACCTCTTCACCGAGGACCGCCACGACGAGGGCGTGGCGCGGGTGCGTGAGGTAGGTGCCGACGATGTCGACGACGTCGTCGTGCCATTGGGGTACGTACCCGTAGTCGAACTCCCGGTAGAACGTGTCGAGCATGACGCTCCGCGCGCCGGCTACGTCGCTCGGCCCGGCGTGTCGTACGACGTACGGCCCGATCTCTTGCCCCTGCGGCAGGTCTCTCATGGCTCGGTGGCTCCCTTCCGGCACTCCGGTCTCGTGAGCGGCAGGCTATCGGAAATCCACTCTATTGGAAATGAAAACGATTTCCGATAGCTTCCTCCTTGGTTCGGTGCGGATGTCTCCCGTCAGGCAGTCCGCTTCGCAGGTATGCCCTGCGGTTGTGACGGCATTTTGAGAGGAAGTCCCTTGGCGCATCTGCTGGTGGTCGAGAGTTGGGTGGGGTCGATGAGCAGGCTGCTGCCCAGGGCGATCGGGGAGGGCGGGCACGAGTTCACGTTCGTCACCCGCGACCTGCACCACTACCTGCGCGGCGCCGGGTCCGGCGGCCCGCACCCGCTGCTGGCGGCGCGCAACATCATCACCGCGGACACCAACGACATGGAGGAACTGCTGCCCCACCTGGAACGGCTGCACGCGGTGCTCGCCTTCGACGGGGTCGTCTCCTCCTGCGACTACTACCTGCCGGCCGTGGCACGGATCGCCGAGCGGCTGGGCCTGCCCGGCCCGGCCGCCGAGGCCGTCGAGGCTGCCTGCCGCAAGGACTTGACCCGCCGGGTGCTGGCCGAGGCCGGGGTATCGGGCCCCCGCTTCGCGCTCTGCGCGGACACAGTGCAGGCAGCGGCCGCCGCTTGGGAGATCGGCTACCCGCTGGTGGTCAAGCCGGTGGACCTGTGTGCCGGGATGCTGGTGCGAGAGGTCCGCGACGAGAGCGAGCTGGAGGCGGCCTGCCGGGCGCTGGAAGCGTTCCCGGTCAACGCGCGCGGGCAGGACCGCAGCCCCGTTCTCCTCCTTGAAGAATTGCTCACGGGCCCCGAGGTCAGCGTCGAGACCGTCTCCTTCGGCGGTGTCATCGGCGTGGTCGGTGTCACGGACAAGAGCATCGGCGGGGCGCCCGCCTTCATCGAGACCGGCCACATGTTCCCGGCGGCCATCACGCCGGAGACGGAGCGGGAAGCGGTCGACACGGCGGTGGCCGCCATCAAGGCCCTCGGCCTGGACCACGTCGTGTGCCACACCGAAATCAAGCTGACGCCCGAGGGCCCCAAGGTGGTCGAGGTCAACCCCCGGCCCGCCGGCAACCGGATCACCGAACTCGTCCGGCACGTCACGGGCATCGACCTGGCCGCCGCCTGCGTGGACGTCGCCCTCGGTCACCTGCCCGACCTCGAGGCGCGCCCGACCGGCATGCACAGCGCCGCCATCGCCTTCCTCCTCCCCGACACCACCGGCACCCTCACCGGCATCGAAGGCGCCGACGAGGTCAGGGCGCAGCCCGGGGTCCTGGAGCTCACCCTTGCCGAGCCGGGCCGTGCCGTACGTGCCGCGACCAGCAACAACGAATACCTCGGCCACATCATGACCGCCGACACCCAGGGCAGTGGGGCACGGGAAACCGCCGAGCGGCTCCTCGCGCACCTGCACCCCACCTATGCGGAGTGTTCGGTCGAGCTGCCTCCGGTGGTGCCCGCATGACCACACCCACCCTGCACCAGCCCGCCGTACGCACCATCGACCAGCTCATCGAAGCGGTCCGCACCGGGACGTACGGTCCCGACCCCGCCCAGGGACGCATCGCGCTCGCCTTCACCACGGCCCAGGCGGTCCACCACGCCGGCCGCAGCGGCGGCTACCGCAACGAGGTCCTCAGCCTGCGCCTCGACGCGGCCGTAGGGTCCTGCGCCGTAGAGCCGGGCGCCCTGCCCCCGGCGGCACTCGACGACTGTGTCGGAGCCTCGGTGGCCGAACTCCTCAGCCACCCGATGCTTCCCGTACAGGTTGCCGCGCTCGACGCGTACCTGAGCCACGTACGCCCCCACACTCCCGAGCACGGCGCCCGCCCTTACGCCCTGCCGGCCGGCAGCTCCCTGCACCGGTCCCGAGCCCGTGCTCGCGCGGTGGTCGGCCTGCTGCCCGCAACCGGGATCCGCCGGGTCCTCGTCATCGGCGTGGTCAACTCCCTGCTGGAACAGCTGCGTGCGCGCGGACTGGAATACGTGCCCTGTGACCTCAAGGGCGGCGCCACCGAGTGGGACGAGCCCGTACGGACCGACGCCCTCGCGGAGCTGGAGCACTGCGACGCCGTCCTCGCCTCCGGCATGACCCTCGGGAACGGAACCTTCCAGCCGCTGCTCGACCACGCCGCAGCCACCGGCAAGCCCCTGGTCATGTTCGCGCAGACCGGCAGCGCGGTCCTCCCGCGCTTCGTCGGCGCCGGGGTCAGCGCCGTGTCCGCCGAGCCCTACCCCTTCTTCTGGCTCGACGGCGGCCCGGGAGTCATCCACCGCTACGGAGGTACCCGGTGACCCTCGCACCTCCGCTCCACCGCCCCCGGGCGCACCGTACGAACCCGGAGCTGTTGGCACTGGTCGGCCGCACCCCGCTCGCGCGGATCCGTACGGAACTGCCGTACGCCCACCCGGGCTTCTGGGCCAAGCTCGAATGCCTCGGCGCCGGCGGGATGAAGGCGCGGTCCGCCGTGTCCATGCTGCGCGGTGCCCGGCAGCGCGGCGAACTGCGCCCGGGCGCCACCGTGGTCGAATCGACCTCCGGCACCCTGGGGGTCGGTCTGGCCTTCGCCGGACAGGCCCTCGGCCATCCCGTCGTCCTCGTCGGCGACCGCGAACTGGAACCGTCCATGCGGCAGTTGCTCCGCACGTACGGAGCGCAGCTGGAGCTGGTGGAGCGGCCCGCTCCCGAGGGAGGCTGGCAGGCAGCCCGTATCGCCAGGCTCCGCGAGGTCCTGGCCCGGATCCCGGAGGCCTACTGGCCCGACCAGTACAACAACCCTGACAACGCGGCGGGTTACCTCTCCATGGCCGCCGAGCTCTGCGGGCAGCTCGACCACCTGGACGTGCTGGTGTGCAGCGTCGGCACCGGCGGCCACAGTGCCGGGCTCATCGGCCCGCTGCGCCGCCGCTGGCCGCGCCTGAAGGTGATCGGGGTCGACTCCGTCGGCTCCGCCATCTTCGGCCAGCCCGCCCGGCCCCGCCTCATGCGCGGGCTCGGGAGCAGCATCCACCCGCGCAACGTCGCCCACCACGCCTTCGACGAGGTCCACTGGGTGGGCCCCGCCGAAGCCGTCGACGCCTGCCGCAGGCTCGCCCGTACCAGTTTCGTCAGCGGCGGCTGGAGCACCGGCGCCGTCGCGCTCGTCTCCGCCTGGGCTGCCCGGGTGGAGGCCGGCGCGGTCGTCGCCACGGTCTTCCCCGACGGTCCGCACCGCTACCTCGGCACCGTCTACGACGACGACTTCTGCCAGGCCCATGGTCTCGACCGGGCCGAACTGGCCCTGCGGCCACTGGAGATCGCGCACCCGCACGCCACCGAGGCCGTTGGCTGGACCCGCTGCCGCACCGTGGTCGACCCTCGCGCGGTGACCCGGCCGCACCTGCCCGCACCGACGCGGGGAGGCGCCGCATGAGACTCACCTGGCACACCACAGAACTGGAACTGGCCGAGCCGCTGCGCATCTCCCGCTCGGTGATGGCCCGCCGCGACGCCGTCTGGGTCGCGATCGAGCACGGTGGCCTGACCGGCTGGGGAGAAGTCGTCAGCAGCGACTTCCTCGGCCTGCCGACTGCTCGCATCCTCCGGCACCTCACCACGGCGCGCGCCGCCGTCGAACACCTTCCCGACCCCGAGACCGCGTGGGGCGAACACATGGCCGGCTCGCCGGCCGGCTTGCCGAAGCTGCCGGCCGGAGTGCTCGCCGGGCTGGAGGCAGCGCTGCTCGACCTGGTCGGCAAACGGGCCGGCCGGCCCGCCCACCAACTGCTGGGCACGCACACCGCGCCGACCGCGCCGACCACCCGTACGATCGGCATCACCGCGCCAGTGGCCGCCGCCGCGCAAGCCGCCCGGCTCTCCATGAGCGGCTTCACCGCCCTCAAGGTGAAAGCGGGATCCCCCGATCCGGCCGAAGACCTCGCGCGCGTGGCCGCCGTGCGCGACGGAGCCCCCGAGGCGAGCCTGCTGCTCGACCCCAACGGAGCCTGGACCGAACGCCAGGCTCTCGACCTGCTCCCGCGCTTCGCCGACCTCGGCGTCACTGCCGTGGAGCAGCCCATCGCGCCGGGCAGCCCCGATTCCCTCGCCCGCGTGGCGAAGGAGTCCCCGGTCCCCGTCATCGCCGACGAGGACGCCGTCTCCTACGAGGACGCCGTCGCCCTCGCGGGACTGGTCCACGGCGTCAACGTCAAGCTCGCCAAATGCGGCGGGGTACGGGCCGCCCTGCGCATTCACGAAGCCCTGCGCGGCAGCGGCACCGACCTCATGCTCGGCTGCCTGACCGCCAGCTCCCTCGGCATCGCCCCTGCCGTGCACCTCGCCGACCGGGCCCGCTGGGTCGACCTCGACGGGCACCTGCTGCTCGCCGACGACCCCTGGAACGGCATCGGGGGCACGGACGGCACGGTACGCGCCGCCGACCGGGCCGGCCTCGGCGTCAGACGCACCCACATGGCGGTCGTACGGTGAAGGTCCTCAGCTCGGTACGAGACTTCCCCCTCGCCGTCCGCCTGCTCCTGGTCAACCAGCTCGGCGTCAACGCCGGCTTCTACCTGCTCATCCCTTACCTCGCCACCCACCTCTCCGACGGCCTCGGGCTTTCGGCCGCCGTCGTCGGCGTCGTCCTCGGCCTGCGCAACCTCAGCCAGCAGGGCCTGTTCCTGATCGGCGGCTCGGCCGCCGACCGGCTCGGCGCCCGCAGGGTGATCATCGCGGGCTGCGCCCTGCGTACGCTGGGATTCGGTCTGTTCGCCCTCGGTGACAGCCTGCCACTGCTGATCACCGCGTCCATACTCAGCGGGCTCGCGGGGGCCCTGTTCAACCCCGCCGTGCGGACCTACGTCGCCCAGGAGGCGGGTGAGCGCAAGGCGGAGGCGTTCGCGCTGTTCAACGTCTTCGCCACGACCGGGGCGCTGCTCGGCCCGCTGCTCGGCGGCCTGCTGCTCCTCGTGGACTTCCGGACCGCCGCCGTTACGGCAGCCGGTGTGTTCGCCGTCCTCACCCTCGCGCAGCTGCTGGTCCTGCCCGCCCGCAAGGTTCCGACCCCCGATACCAGGCTGCTCGGCGACTGGCGCGACGTGGCAGGCAACCGCCGCTTCCTCGCCTTCTCCCTCGCCATGATCGGCATGTACGGCCTGCAGAACCAGCTGTACCTGCTGCTGCCCCGAGCGGCCACCGACGCCTCCGGCTGGGGCGGCTCGGTCGGCCTCCTGTTCCTCGCCGGGACCGTCGCCAACCTGCTGTTCCAGCTGCGCATCACCCGGGTCCTGAAGGCCCGGGGGAGCGGGGGGCGCTGGATCGCCACCGGCCTGGGCATCATGGGCCTCGGGTTCGTGCCCCCGATGCTCGTGGCGGGCCCCGCCACCGCCCACCCGCTGCGCCTTCTGCCGGTGCTCGCCGGGGCCCTGCTGCTGCACCTCGGGGTGATGGTCGCCCAGCCCTTCGTGATGGAGCTGATACCGGCCTTCGGCCGCGCGAACCTGACCGGCACGTTCTACGGGCTCTTCTACGCGGTCTCCGGGGTCGCGGCCGCGGCCGGCAGCGCGGCCATCGGCTGGTCCATGGACACCGCCGGCCACACCGGCCTGACCTGGCTGCCCTACGGCTGCTGCCTCGTCCTCGGCCTGGTCTCGGCAGCGGCCGTGGGACACCTCCAGCGAAGACGGGCCCTGCCCTGCGAGCAGGCCCCGGACGCCCTGCCCCCTCGTGCACCCGCACGTCCCCGAAGCGAGACCCGATGACAGCCACCACCAGCGGCAACCTGCTCACCGACCACCCCGAGCTCTACGAAGAACGCTTCCCCGACCCCGAACGGCTCGCCGCCCGCTGGACCGAGGACACCCTGGCCCGCCATGCGGCCGGACCCCGCGTGCTCGACGTCGGCTGCGGCACCGGCCGCGACGCCGCCTGGCTGCACCACCGAGCCGGGCGAGAGGTCACCGGCATCGACACCTCGCAGGCGATGCTGACCCACGCGGCCACCCACAACCCGGGCCCCGCCTACCACCTGGCCGATATGCGCGAGTTCGACCTCGGAGCCACCTTCGACGCGATCGCCTGCCTCGACAGCGCCCTCCTCTACTGCCACACCAACGAGGACCTGACCGCCTTCCTCGCCCGCTGCCGCGCCCATCTCGCCCCCGGCGGGCTCCTCGTCGCCGAAATGCGCAACGGCGCCTTCTTCCTCGGCAACACCGAACTCCTCGACGGCCCGCGCACCAACACCTTCGCCTGGCGCGGCACCACGTACACCTCCCACACCACCCTGTGGATCGATCACGGCGCGCAACTCCTGCGCCGCCGGAGAATCTGGACCGCCGACGACGGCTGCCCACAGGAGGAGCAGCGCTCCGCCTGGCGCCTGCTCTTCCCGCAGGAACTCCGGTACTTCCTCACCACCGCCGGGTTCGAGGTCCTCGCACTGCACGACGGACCCGGCCCGCGCACCGAACCGCCGTGGAGCGAGGGCGAGGCCCCGCATGGGACCACGAGTTCCGATCGCCTCCACCTCATCGCCCGGCTCATGCCCCACCCCACCAACGGAGACACCCCCGCATGAACGACGCCCGCTCCAGCCTCGCCCGCAGAGGCTTCCTCATCGCCACGGGTGCCACGGCCCTCGCCTTCACCGCCGCCTGCGGCACCGGCACCACCATCCCGGACGCCAAGAACGCCGCCGAGGGAGCCCCGAAGCAGGGCGGCCGGTTGCGCGCCGCCTTCGCCGGTGGCGGCGCGAACGAGACCCTGGACCCGCACGCCGCCAACCTGTTCGTCGACGCCGCCCGCGCCAAGGCCCTCTTCGACAAGCTCGCCGACTTCGGCGCCGACCTCGCCGCCGTCCCCAGGCTCGCCGAGAAGTGGGAGCCCAACGACGCACTCGACACGTGGAAGATCACCCTGCGCAAGGCCGCCTTCCACGACGGCAAGCCCCTCACGGCCGAGGACGTCCTCTACAGCTACCGCCGCATCGCCGACCCCAAGGGCACCTTCCGTGCCAAGGCCTCCCTTGAGCCCATCGACCTCGACGCCAGCCGTGCCCTGGACCCGTCCACCGTCGAGTTCAAGCTCAAGCGGCCGTACGCCGAATTCCCCAACGTCCTCGCCGCCTTCGGCGCGTACATCGTCCCCAAGGACGCCACCGCCTTCGACAAGCCCATCGGCTCCGGACCGTTCAGCTTCGTCTCCTTCAAGCCGGGCAGCTCCCTCGTCGTCAAGCGCAACGACGCCTACTGGGAGGGTGCCCCGCACCTCGACGAGCTCGAATTCGTCGTCGCCTCCGAGGAGTCGGCACGTGTCAGCGCCCTGCTCGGCGGCCAGGTCGAGTACGCCCACGAGCTGAACCCGGCCACCGCCCGCACCCACGAAGGCAAGGGGAAGATCGAGATCGTCCGCCTCCCAGGCAGTGCGATGCAGGGCTTCGTCATGAAGACCGACCGCCCGCCCTTCAACGACCCCCGGGTCCGCCAGGCCTTCTTCCTCATCGCCGACCGCAAGGAACTCGTCGACGGAGCCCTCTCCGGCGCCGGTGACATCGGCAACGACCTCTTCGGCAAGGGCTACCAGTACTACCCCGCCGGCCTCCCGCAGCGCACCCAGGACCTCGACAAGGCCCGCGCGCTCCTCAAGGAGGCCGGCGCCGAGGGCCTCAAGGTCACCCTCGACACCGCCCCCGCCGCCACGGGCTTCGTCGAGGCCGCCGGCATCTTCAAGGAGCAGGCCGCCAAGGCCGGGGTCACCGTCGAGATCAAGGTCGGCAACAAGGACACGTACTGGAAGGACATCCTCAACAACGGCACCTTCGCCTCCTACCGGTCGGGCGCCATGCCCATCGAGTCCCACATCTCGCAGCGGCTGCTGACCGGATCGACCACCAACGCCACCAAGTGGCAGCACAAGGACTTCGACGACCTGTACCAGCAGGCCCAGTCCACCCGTGACGTCACGCAGCGCGGCGCCCTCTACGAGCGGATGCAGCGCCGGCTGTACGACGAGGGCGGCTTCCTGATCTGGGGCTTCGCCGACTGGATCATCGCCACCGCGCCCACCGTGCACGGGGTGTCGAAGCAGGCCCCCGCCAACACCCTCGACTGGGCCCGCTTCGACAAGATCTGGCTCGCGTGACACCGCACCTCTCATGGATGGGCCGCCGCCTGCTCCTCGGCCTGGGGCAGACGGCGGCCGTCGTCCTGTTCATCTTCGCCCTCACCGAGGCGCTGCCCGGTGACGCGGCCGTCGCGCTCGCCGGGGACCAGCCCGATCCCGCCCGCATCGCCCGCATCCGCGAGACGATGGGCCTGGACCGGCCCGCCGCCGAGCGCCTCGCCGACTGGGTCGTCGGCCTCCTGCACGGCGACCTCGGCACCTCCCTGGTCAGCGGACGGCCCGTCACCGGCTACCTGGCCGCCGGCCTGGGCCCCACCCTGCTGCTGGCCGCCGCGACGCTCGCCCTGCTCGTCCCCCTCTCGGTCGGCCTCGGGGTCCTGGCGGCCCGCCGCGAGGGCGGCCGGCTGGACCGGACCGTCAGCGCCCTGACCCTCGCCGTGCACGCCGTACCGGAATTCGCCGTGGGGGTCCTGCTCGCCACGGTCTTCGGACTGTGGCTGGGCTGGCTGCCGCCCACGGCCGTCGGCGCTGACGTGTTCACCGAGCCCGCCGTCCTGATCCTGCCGGTCGTCGTCCTGCTGTCGCGGCCGGTGTGCACCATCAGCCGCCTCGTGCGCGCCGGGATGATCGACGCGATGGCATCGCCGTACGTCGCCCAGGCCCGGCGCTACGGAGTCTCCGGCGTCCGGATCACCTGGACCCACGCCCTGCCCAACGCGCTCGCCCCCGCCACCCAGCAACTGGCCCGCACCTGCGACTGGCTCCTGAGCGGGGTGATCGTCGTGGAGGCCCTCTTCGTGATCCCCGGCCTCGGCACCGTACTCATCGAAGCCGTCGCCGCCCGTGACATCCCGGTCGTCCAGGGCATGGCGGTGGTCTTCGGCGTCGTCACCGTGGTGGTCAACCTCGCCGCGGACCTGGCCGCCCGCCGCTTCGCACCCCGGTCCGAGGTGGCGGCATGAGGCAGAAACCCGAGAGATCCCTCCTGGCCCTCGTGCTGATCGGCCTCCCCGTCCTGCTCGCCCTGGTGGGCCCCTTGGTGGCCGGTCCGGCCGGTCCCCGCTCGGTCTCCTTCGCCTCCGGCGACGGGCACCGGCTCGGCACCGACTTCAGCGGACGCGATGTCTGGCACCAGGTGCTCCTCGGCGGCCGCTCCGTCGTGCTCGTGGCGATCGCGGCCACCGCCCTGGCCTACCTCGTCGCCGTCCCGCTGGGACTCACAGCCGCTCTGACCCGCCGCACCTGGCTGGAAGAGGCGCTGATGAGGCCTTTGGACGTGGTCATCGCGGTCCCCTCGCTGCTGCTGGTGCTGCTCGTCGCGGCCACCCTCTCCCCGGGGCCCGCCGGACTGACCGTCCTGGTCGGGTTTGCCGCCGTACCCGACGCCGCCCGGGTCGTTCACGCGGCGGCCGTCGAGATCTCCTCCCGGCCGGCCGTGGAAGCGCTGCGCATGCAGGGCGAGTCCTGGTGGCGCACGGCCATCGGGTACGTGGCCCGCTCCATGCGCCGCACCCTCGCCGCCGACGCCGGCATCCGCCTCACCGGAGCCCTCTACCTGGTCGCGACCGCCGCCTTCCTCGGCGTGGGCATACAGCCGGACGCCGCCGACTGGGCGGTCATGGTGGACCGCAACCGCACCGGCCTCTTCCTCCAGCCCTGGGCCGTGGTCGTACCCGCCCTGCTCATCGCGGCCCTGTCCATGGGCACCAACCTCCTGTTCGACGCCGCCCTCCAACGGGCCACCCCCCGGAAGGGAGCGCCGCGATGACCCTCGTCGCGCACGTGCGGGACCTGCGAGTCGAGATCGACGGACGGGCCATCGTGGACGGCGTCAGCCTCGCCGCCCACGCCGGCAGGATCACCGCCCTCATCGGCCCGTCCGGCAGCGGCAAGACCACCACCGGACTCGCCCTCCTGGGCGAATACCCGGCCGGCGCCGTGGTCGACGGCGAGGTCCACACACCAGCCGGCCCGGTGGGATACATACCCCAGCACCCGGCATCCGTCCTCAACCCCGCCCGCCGGGTGGGAGCGCTGCTCGCCGACATCGCCGCCCGCCACGGAGGCAACCGGCGCGAACGCAGGCACCGCACCGAAGAGGCCCTGCGCCTCGCCCAGATCCAGGATCCCGCGGCCGTGCTGCGGCGCTTCCCGCACCAGCTCTCCGGCGGCCAGCAGCAGCGCGTCGTCCTGGCCCAGGCCCTGCTGCTCGGTGCGCGGGTGATCGTCGCCGACGAGCCCACCACCGGCCAGGACGTCCTCACCAAACAGGGCATGGTGGCGGAGCTGGCCGTCGTCGCCGCACAGGGCATCGCCGTCGTCCTGCTCAGCCACGACCTGGGCGTCGTACGGGAGCTGGCCGACGAGGTCGTGGTGATGCGGGACGGACGGGTCGTGGACCGTGGACCCGCGTCGTCAGTCCTCGACGGTCGCGTACCGGAGCAGCCGAGCGCCGCGCGAGCGCCCCGCCCGCCCGGGCAGGTACGCCTGGAGGCGCGGAATCTGACCGCATGGCACCGCACCACACGGGGGGCCGTCGAGGTGCTGAGCGACATCGGAGTCCCGGTTGCGGCAGGGGAGTGCGTGGCGCTCGTCGGCCGTTCCGGCAGCGGAAAGACCACACTCGGACGCTGCCTGGCCGGCCTGCACCGCGCCTACGAGGGCACGGTCCTGCTCGGCGGGACGCCGTTGCCGCGCAGCCTGCGTTCCCGGAGCCGCCCCGAACTGGCCGCCGTGCAGTACGTGTTCCAGGACGCGAAGGCAGCCTTCGACGAGCACCGGCCGGTCCTCGACCAGGTGGCACGCAGCGCGGTACGGCTGCGCGGCGCCGCACCGGCGCACGCTCGGCGTACCGCCCTGAGCACCCTCGGTGAGTTCGGCCTCGGTGAGAGCCTCGCCCGGCGCCGCCCCGGCGAGCTCTCCGGCGGCGAACTCCAGCGAGCGGCGGTGGCCCGAGCCCTGCTGGCAGAGCCACAGGTGCTCATCTGCGACGAGATCACCTCCGGACTCGACCCGGCCACCCGGGCCACCATCCTCGACGCCCTCGCCCGGCTCAGGGAACGCGACGAGCTCAGCCTGGTCTTCATCACCCACGACCTGGCCGCTGCCGCAGTCCTCGCGGACCGCATCGCAGTGCTCGATGCAGGCCGCATCGCCGAGTCCGGCCCCGCCCGTCGGCTGCTGGAGACGCCGCAGCACCCCGTCACCCAGGGGCTCCTGTCAGCCTCGTTGACGCAGAGGGCCTGATCGTCAACTGGAGGGCGGGACCACCCGGGGACATGCAGTCACCTACGTCGTCACCCGTGACGCACGGCGCACGATGACCATGCTGCTCATCGCCTGCCCCTGCGCGGCGGGGCTCGCCACCCCGACCGCCATCAGCGCGGCCATCGGAAACGGTGCCCGCCGCGGCACCCTCATCAAGGGCGGCACCCACCTGGAGGGCATCGGCCGGGTCACCGCAGTCGCCTTCGACAAGACCGGCACCCTCACCTTCGGCCGCCCCCTGGTCACGAGCGTGGTGACCCTCAGTGAGAAGGTCACCGCCGACGAGGCCCAGACCTGGACGGACCGGCTGCGCGCCGGCGGCGAGACCGTCATCCGCCTCGCCCACGACAAGGACCTCATCGGCATGCTCGGCGTCTCCGACGCCGTACGGGCCGGCGCTGAAACCGTCATTCAGCAGCTGCGTGACCTGGGCGTCGACCGCCTGATCCTGCTCACCGGCGACGCGCAGGAGACCGCCCAGGTCGTCGCCGACACCCTCGGGATCACCGAAGTCCACGCCCACGCGCTCCCGGAGGCCAAACTCCAGCTGATCAGGGACCTCCAGGCCGAAGGCCACACCGTCGCCATGGTCGGCGACGGCACCAACGACGCTCCCGCCCTCGCGCTGGCCGACGTCGGTATCACCATGGGCGAGCATTCCTCCCACGTCGCCCTGGAGACCGCCGACATCGCACTCGCCGGCAACGACCTGCGCCAGGTCGCCGCCGTGGTGGAGCTGAGCCGCCACACCCTGCGCGTCGTACGTCAGAACTACGGGCTCGCGATCGGCGTCAACCTGCTGGGCCTGGTCGCGGGCGCCGGCGGCTCCATGAATCCCGTTCTGGCGGCCCTGTTGCACAACACGAGCAGCATCGCGGTGGTCGGCAACTCGGCACGCCTGGTCAACCACACCCCGCACCTGCCCCGCGTGGGTGACGACGTCCTGCGGCGGGCCCCGCTGGAGGAGCGCCGCGTGGGCCACCACGATCCCGCAGCGAACGCCGACGGCACGTCCGTGCCGTAGTTTCGAGCTCGATGGAACCCGGATCGCGGGTACCACGTCCCATCCCTGGCCGGTGTCGCGGTGCGGGGAGGTGGTGGGATGCGGGTACGGACGGGAATGGCCGTGACGGTGCTGCTGCTTGCGGCCGGTTGCGGTTCGGGCGCCATGTCCCCGGGGGCGGACCCGACGGATTCGGCTGCGGCGTCGGTCGGCGTCGACTGTCGGACCGCCGCTGCGGTGAGCGGCACCGACGTGACCGTCACAGCGGCCGACAACGGTCGTCGGGTCTGCCTGGGGAGGTCGGGTACGGTGCGGGTGTCGCTGCCGGGGACGCCCGCCGCCCCGGTGACCTTGTCGGGGACGGCGTTGGCCGAGGTCTCGGATCACGTCTTCCGGGGTGTGTCGGCCGGTACGGCCGTTCTGGCGTCCGCCGTCCCGGCGTGTTCGTCGCCTGCTCCGCCCGGTGGGGTGCGCTGCATGGCGGTGGTGGCCTGGCAGGTCACCGTGGTGGTCCGGTGACCGCCCCATGGCCGGACGGGCCCGGACCGATGCCTGCGGTCCGGGCCCGTCCTCTTCAGGTGCGGGTCAGCTGGTGGTGACCGCGGTGTCGTCGATCACGAACGACGTCTGCAGGCTGGGGTCCTCGGTGCCGTTGAACTTGATGGTCACCGTCTGCCCCGCGAACGAGGACAGGTCGAGGGTCTTCTGCGCGTAACCGGTGTTCTTGTCGAGGTTGGAGTAGCTCACCAGGGTGGTGGAGTTGGCCGTCACGGTCAGCTTGTCGTAGGCCGTGGTGGTGGTCGTCTCCGCGGTGTCGATGTGCAGGTAGTAGCTGAGGGTGGCGTGGCAGCCGGCCGGGATCGTCACCGACTGGGAGAGCGAGTCGGTGTGGGTGGAGCCGTAGCCGTTGAGCCATGCCTTCCAGGAGCCGGAGTGCGCGGCCTCGCCGCTGCCGTTGTCGACCACGCCGCTGGTGGCGGTCCAGGGGCTGGCGCTGCCGGTTTCGAAGCCCGGGTTGCCGAGGAGCTGGGCGGCGCCGCAGCTGCTGCCGGTCGGGGTGACCGTCCAGGTGAAGGAGGCGCTGCCGGTGGCGTTGGTGGTGTCCTTGGCGGTGACCGTCACGTTGTAGGTGCCCGCGGTGGTCGGGGTGCCGCTGATCAGGCCGGTCGAGGCGTTGATGGACAGGCCCGGCGGGAGTCCGGTGGCGCTGTAGGTGAGGGTCTGGCCGCTCGCGGAGTCGGTGGCCTGGATCTGGAGGGAGGCGGCCGTGTTGACGGTGGTGCTTCTGCTGCCGGGGTTGGTCACCGTGACGGTGTTCCCGCCGGTGGACCCGCCGGTGAAGGCGGCGACGCCGTTGGGTGTGCCGAGCCCGGTCGGGCCGTCGTAGCCGGACTTCGCGGTGCAGAGGTAGCTGCTGGAGCAGGACCCGTTGGCGCCGCTGGTCACGTCGTTGAGCGAGGCGGTGTGGGCGTACGGGTACGACGAGGGGTAGCTGCCCGCGGCCGGGGTTCCGGCGAGGGCGTAGACGGCGGCGATGATCGGCGCGGAGGCGCTGGTGCCGCCGTAGACGTTCCAGCCGCTCGCCTGGTAGCTGTCGTAGACGGCGAGGCCGGTGGCGGGGTCGGCGACGGCGGAGACGTCGGAGACGGTGCGCTTGGCGCAGCCGGTGTCCTTCTGCCAGGACGGCTTGGTGGTGTAGGCGGAGCAGCCGGAGCCCGCGCCGTTGCCGCCGGAGCTGGTGCCCCATACCGATTCGGACCAGCCGCGGGAGGTGCCGCCCGCGCGGGTCAGCGAGGTGCCCCCGACCGAGGTGACGTACTGGGAGGCCGCCGGGTACTCGACCCCGTAGCCGCTGTCACCGGAGCTGACGGTGATGGCGACGCCCGGGTGGTTGAAGTAGGAGGCGTCGGAGCTCGGGTCGGTGGAGTCCTCGCCGCCGCCGTAGCTGTTGGAGACGTACTTGGCGCCCATGGCCACCGCGCGGTTGACGGCTGCGCCGAGGTCGGCCATGGACGGCTGGTTGGCCTCGACGAGCAGGATGTGGCACGACGGGCAGACGGCACTGACCATGTCCACGTCGAGGGAGATCTCGCCCGCCCAACCGGAGTCGGCGGTCGGGTAGTTGGTGCCGCCGTTCTGGTCGACCTTCTTGAAGCAGCCGTTGGCGGTGGTGCACGCCGGTAGACCGTACTGGGCGCGGTAGGTCGCCAGGTCGGCCTCGGCGTTCGGGTCGTCGTAGGCGTCGATGATGGCGACCGTCGCGCCGGCTCCCGCCGAGGC
The DNA here is from genome assembly GCF_040301925.1 of Streptomyces sp. NPDC000075. Lineage (NCBI taxonomy): Bacteria > Bacillati > Actinomycetota > Actinomycetes > Kitasatosporales > Streptomycetaceae > Streptomyces > Streptomyces sp. NPDC000075. The sequence continues at coordinate 116,062 of NZ_JBEPFL010000025.1, forward strand.
CGGCAGGGCGTAGGCGCTCTGCAGGTCGGTGGGTCCGTAGCCGGACGGAACGAGGTTCGGCGCGAGGCTGAGCTGCTGCTTGACGTCGGTGCGGGCCAGCGCGTGGCAGGCCATGAACCCGGGCTTCGTCGGCTCCGAGCAGAGTCGCTGGGTCTGCGCGGTGGAGGCGGTGGGCGTGGCGGGCGCCGTCGAGGCTGCCGACGGGGAGGCGACGGCGAGCAGACCGCCGGATATCAGGGCGGCGGCCCCGAGTACGGACGTCGCGGCGCGGCGCGTCAGTCTCCCGACGCGGCTGGTGGGTTTCGATTGCAATGAACAGCCCTCCATGGGGGGTCGGATCCCCGCGGCGTGGGATTGGCCCGCACACGTGAGTGACAGGTCCATGACATGTCTTTGGGTGTGCGGGAACGCCGCGGGTTACGAGTGGCACTGGTTCATTGATCCGGCTGTCACCACGTTCAGTGGTGGCCACCGCAGAACGTAATGAGAATCATGCCCAAGGGGATACCCGCGAAAAGCAAAGGATTGCTTTCGGTCAGTGATCTACCGGTATACCTTGTGCTGCCATGGAGTTGGATGACGGTGCGGTCAACGACCTCGTCTCACTGGGCCTTTCCGGCTATGAAGCACGGGTCTACCTCGCGTTGGTCACGAGGGAGTCGTACACCGCGGCGCAGGTCGCGCGCGCCGCGCACGTCCCCCGCCAGCGGGTCTACGACGTACTGGACGCACTGGTACGAAGGCGCCTCGCGATCCCGCGTCCGGGACGGGTCGCGGCGTTCTCGGCCGTGTCACCCGAGCTGGCCGTCTCCCGGCTGATGGCCCTTCAGCGGGAGTCGCTGAAACGGCTGGACCAGGCATCGACCGCCCTCGCCGCGGCGCTGACCCCGCTCTGGACCGCCGGGCAGACCCACACCGACCCGCTCGACTACATCGAGGTACTACGCGACCCCAAGGCGATCGCCGAACGGTTCGCGAGCATCCAGGCACAGGCCGCACACGAGCTGCTCAGCTTCTGCAAACCCCCCTTCGTCGCCCCCGCCGCCAATACGGAAGGCATCAGGACCGTCCGCAGGCTACGCAGGGCCGGGGGCACGGCCCGCGCCGTCTACACCCATGACGCACTCGGCGACGCGGACGTGCTGGAGAACGTACGCCGGTTCGGCGAGGCGGGGGAGGAGTCCCGGTTCGTGCCGGAGCTTCCGCTGAAGCTGGTCGTCGCCGATGCCTCACTGGTCCTCTGTGACATGCCGGACCCCATGGCCGGCACCGGCGCCACCACCGCTCTGTTCATCGAACACCCGGCTCTCGCCGTTTGTTTGAGGATGTCGTTCCTGGCCGTCTGGGACCAGGCCGGGACGGTGGCCGAGCTGACCTAACCGGGGTACCGCTGAGGCCGGACAGCGTCAGGTCGTTCCTTCGCAGTGCGGATGTCGGCCGCTTTCGCACCGGGCGATCCGGCCGGTCGCGCCGGTCCGCCTCCTGGGGGAGCGGCGCGCACGCCGGGTGCTGGGCGGCAGCTGCCGTTTCCGCGTCGAAGCCGGCGAAGGCCGGCCCGGCGAGCTCGCCGGACCCGGCGCGGACCTGACGGGCGGTCGGGTGGAGCTGGCCCAGGAGGGCGCGGTCCTCGTCGGCGGCGTCTTCGCCGTCGACGAGGCCAGTACCGGCGTACTCCAGCTGCCGTGCCCAGGTGTCTCCGACGGTGCGCTGGTCGGAGGCCGCCGCCGCGAGCCCTGCGTCCGCCAGGTCGTCGCCGGTGACGAGGTATGGTACGGCAGCACGAGCGCCGGGTCGACAGCGGTCCTGACGCCGGTGAGATCGCGTACGTCTCCACCGTGCCGCACCACGACCTCGGCCATTTCCCTTGCGTTCGACCGAGTCCCAGAGTTCGACGACGGCCAGCCGGGTCAGACCGCTGTCGGCCACCCGCTCCAGCTCGGGGATCAGGTCCTCGCGCAGGGCGCAGCGGGCGCAGTCGTTGAACAGGGGCGCCTCGCCTGGGGCAGCTCCCCCGAGGCGTCACGCACCAGGCGTAGCACCGTGCGGTGGAGGGCGGCGCTGCCGGGTACGGCGTGCGGCAGTCGGTCCACGACCTCCTTGCGGGCGTCAGAGTGGAGCCCGCCGACGATGACGACGGGCAGGGTCATGCACGCGCATTGCTCCCGTAGCGGCGCTGGAAGCGCTCGACGCGGCCGGCGGTGTCCAGGACGCGGGCGGTGCCGGTGTAGAAGGGGTGGCTCTGCGAGGAGATCTCGACGTCGATCACGGGGTAGGTGTTGCCGTCCTCCCACTCGACCGTCTTGTCACTGGTGGCGGTGGAGCGGGTGAGGAAGGCGAAGTCGGCGGCCTTGTCGCGGAAGACGACGGGGCCGTAGGCGGGGTGGATTCCGGGCTTCATGACGGTGTCCTTCAGGCAGGAGGGCGGGGTCAGCGTTCTTCGCGGAAGTCGACGTGGCGGCGCACCACCGGGTCGAACTTGCGCAGCACCATGCGGTCGGGATCGTTCCGCCGGTTCTTGCGGGTGACGTAGGTGTAGCCGGTCCCCGCCGTGGAGCGGAGCTTGACGATCGGGCGTACTTCGGGGCGAGCCATGGCGCTAGTATATGACAATGGTTCCCATTACCAAAAAGGAACCGTCCCGAGAGAGGTAGGTAACTCCTTGTCCGCCCACTGCCAACTGACCGGCGCCCAGCCGGGCTTCGGCAACAACATCTCCCACTCGCACCGGCGCACCTCCCGCCGCTTCGACCCCAACATCCAGAGCAAGAGGTACTGGCTGCCCAGTGAGGGCCGGTACGTGCGGCTGAAGCTCTCCGCCAAGGCGATCAAGACCGTGGACACCATCGGCGTAGAGGCCGCCGTGGCGCGGATCCGGGCCCGGGGGGTGAAGGTCTGATGGCCAAGCAGAGCAAGATCGCGCAGAACGAGAAGCGCAAGGCGGTCGTCGCGAGGTACGCCGCCCGGCGGGCCGAACTGAAGGAAGTCATCCGCCGTCCGTCCTCGACGGAGAACGAACGCGCGGCCGCGCTGGCAGAGCTGCGCAAGCAGCCCCGCAACGCGAGCGCCACCCGGATCCGTAACCGCGACAGCGTGGACGGCCGCCCCCGCGGACACCTCCGGAAGTTCGGGCTGTCCCGGGTCCGCATGCGCGAGCAGGCGCACGCCGGGTTCCTCCCCGGAGTTACCAAGTCGTCCTGGTAGGCCGGTAGGCCGGTAAGGCAGGCGTGCCCACGTCTCCGGCGGGATGTGGGCACGCCGTCCGGCCCGCCTGCGGCCCGCACCTGCGGCGCAGCGCGCCGCCCACCTCAACTGAGGGGAATCCGACTGTCCAAGGGCCTGCTGAGCGTGGTCACCGGAAGCGCCCCCGGTGTCCGGGGTCAGGTAGTGGATCACTTGCCGAGTGCCGGCCCGCGCGCGCGGCAGTGCTGGCCGTCTCGATCGAGGCCCGCGGCAGCGGATGTCCAGTGGTGCAGCGGTTCACCTCCGGAGCCGGTGCGCGGCTGCGAGAAACATCTGCGCACGGTGCGACCGGCGACCCGGTCGGGTGACACAGACCTGTCGCGCGACCGGGAGTACTGGACGGCCGCGCCTGACCCGCTCCTTGGCAGTCCCTGACCTGCCGCTCGGCGCGCTGGGCCACGAAGGCTCCACTGTCATCGTCGGCCTCAACGGCCTGCGCCTGCGCCGCACCGCCGTGGAACCACGTATGAGCCGCCCCGGAAAGAAGGCCGCCCCTGCACCGTTGGGTGACAGGGGCGGCGATACCGGGCTGGGCAGTGCCGTGGCTGTGACCTCCCCCTAGGAGTTGTCGTCAAAGTGTCACGCCCACATCAGGAGCGATGCGAGGGTGACGGCTGCTTGGTAGGACTGGGCGGTCTTGTCGTACCTGGTGGCGATGCCGCGCCACTGCTTGAGGCGGTTGAAGCACCGTTCCACCACGTTGCGGTGCTTGTAGACCTCACGGTCGAAAGCCGGCGGGCGGCCGCCCCGGCTGCCGCGCCGGGCCCGGTTGGCAACCTGGTCGGACCGTTCCGGGATGGTGTGGGCGATGCCCCGGCGTCGGAGCCAGGTCCGGATCGCCTTCGAGCTGTAGCCCTTGTCGCCGATGACGTGGCCGGGTCGCTTGCGCGGCCGGCCCGGTCCTGTGCGAGGCACCCGTATCGCGTCCATCACGGCGGTGAACTGGGTGCAGTCGTTGGTGTTCCCGGCGGTCAGGACGAAGGCCAGCGGCCGGCCCGCTCCGTCGCAGGCGAGGTGGATCTTGCTGGTCAGCCCGCCGCGGGACCGGCCGAGGGCCGGGCTGCGGAGCCCCCTTTTCGGGCTCCGGCCGCGTGCTGGTGGGCACGGACGACAGTGGAGTCGACCGACACGAGCCACTCGATATCGCCCGCGGCATCCGCTTGCGCCTGGGCTGCCTGGAGCATCCGCTCGAAGGTCCCGTCCGCCGCCCACCGGCGGAAACGCGTGTGGAGGCTGGCCCACGACCCGTACCGTTCGGGCACGTCCCGCCAGGCGACCCCGGTCCGGAACTTCCAGACGATCCCGTTCAGGACCGTCCGGTCATCCAGCCGCGGCCGCCCGAAAACAGGCCGGGGCAGCAGCGGCTCCACGAGTTCCCACTCGGCATCGGACAGTTCATGGCGACGTATCACGACACCATGATCCACAACCCAAGATCACTTTGACGACAGACCCTAGCTCTCCGCTTCGCTCGAGCAGGGGCCCCATCCCAGTCCGGAGTCTTCAGGCCTGCAGCGCCGGCTCCGGGTGCTCGTGCTCGCAGGCGTCGTCGATGCCGTAGGTGTCCCAGGTGGGGAACGGGTCGCCCGCAGGCAGGATCTCTCCGTCGGCCACGAGGCAGCCGGCCAGCGCGGCCTGGAGGGCTTCGGTGCGCAGTCCGGTTCCGATGAACACCAGTTCCTGGCCCTGGGCGGTGTCCGTATCACGGGCGCCGGAGGGCTCGAAGCGGGCCACGGCGCCGGCCTGCGACCAGAGACCGGTCACGTGCGGGCGGCTGGCCAGCCAGAAGAAGCCCTTGGAGCGCAGGATCTGCCCGAAGGTGCCGCTGTCGAGGCCCTTGGTGACGAAGTTCCACAGCCGGCCCGGGTGGAAGGGCAGTTCGGAGCGGAAGACGGTGGAGGAGATCCCGTACTCCTCGGTCTCCGGGACGTGGTCGCCGTTGAGTTCCATGACCCAGCCCGGGGCCTCCTGAGCGCGCTCCAGGTCGAACAGTCCGGTCCCGAGGATCTCGCGGAGCTCCACGCGTCCGCGGGTGGCGGGCACGATCCTCGCGACGGGGTTGAGTCGGGAGAGGGCGGCTCGGAGCCGGTCGGCGCTCCGCTTGCCGACCAGGTCGAGTTTGTTGAGCACGATGACGTCGGCGAACTCGATCTGGTCCATCAGGAGGTCGCTGACGGTGCGCTCGTCGTCCTCGTACTGGTCCAGCCCGCGCTCGGCGAGGCCGTCCCCGCCGGTCAGTTCGGGCAGGAAGTTCGCCGCGTCGACGACGGTGACCATGGTGTCGAGCCGGGCGAGATCGCCGAGGGTCGCCCCGTCGTCCCGGGGGAAGGCGAAGGTGGCGGCGACCGGCATGGGCTCGGAGATGCCGCTGGACTCGATGAGCAGGTAGTCGAAGCGGCCCTCGCGGGCGAGGCGGTCGACCTCTTCGAGCAGGTCGTCGCGCAGTGTGCAGCAGATGCACCCGTTGGTCATCTCGACCAGGCGCTCCTCGGTGCGTGACAGGGCGGCCTCGCCGCCGCGCACCAGGGCGGCGTCGATGTTGACCTCGCTCATGTCGTTGACGATGACCGCGACGCGCAGGCCCTCGCGGTTACTCAGGACGTGGTTGAGCAGGGTGGTCTTGCCCGCGCCGAGGAAGCCGGACAGGACGGTGACGGGCAGACGGCCGTCGGTGGCGCCGGTCATCGACTCAGCCCTCGGGGCGCAGCAGGCCGCGCTCGTAGGCCTTCAGCAGCCGCTGCGGCACGAGGTACGCGGATCCGTCCACGGTGAAGGGCACCAGCGTCGGGGTGGTGGCCTTCCACTGGGCGCGGCGGTGGCGGGTGTTGCTGCGGGACATCTTCCGCTTGGGAACGGCCATGGTGAACCTCCTCGGTAGGCGAACGATCGCCGACGCTATATGAAAATGGATGCCATTGCCAAATTAGGTCTTGGGTGGGGTGCGCAGATCCTCGTCGGTGACCTGCTCGACGGAACGGTGCAGCGTCCAGTGGCGGGCTTTGCCGCTCATGGGCAACGCGGTCACGGTGGTCTCGACGGGTGGTCGGCCGGGCTCGGCGGAGGCGAGTTGCCGGATGATGACGGCGGTGTCGTCGTCGAGGTCCAGCAGGCGGCGTACGGCGTTTTTGAGGCTGGACGTGCACCGGCTGGCTGCGTCCGCAGAACCCGGCGCACGGCGAAGGGGAAGACGGACGCCGTACTACCGGACGGGCCGGGGCGGCCAGCCGCACGGACAGCGCCGTCACCGGCGATCGGAGTGCGAGCCGGAACCCTCGGCAGCCCAGCCCCTGTGCAGTTCAGTCCTGCGGGCCCGGACGGTGTCCTCGTGCCGTCCGGAGACGGCTGCCCGCCCGTCAGCCCGCGAGTGCCGCGGTGATCTGGCGGGTGGTCTGCATGGCGACGCGAGGACTGGTGGCGGCGTACGCGACGTGGGCGTTCAGCCCGCCCCCGCGCCCAGGTGTGCTGGTCCACCCCCAGCGCCGTGCGGAAGACCGCCCGGCTGCGGGCCGACATCAGGGTGAAGGCGATCGTCAGGTCGCACGCCGGATCGCCGAGACCGAACTCGCCGAAGTCGATGACCGCGCTCAGCTCGCCCCCGGCCGTCAGCAGGTTCTTCCCGGTGTGGGGGTCGCCGTGACACCACACCGGGGCCCGCCCCCACGCCGGGGCGGCAAGAGCGGCGTCCCACAGCGCGGTCATGGCCCCGGCGTCGAACACCCCGGCCAGCGCGGCGATGGCCGCCCGCGCCGAGGTGTCCCGCTCCGCCAACGGCGCCCGCGCCCTGACCCGGCCATCCGTCGGGCAGGCCGACAGCGCCGTCAAGAACCCCGCGAGGGCCCGGGCAGCTGGAACCGAACGGTACGAGGACGGCGGGGCGGGGGTATTGATCTGCGGGGACCCAACTTCGGAGCGTTCGGTCAGCTGCGGGTGATCCTGGCCCAGGCGAACGGCCCGAACGAGGTGTCGGTCGTGGGCTTGTGTGCGCCCGGGGTGACGGTCAGCTTGAGCCATGCCAACGGCACGGTGCTGCCGTGGACGACGATGCGGTGGAAGTTCGGCACGTCGTAGCCGGGGTGGCTGTCCCAGGCGTTGTAGGAGCAGACGCCCGCGTCGCCCGTGCAGGCCGCGTCGTGTCGCAGTGGGTTGTCCGAGCGGTAGACGTGTGAGTCGCCCACCAGCAGGAGCACGGGCTTGGCGAACGCGGTGGTGTGCGAGGCCAGGCTGGCGACGATCGGCTCGTAGTTCGTCACGTGTGCGGCGGTCTTGCCGTCCACGTCCCACATGTCGGCCTGGGTACTGACCACGACGCTGGAGATGCCGCCGGTGTGGGCGATGGCGAAGGCGGTGTCCAGCCAGCGCAGGTCGGCCGCGGTGCGGCGGGCGGCTTCGTCGAGCTGTTCCTGGGAGGCGGTCGGTGCCCCGTACCAGGGGTCGGCGTCGTTGTTGGAGCCGCCGGGCACGTTGATGGTGACGAACAGGGTGCCGTTCTTGACCCACAGCACGTTCTCCACGTACCGGGCGTCCTCGGGGTGGGCCCGGTTCGGCAGCTGTGCCTGCGACAGGACGCGCAGGGTGCCGCTGCCGAGCGTGCGGCCGGGCGTGGGGAAGAAGGTCCGGCGGACCAGGTCCAGGTTGGCGGCCGGGTTTCCGGAGGCGTAGCCGACGGGCTGGCCGGTCGCCGGGTCGAGGACGGGGTCGATCGTGCCGGTGGCCGTGTTGTACTTGCCGCCGCCCTCGCCCACCTTGTGGCAGTCGGTCCACTCGTTGTCGCCGGGGGTGTAGACCAGCGGGTCGGCGAAGGTCTTCCACAGGGCGGCGATGGACTGGTCGTACGCCGCGGTGCAGTACTGCTTGCCGGAGTGGATGTCGCCGACGTGGATGACGGTGCTGACGTCCGGGTCGGCATTGACGTCGGCGATGAACGCCGGCGTCGCCTGGAATTCGGACGTGTCGGTCGGCGAGGTGCCGTAGGGGGCGTCGCCGTACACGGCGAGCGTGAACGGAGCGCGGGCGCCGTGCGAGGGTCCGTTCCCGGCCGCCGTCGCGGGGGTGGCCGGCACCACGCTCATCGCGAGGACAAGCGTTGCGGCCGCGCAGAATTTTCTGGTCATCCAGACTCCTTGTGTTCCCTGGTTCCCTGTGCTCGCGGTGTCGGAGCAGTGTCCGGGGCGCGCGCACCACGCCGGGAACGGCCAGGTGAACAGAAGTGCAAGAGAGCAGATGAAGCGAGATGTTCCTCTGTGGCCTGCAGGCACCTTGCGCTGGCGCTGCCCGGGTTCAGACAGGCGGCCCCGCTCGTGAGCCAGCAGCACCTCCCGCTCGCGGTCGTCGAGAGGTCTGCGTTGCCCTGCGAAGCGATTCGATTTCCTGGCGGACGCCGGGGCATCGAGGAGGGCCACGCCGTTGCCGGGTACACCCGGAGCGGATCCACCGGCTGCTCCTCCCGCTCCTGCGGTGTCCCTGACCCGGGTCAACTCGGCCCCGCCTGCGGTGCCGAAGCCGCCCTCGCTGCCGGCGGTGCGCTCTGATGCGAAGTACAGCCAAGAACCTCCGAGGCCGACTCGGCCGCCGGGATGCGGGTGTCTGTGGCGGCGATTCCCCCGTTGGTCCTGAGGGCTCGCCCCACTCGAGACGCAGGACACCGACGTGTCCGCACGTAAGACCTTCACGGGCTGCCTGGCGGACCAGGGCGTGCAGGCGAAGGACAGTGCGGGGACGGCCCGATGTTCATCCCGCTCACGCGGGCCCTGAACGTGGCCCGCACCGGGTCCGGGCGTCCCCGCACCCGGCCGGGCCGGGTCCGCGACGGCGAGGCGTACTGCTACGCGACCGGGTCAGTCGTCCGTGCGGCCCCTGAGGCGCCGTGCGTCGAAGGACCAGATGCCGCGTCCGTGCGTGGCGGCGTACAGGTTGTCGTCCGGGCCGAGGCGCAGCTGCATGACGGCCGTGGTGGGCAGTGCGTTGCCGAGGACCTGCCACTGGTTCGCACCGGCCGGGCGGTAGAAGACGGCCAGGTCGGTGGCCAGGGCGAGGCCTCCGCCGGGTACGAGCTTCACCGAGTCGGCCGGGACGTCGGGCAGGTTCGCCGAGATGTCGGTCCAGTCGGCCCCGCCGTTCTTCGACTCGAAGACGTGGCCGACGCCCGCTCCGGGGCCTTCGGTCCACTTGCGGGAGAAGCCGTTGACGGCGACGTACACGTGCTGGGCGTCGGCCGGGTCGACGTCGAAGGCGGAGATGTAGCGGTTGGGGACGGTGCCGTCGACGGGGAGGTTCAGCTGGTGCCAGCCGGTGCCGTCGGCGTTGCCGGTGGCGATGCCGCGGGTGAAGCCCTGGTTGTTGCAGGGGCCGCACCAGCCGACGTAGACGGTGCCGCCGGAGGAGGCGACGGCGGTGGCCACATGGCCCTCGCCCAGGTCGTAGGCGTTCTTCCACTCCGCGCCGGAGCGGATGGCGAAGCCCTTGGTCTGGACCCACACGTGGCGGCCGCCGGCCACCCAGGTGTTGACGTCCTTGGCGTCGGAGGCGATCGGCGCGATGAAGCGGGCGCCGGCTCCGCCGAGGTCCTTGTCCGGGGGTGCGACCTCGTACTCGGTGGCCTTGGCCGGGTCCGTGGCCCAGGAGCCGTCGTTCACCCCGCAGTTCTGGGTGACCCACATGTCGAGGTAGACGTACTCCTCGGCGATGTTGCAGCCGTTGTTCGGGTCGGTGATGGTGTCCGCGCCGTCACCGCCGAAGTTGGATCCCATGACCTTGTCGCGGCCGCGGAGGATCGACTGTCCGTTGTCCTGCAGGCCGCCGGTGACCGAGACGCCGCCGTAGGCGAGGTCCTTGCCGATGCCCACCGAGTAGTACTGGAGGGTGTCGATGGTGCCGTCGTTCAGCGACTGCCAGTCCTTGGCGTGGCCTGCGGAGTCGACCGCGCCGTTCAGGGGGCGGCGGTAGACGCCGCCGTCGTTGCCGACGTACGCGTAGGTCTTGCCCTTGTACGTGCCGACGGCCACCGCGTGCTGGTCGGAGTGCGTGGTCGCCGGGCAGTCACCGGTCTGCTTGGCCGGGTCGAGGCTCCAGCAGGGGAAGGGGAAGTTCCAGTACGGCCCCGGCGTGGTCCAGTTCGCGCCGCCGTTCTTGGTCTCGAAGACCTCTTCCAGGCCGAGGTAGACGTGGTCGGCGTTGCCCGGGTCGACCTGGAGGAACTGGTTGTACCAGGACTGGACGCCCGGCATGTAGCCGTCGTCCTGGAGCGCCGAGCCGGACGCCTTCAGCTTGGGGTAGTCGGCGATCTGCGTCCAGGGTCCGAAGGGCGAGCCGTTCTTGGAAACGTAGACGCCCTTCAGCGCGCTGTTCGGGTCTGCGGCCATCTGTGCCGGGGACTGGTCGATGGCATACAGGCGTGAACCGTCCCCGGCGGACGCGAACGTCACGTTGCCGACGTCCTCGTGGTTCGTCGGCAGCTCACCCAGACCGCCGGCCGGCTGCCAGGTGCCGTCACCCTGCTTGGCATAGAGCCCGTTGTACGCGTCACCGCCGCGCCAGCCGACCGCGAGCAGCACCTTGGAGGAGTCCTTCGGGTCCACGGCGATGTCGTTGGCGATGTTCTTGTACGGCGCGCTGGGGTCGGAGGCCTTGGAGCCGCCCGGCAGGTAGTCCGGATTGGGTGCGAACTCCAGCTTCCACGGGCCCGACAGCGTGGTGGTGGAGTGCGACCACACGCCCCGGCTGGTCGCCGCCCACACCGTGGTGCCGGCGAAGCGCAGGGCGTGGATGGTGGTGCTCTCCAGCTCCGCACCGCCGACGCGGCCGCCGGGCTGGAACTGCCCGTGCTGGGGGTCGGCCAGCACGTAGACACCCGTACCGACGTATGAGGTCGCGCCGGTGTTGGACTCGCCCGTGGCGTACCAGAGCCGCTTGGAGCCGTCCAGGGCGAGGGTGCCCGTCGACAGCGAGGGCAGCTTGTCCGCGATGGGCTCCCACTGGCCGCCACCGGTCTTCGACCGGAACACCCCGCCGTTGGCGCCGCCCGCGTACACGTACCCCTGGTCGTCGGCGGCGAGCCCGGTGATGCGGCCGGTCACATGGCCCGAGCCGCCACTGGAATTGGAGTTGAGGTCGCGGTAGCGGGGGTCGTCGGAGTTGTACGCCTTCTTCGTGACGTGGTCCCAGTCGCCACGGGTGTGCTGCATCGACTGCAACTGCGCCCAGGCCGCCCCGTACGCGCCCGGCGCGACGATGCCGGGAGCCGTTCGGGCCTCGGTGTACTGGGCGGTGCCCTCGGCGGAGTTCTCCGCCTCGTCGGAGCCGTCGTCCTCACTCGCGGATGCCCCGAAGGCGGACCTGCCGTGAGCGGCGCTCACCGATCTGGTGTGCTGGCGGCCGATGTCGGCCTGGTGGCGCGCGTTCCAGGGCCGGGGTCGGGTGTCACCGGACGCTGCGAACGACTGGGTGCTCACCAGTGCGAACGCGGCGGCTACGACGGTGCAGGTGATGAACCGTCGCCGATGCCGTTCAGGCATCATGCGCTCTCCTCCCTACGGTCGGGCACCGGATGTGGCCCGACGCGGCGAGATCTTGGCGTGTCCGCGACAGCCGGGGGAAGGGAGGCGGCGAAAAATGAGGCGGAGTTTGCCATTCCGGACCGCTCGCGACGGGCCCGGCGCGTACAGCGGGTACAGCCGGAGGGTCCGGAGGTACCCGCTGGGGTTTCAGAGCCGCGCGCTCGGCCTGCGGTGGGCCGGGAGCCGAGGCGGGCAACGCTTCCGCTGCTCCGGATGGATGGACGGATGGATGGCTGCCAGGCCGGGCCTGCTGCGGAGGCCTGAACGATGGGCAGTTCTGCCAGGGCGTCCGGGGTCGGCGACTACACGCTCGAAGGCCTCAGGGCCCTGAGTGATCAGCCAGCCGCAGAAGTAGTCGAAGCCGTCGTCAGAGCACCCGCCGTTGGCACCGTGAGCAGTGCCAACGGCGGGATCGGTGAGAGGAATCGGCCATCAGGTCCCACAGAGCCTGCTCAGCCGCGACGGTCCCCTCGACCGGCCGGGAGACCGGCAGCTGATCGCGGCCGGCCTTGATGAGCCGCCAGAACCGCCGCTTGTTCATGCAGGCAGAGCCTGCTGCCTGGTACTGACATCGGGCCGGTCGCGGCAACGCGACACGGCTGCGACGTACCCCGGCCGCGCTACACCGGGGGTTGTTGACTACGACGCGTTTCGTCCGGGACGCAGACGCCGAGACCGGCGAGCGCGGGCGGTTCTCCTCGGCGGCCCTGCCACGGGGGTGGCGCAGGTCCCCGAAGATCAGCGAGGTGCTTCTGCGGTCCCTCGGCTCGGCGGCCGGCCTCTCCCCGGCCGCGGTCACGCGCCTGGCCCAGCAGTGAGGGAACTGGTGGTCAAGGACGGCTGCCGCGAGTCCGGCGCGTCATGGGCCGACCTGCCGGCGTACTTCGTACGGATCCAGGCCCGTGGCCTTGCAGCCGCCAGGTTGCTGCGGCCTCGATCTGGAGCAGGTTCAGCCCGGTCTCCTGGGCGAACTGTCCGTTCCTGAGCCCTTGCAGATGCTGCGCGAGCACGCGGTCGATCTTGGCCACCCACAGTTCCCGTGACGAAGGCGCGGCTCTGGTAGTGGAGCCGGAGTTCGCCCAGGTGCCCGACGCGGCAGGCGGTCACCAGCCGGTTGCCGTCAGGTTCGGGGTTGTCGGGATCGGCGTACGAGGAGTCCCTGACCCGCCCCTAGACGGCCTGGCCGGTGGCGATAGCCGCCCCGCAGATGTCGCAGAGGTCGGGGAAGGTCCTCGCTCGTTTTCGGCGCGTCATTCACCGGGACCTCTTTCGCCACGACGGCGGGGCAACCGGCACAGCCTCGCCCCCGGCACTCGGGCACCCCTCTTCATTACGCCACCAGCGGCATGCCCCAGCGCATCAGACCGGGCATGTGGTGGGCCTGTCCTCACACCAGGGGGTGTCACGTTTGACGCGGCTGCGCTGTCTTCATTTTCGGAAGCGAGAGAAGGGATCGTGAGGATGAAGGTCGTCATCGTGTGTGCCTCCGT
>NZ_JBEPFL010000026.1:0-127979 GCF_040301925.1 Streptomyces sp. NPDC000075
ACCCCTCGCCATATTCGCGCCCCACCTCGGACTAGTTGCGGTGTGCTTTTCGTCCCGTGGCCAATCCCAGGTGGCCATGTCGGACTCCACCGCACCGGGCCACCGGTCTTTCGTCTGCCCGCCCGGGTCAGGCCGCGGAGCCGCCAGCCTGCGCGGCGGCCGCCGAGGCGGCCGCGGCCGCGGCCCGCTTCTCGCCCTCCGCCTTGGTCCGCTTGACGAAGCGGATCGTCCACAGGGCCAGGCCGCCGAGGGTCCCGTAGATCAGGATCGGGCTCACGGTCACCATGGTGTCGGTGTCCAGGACGTACGACAGGGCGACCCGGACCGCCGCCTCGATCAGGTAGACCACGCCCCAGACCAGGGTCATGCGGCGCTGGGCGCTGCGGAAGCCCTCGTACTGCCACAGGCCGTTGTAGTACGCCACGCCCGCCGGGGTGCCGTCCGTGCCGAACTTCCGGCCGAAGTAGAACATCAGCGGACGCGGCGCGAGGAGCGTGGCCAGGCACAGCAGCCCGAACAGCCCCGTGACGGCGGAGTCCTTGACCAGCAGGGCCCGGGTGGAGTTCGCGCCGATGAGGGAGACGGCGGCGGTGATCGCCAGGAACACCAGGGTGACGATGGCGAACTCGTCCAGCTTGCGCCGCCAGGCCACCATGATGGCGCTGTCGAGGACCGGCCAGGCCCCGCTGACCAGCAGTGCCGAGGCCTCGCTCCAGCCGTGGTCGTCGACGAGGGTGTTGTAGGTGACGATCGGCGCGACCACGCTGAGCGCGATGGTCAGGGCCAGGCCGATGGCCGCGGCTCCGCCGGAGCGTGCGGGAGGTGAGGGCTGTACTGCCGTGGACAAGGTTCCCCCTGGAACGTGCCTGAGTAGTGCGGTAGGGGGACCGTAGGGAACTGTTTATGGCATGTACAAGTCGACACGGCCCAAAATGATCGCCAAACCGTGTGGAGCATCTGATTCCGGGTAACGGGGCGCGCAGCCCCGCCGGTTCACGCGCGCAGGCCCCTGATGACGAGCGCGACGACGGCCTCGAACTCCGAGGTGATCGTGGGGGAGAACCACTCCGTCACGTACTGGGGGTCATGGAAGCGGCCGGTGGCGTCGAAGACGGCGCGCGCGGCGGCCGGTACGTCCGGCGCGGCCAGGGTGCCGGACGCGACCCCCTCGCCGATGATCCGGGTCAGCTGGTGGATCAGCTCCGTCAGGTGGGCGTCGACCACCCCGCTGTTCTCGCCGAGCAGCACCGTGTACGTCGCGAACAGCTCCGGGTCGTCGCCCGCCTTGTGGCGCTTGGCCTCGAAGAGGGCCTCCAGCCAGGACTCCAGTTTGGAGGGCGCGGCCTCGCCCGGTGCCGAGGCGATCCCCTCCAGCATGACCACGCTCTTGGCGAGCCAGCGGTCCGTGACGGCCTCGCGCAGCGCCGCCTTCGAGGGGAAGTGCCGGTAGACGCTGCCGTGGCTGACGCCCAGGGCGCGCGCCACGTCCACCACGGTCGCCTTGGTGGGGCCGAAGCGGCGCAGCACCTCCTCGGTGGTCTCGAGGATGCGCTCGGGGGTCAGGGGCTCGGCAGCAGCGGAGGACATGGGTACGACCGTACCGCCAGCTCAGTGCTCGCTGTCGAGGTGGGCCATCTGCGCCGCCGGATACCGGTCGCCGGAAGCGGAGCCGGCCGGCACCGCCGCCTCGATGGCGGCCAGGTCGGAGTCGGTCAGCTCGACCCGCAGGGAGCCGAGGGCCTCGGCCAGCCGGTCCCGGCGGCGGGCGCCCACCAGCGGCACGATGTCGACCCCCTGGCGCGGGCCCTGGGCGAGCACCCAGGCGATCGCTATCTGGGCCACGCTCACGCCCTTCTCCCCGGCGACCTTGCGCAGCGCCTCCACCAGGTCGAGGTTGCGGCCCAGGTTCTCGCCCTGGAAGCGGGGGCTCATCCCGCGGAAGTCGCCGGGGGCCAGGGCGCGGTCACGGCTGAAGTGGCCGCTGATCAGGCCCCGGGAGAGCACCCCGTACGCCGTCACGCCGATGCCGAGCTCGCGGGCGGTCGGCAGGATGCGGTCCTCGATGCCGCGCGAGATCAGCGAGTACTCGATCTGGAGGTCCGAGATCGGGGCCACGGCGGCGGCCCGGCGCAGGGTGTCCGCGCCGACCTCGGACAGGCCGATGTGCCGGACGTGCCCGGCCTGCACGGCCTCGGCGATGGCGCCGACGGTCTCCTCGATCGGGACGTCCGGGTCCACGCGGGCGATCCGGTAGACGTCGATGTGGTCCCGGCCGAGCCGCTGGAGGGAGTAGGCCAGGAAGTTCTTCACGGCCTCGGGCCGCCCGTCGTACCCGGTGAAGCCGCCCTCGACCGTCCGCAGGGCGCCGAACTTGACGCTGGTCAGCGCCCGCTCGCGGGTGGCGGCCGGGGCGGTCCGCAGGGCCTCGTTGATCAGCAGCTCGTTGTGGCCCATGCCGTAGAAGTCGCCGGTGTCCAGGAGCGTGTTCATGCCCTCGGGGGCGGCTTCCAGGTAGGCGTGGATGGTCGCCAGGGATTCGGTCCGGTCGGCCTCGCCGTAGAGGGCGGACATCCCCATGCAGCCCAGCCCCAGGGGGTAGACGGCCGGGCCGGTGGCGCCGAGGCGCCGGGCGGCGGGGGTGGTGGCGGAGGCGGAGGTGGAGGTGTTCTCGTTCGTGGTCATGGAACAAGAATGGCATGACGGCTGACAGATTTCAATATCTGTCAGCCGTTAGGCTGACGGTGCCACGGAACCGCAGGTCAGGAAGGTGTGCGCCCCGCGGCCGGGGCCTCAGCCCGCCGGAGCCGGCCCGGGCGCCGGCGGGAGCCCGCCGTCCATCCGGGAGCCGGGAGCCTGGCCCGGCGGCTCCTGGCGCGGGGGAGCGGCGGGGACCGGCGGCGACGGCTCCAGCTCCCGGGCCGTCCGCAGCGCGGTGGCGTGCGCCCAGGGGCCGGTGGTGAGCGCCCCGACGACCAGCACGAGGAAGGCGCAGCCCGTGATGATCCACCAGGCGGGCCGGGTCGCCGTCGCGAAGTCCGCGCCGCCCGCCGTCCCGGACGCCAGCACCGCCCCGATCACCGCCACGCCCAGCGCCCCGCCCGTCTGCCGGCTGGTGGAGGCCACCGCGGCCGCCACCCCCGCCTGCGCGCGCGGCATCCCGGACACCGCCGTATTGGTGATCGGCGCGTTGACCAGGCCGAACCCGATGCCGAAGAGCACGTACCCGGTGAACATCAGCGGGGTCGAGGTCTCCGCCGAGAACGCCGCGAACAGCAGCCCGCTCGCCCCCATGGCCACCCCGGACACCAGCAGCGAGGGCCGGGGCCCGTGGCTGGCGACGAGCCGCCCCGAGACCGGCGCGCACAGGAACGCGAACGCGGCCATCGGCAGCATGTGCAGCCCCGCGTCCAGGGCGTTCAGCCCCCGTACCTCCTGGAGGTAGAGGGTGGTCAGGAAGAGGAACCCGGAGAGTGAGGCGAAGGTGCTCACCGCGATCACGGTCGCCCCGCTGAAGGGGGCGCTGCGGAAGAAGCGGGGGTCGATCAGCGGGTCCGTCCGCCGGGACTCGTAGAACACCAGCCCCGCCAGCGCGGCCGCCGCGCCCAGCGCGCACCCGAGGACCGCGGGGGAGCGCCACCCCTGGGCCGGCGCCTCGATGATCGCGTACGTCACCCCGCCCAGCAGCACCACGACCAGCAGCTGGCCCACCGGGTCCGCCCGGCGCGGCCGCTCGGACCGGGACTCCGGCACGAAGCGCAGCGTCAGGGCCAGGGCGATCAGCCCGACCGGCAGGTTGACCCAGAAGATGGACCGCCAGCCCACCGAGTCCACCAGCAGCCCGCCGACCAGGGGCCCGGCCGCCATGGAGATGCCGACCACCGCACCCCACACGCCGATGGCGCGGGCGCGCTCCTTCGGGTCGGTGAAGGTGTTGGTGATGATCGACATGGCGACGGGGTTGAGCATCGCCCCGCCGACGGCCTGGACCATCCGGAAGGCGATCAGCCAGTGCAGGCCGGGTGCCAGCGAGCACAGCACCGAGCCGGCGGTGAAGAGCACCAGCCCCAGGGCGAAGACCCTGCGCCGCCCGATCCGGTCCGCCGTGGCCCCGGCCAGGATCAGCAGCGAGGCGAGGATCAGGGTGTACGCGTCGATGGTCCACTGCATCCCCGAGACCGACGCGTCGAACTCCCGGCGCATCGCGGGCAGGGCCACGTTGAGGACGGTGTTGTCCAGGCTGACGATCAGCAGGCTCATGCAGCAGATCGCCAGGACGACCAGGCGGTGCCGGCGACTCACGTGATCCGTGCCACTCATGTGATGCATACCGCCGATCGTACGAATAAGTAGGGAACGCCGCTGCGGGACAATGGGGGGATGACCACGCTTCCCGCCCCCCTCGCGATCGGCCCGCACACCGTGCAGCCCCCCGTGGTGCTCGCGCCCATGGCCGGCATCACCAACGCCCCCTTCCGGACCCTCTGCCGCGAGTACTCGGGCGGCAAGGGGCTGTTCGTGAGCGAGATGATCACGACCCGCGCCCTGGTCGAGCGCAACGAGAAGACCATGCAGCTGATCCACTTCGACGCGAGCGAAAAGCCGCGGTCGATTCAGCTGTACGGGGTGGACCCCGTGACGGTCGGCAAGGCGGTCCGCATGATCGTCGAGGAGGACCGCGCCGACCACATCGACCTCAACTTCGGCTGCCCCGTCCCCAAGGTCACGCGCAAGGGCGGCGGCTCGGCCCTGCCCTACAAGCGCCACCTGCTGCGCGCCATCCTCCGCGAGGCCGTCGCGGGCGCCGGCGACCTGCCGGTGACGATGAAGATGCGCAAGGGCATCGACGACGACCACCTCACCTACCTCGACGCCGGCCGGATCGCCGTCGAGGAGGGGGTCACGGCCATCGCCCTGCACGGCCGCACCACCGCCCAGCACTACGGCGGCACCGCCGACTGGGAGGCCATCGCCCGGCTCAAGGAGCACGTGCCGGAGATCCCCGTGCTCGGCAACGGCGACATCTGGTGCGCCGAGGACGCGCTGCGCATGGTCCGCGAGACCGGCTGCGACGGCGTGGTCGTCGGGCGCGGCTGCCTGGGCCGCCCGTGGCTCTTCAACGACCTGGTGGCCGCCTTCGAGGGCCGCCCCGAGGACTTCCACAAGCCGACGCTGCGCGAGGTCAAGAGCGCGATGCTGCGGCACGCGCAGCTGCTGGGGGAGTGGATCGGCGACGAGGCACGCGGGGTGATCGACTTCCGTAAGCACGTCGCCTGGTACCTCAAGGGGTTCTCCGTCGGGTCCGAGATGCGCGGGAAGATGGCGGTCGTCTCCTCCCTGGCCGAACTGGACGCTCATCTGAGCGAGCTCGACCTGGACCAGCCGTGGCCCGAGAGTGCGGACGGCCCGCGTGGCCGGACGTCCGGAAACAACCGAGTTGTCCTGCCGGACGGCTGGCTGAAGGATCCGTACGACTGTGCCGGTGTGAGCGAGGACGCCGAGCTGGACACGTCCGGAGGCTGACAAATCGCCCTGTGTGGCGCGTGATATACGCCACGCATGGGAGAGGTTTCGCTCAGATGAGCGCGTAAGTCACGGGTAAGACTTCCAAAGGGTGGCACTGGGTGCCACCCTTTGTGCGTTCAAGAGTTGAACGCAAATGTATCGATGATCGCTCATCCGAGCGGGATCAAGCCTCAAACGACCCCTCCGCCTTCGGGATGTGAACGCTGTTCGTAGGTTCTCATTACCGACCGGTTACTTTCGATACGGTGGCGCACGGGTGGTTACGGCCCCATGACCGCCAAGTGGACGTACCGATAAGCCTTCGATCTGGGTATGTTCCTGGCCGTCAGGGCAGCCACCCGAGTCCTCGAGGAGTCGAGACCCGTGTCGGAAAACAAAGATCAGAAGCTCGTCTACGACTTCACCGAGGGCAACCGGGACCTCAAGGACCTTCTCGGCGGCAAGGGAGCCAACCTCGCCGAGATGACCAACCTCGGTCTCCCGGTCCCTCCCGGCTTCACCATCACCACCGAGGCCTGCAAGGTCTACCTCGAGAGCGGCACGGCCCCGGCCGCGCTGCGCGACGAGGTCAGCGCGCACCTCGCCGCCCTCGAGACCAAGATGGGCAAGAAGCTCGGCCAGTCGGACGACCCGCTCCTGGTCTCCGTGCGCTCCGGCGCCAAGTTCTCCATGCCCGGCATGATGGACACGGTCCTCAACATCGGCCTCTCCGACGAGTCCGTGACCGGCCTCGCCGCCCAGGCCGACAACGAGCGCTTCGCCTGGGACTCGTACCGCCGCCTCATCCAGATGTTCGGCAAGACCGTCCTCGGCGTCGAGGGCGAGCTCTTCGAGGACGCCCTCGACGAGGCCAAGGCCTCCAAGAAGGTCACCGTCGACACCGACCTCGACGCCGCCGACCTCAAGAAGCTGGTCAAGGCCTTCAAGAAGATCGTCGCGAAGGAGGCCGGCCGGGAGTTCCCGCAGGACGCCCGCGAGCAGCTCGACCTCGCCGTCGAGGCCGTCTTCAACTCCTGGAACACCGACCGCGCCAAGCTCTACCGCCGCCAGGAGCGTATCCCCGGCGACCTGGGCACCGCCGTCAACATCTGCTCCATGGTCTTCGGCAACCTCGGCCCCGACTCGGGCACCGGTGTCGCCTTCACCCGCGACCCCGCCACCGGCCACGCCGGCGTCTACGGCGACTACCTGCAGAACGCGCAGGGCGAGGACGTCGTCGCGGGCATCCGCAACACCGTCCCGCTCGCGGACCTGGAGGCCATCGACAAGGCCTCGTACGACCAGCTCATGGCGATCATGACGAAGCTGGAGACCCACTACAAGGATCTCTGCGACATCGAGTTCACCATCGAGCGCGGCCAGCTGTGGATGCTCCAGACCCGCGTCGGCAAGCGCACCGCCGGCGCCGCCTTCCGCATCGCCACCCAGCTCGTGGACCAGGGCCTGATCGACGAGGCCGAGGCCCTCCAGCGCGTCAGCGGCGCCCAGCTGGCGCAGCTGATGTTCCCCCGCTTCGACGAGGGCGCCAAGACCACCCTCCTGGGCCGCGGCATCGCCGCCTCCCCGGGCGCGGCGGTCGGCAAGGCCGTCTTCGACTCGTACACGGCCGTCAAGTGGTCGCGTTCCGGCGAGAAGGTCATCCTGATCCGCCGCGAGACCAACCCCGACGACCTCGACGGCATGATCGCCTCCGAGGGCATCCTGACCTCGCGCGGCGGCAAGACCTCGCACGCCGCCGTCGTCGCCCGCGGCATGGGCAAGACCTGCGTCTGCGGCGCCGAGGACCTCGACGTCGACACCAAGCGCCGCCGGATGACGGTCGGCGGGCAGGTCATCGAAGAGGGCGACGTCGTCTCCATCGACGGCTCCACCGGCAAGGTGTACCTCGGCGAGGTACCCGTCGTACCGTCCCCGGTCGTCGAGTACTTCGAGGGCCGCATGCACGCCGGTGCCGACGACGCCGACGAGCTCGTCGGCGCCGTGCACCGGATCATGGCCTACGCGGACCGCGTCCGCCGCCTGCGGGTGCGCGCCAACGCCGACAACGCCGAGGACGCGCTGCGCGCCCGCCGCTTCGGCGCCCAGGGCATCGGCCTGTGCCGCACCGAGCACATGTTCCTCGGCGAGCGCCGCGAGATGGTCGAGCGCCTGATCCTCGCGGACACCGACTCGGAGCGCGAGGAGGCACTCAGTGCCCTCCTGCCGCTGCAGAAGAAGGACTTCGTCGAGCTGTTCGAGGCGATGGACGGCCTGCCCGTCACCGTCCGCCTCCTGGACCCGCCGCTGCACGAGTTCCTGCCCGACATCACCGAGCTGTCCGTGCGCGTCGCCCTCGCCGAGTCCCGCCAGGACGCCAACGAGAACGACCTGCGCCTGCTCCAGGCCGTGCACAAGCTGCACGAGCAGAACCCGATGCTGGGTCTGCGCGGCGTCCGCCTCGGCCTGGTCATCCCCGGCCTGTTCGCCATGCAGGTCCGCGCGATCGCCGAGGCCGCCGCCGAGCGCAAGAACGCCAAGGGCGACCCGCGCGCCGAGATCATGGTCCCGCTCGTCGGCACCGTGCAGGAGCTGGAGATCGTCCGCGAGGAGGCCGACGCGATCATCGCCGAGGTCGAGGCCGCCACCGGCACCAGCCTCAAGCTGACCGTCGGCACGATGATCGAGCTGCCGCGCGCCGCGCTGACCGCCGCCCAGATCGCCGAGGCCGCGCAGTTCTTCTCCTTCGGCACGAACGACCTGACCCAGACGGTGTGGGGCTTCTCCCGCGACGACGTCGAGGCCAGCTTCTTCACCGCCTACCTGGAGAAGGGCATCTTCGGGGTCTCGCCCTTCGAGACCATCGACAAGGACGGCGTCGGCTCCCTCGTGCGCCACGCGGTCGAGCAGGGCCGGGCCACCCGCCCCGACCTCAAGCTCGGCGTCTGCGGCGAGCACGGCGGTGACCCCGAGTCGGTGCACTTCTTCCACGAGGTCGGCCTCGACTACGTCTCCTGCTCGCCCTTCCGGATCCCGGTGGCGCGCCTGGAGGCCGGCCGTGCCGCCGCCGAGGCCAAGGGCTCCGACAGCCGCTGAGCCCGGCCCCCTGACAGCGCCCGCCCCCGGTTCCCTGACTGCCGGGGGCGGGCGCTTCCATCTCCGGGGAAGCCCCCCGCGCCTCACCCGGCCGGGTTTCGCGAATATTCAACGAACTCATTACGGCGCCAGGCGGCGGACGGATCCCCACCCGTCCGCCGCCTGCCGCCTATCCGCCAGGCACGTCGGCGCTTCCCGGTGCGACCGACCGCCAGGCCCCGCAAAGCCCCCCACGGCCTTCACGGAGCGTTTCGGTCGCGCCGGAGTGTGCCTGGCGGAGTACAGGATTTCGCTTGTCACGCCCCTGCCGAAAGGGGTTTCAACTGTGGCCGAAAGGGCGTGGTGACCACGTGTGACGGCATGCATACTCATGGGGCGGGGGGATTGCGGTTGCACAGGTGGGGGTTCGGTGCTTCGTATCCATTTCACTGGAGTGGACCTGGCACGCGTACGGATGGCAGGGCGTCCCGATGCGTTGTGGGAAACGATTCTTAGTTTTCATCGCTTAAGAGACCGGCGTGACGCCCGGCTGTTCGGCGAATGGCGTACGGAAGCCCGGAGCCGGTTGAATGGTGAAACAAGGCTCCTGAGCGCCCTCATACCGGCTCGCGGCTATTTCCCCGATTTCCTGACCCCCTCCGAGGGCCAGTACGGGTGGGACGTGGGCCTCGACGCCCTGCGCGGGCTGCGCGCGGACCGGCTGCGCCACGAGCTCTCGCTCGTGGGCGCGGGCGCCGCCGCGGGCTTCGGCGCGGCCTTCGGGACCCCGCCGCCGACCCGGCTGCGGGAGTTCATGGACGGCGGCACCAAGTACCTGCCCCGGCTGCTGGGAGAGCTGCGCGGCTACCACCGGGCGGCCGTGGAACCGTACTGGACGCACATCCAGGCCCAGATCGAGGCCGAGCGGGCCGCGCGCGGCCGTGCCCTCCTCGACGGGGGCGCGGACGAGCTGCTGGCCTCCCTGCCGCCGATGCTGCGCTGGCGGGCCCCGGTGCTCGAATGCGAGTACCCGGTGGACCGGGACGTACGGCTGCGGGGGCGCGGGCTGCTGCTCCAGCCGTCGTTCTTCTGCCGGCGCACCGCGGTGACCCTCCACGACCCGCAGCTGCCGCCCGTGCTGGTCTACCCGGCCGCCGCCCAGCTGGCCTCCGCCGGCGCGGGCGGGGAGGCCGCCCGGCCCGCCGAGGAGCAGCGCCAGCGCACCCTCGGCAAGCTGGTGGGCCACACCCGCTCGGTGGTGCTGCGGGCCATCGGCGACGGGGCCACCACCAGCGAACTGGCCCGCCGCGCCGGGGTCTCCCTGGCCTCGGCGAGCCAGCACGCCTGCGTGATGCGCGAGGCGGGCCTGGTGACCACCCTGCGCCACGGCAACGCCGTCCTGCACACGGTGACCCCGCTGGGCGCGGCCCTCCTCAAGGGCGGCGCGGTGGTCTCCTGAAGGATCGGTTCCGCAGGGTGGGCGACGGCCGGCAGGGCCGCCGCCCACCCCGCGGAAAAAACTTCCGCGAGGAGCGATGAGTTCGCGCGCCGCCCCCGGTCTACCCCTCGAAAGCACCGCACGGGACGTGCGCCGCCAGAGAGAAGAGGCACCGGGATGTCCGCCACCATGATCTTCGTCAACCTGCCCGTCAGCGACCTGGAGGCCACCAAGGCGTTCTGGGGCAAGCTCGGCTACTCCTTCAACGCCCAGTTCACCGACGAGAACTGCGCCTCCATGCCCATCACCGACACCATCGTCGCGATGTTCCTGACGCAGGCCCGCTACAAGGACTTCACCCACAAGGCCATCGCGGACGCGCGGACCACCTCCGAGGTGCTGCTGTGCCTGAGCGCCGAAAGCCGCGCCGCGGTCGACGAGCTGGTCGACGGTGCCCTGGCGGCCGGGGCCACCGAGCCCCGCCCCGCCCAGGACCACGGCGTCATGTACGGCCGGGCCTTCGACGACCTCGACGGCCACACCTGGGAGATCATGTGGATGGACCCGTCCATGGTCCAGGGCTGACCGTCCGCCCTACGAGGTCGCGGCGGTCCGTACCGGGTACGTCCGGACCGCCACCTCCTCGTCGTCCAGGCAGCGCCCCGACTCCAGGTCGAAGCGCTGCTTCAGCAGCGGCGAGGCCACGAACGGCCGGCCCGCCGACCAGCCCACCAGCCCCCGCGACAGCACGTGCGCGCCGGTGAAGGGGTCCTGGTTGCCGATCGCGTACGGGCGCCCCGTGCGGTCGACGAACACCGCCGCCTGGGACCCGTCCGGGAGCAGGGCCGCGACCCCGCGCCCCGGAACCAGCGACGACAGCTCGCACACCGTCAGCCAGCCTTCGGCCACCCGCAGTTCGACGGTCATCGGACGGGACCTCCCGGGGTCAGGACGGCCAGGTCGGGCTTGACCTGATCGCGTTCGGGGACGAACCGCACGGTGGGGTCGGGGGCGCCGGGCGCGTTCACGAAGGACACGAACCGCCGCAGTCGCTCCGGGTCCCGCAGCGTCTCGGCCCACTCGTCGCGGTAGTGCGCCACGTGCTCGGCCATCAGCGCCTCCAGCTCCGCGCACAGCCCGAGCGAGTCGTGCACCACCACGTCCCGCAGGTGGTCCAGGCCCCCCTCCAGCCGCTCCAGCCAGGCCGAGGTGCGCTCCAGCCGGTCGGCGGTGCGGATGTAGAACATCAGGAACCGGTCGATGAGCCGCACCAGTTCGGCGTCGGACAGGTCCTGGGCGAGCAGGTCCGCGTGGCGCGGGACGGCCCCGCCGTTGCCGCCGACGTAGAGGTTCCACCCGCCGGCCGTCGCGATCACCCCGAAGTCCTTGCTCCGCGCCTCCGCGCACTCGCGGGTACAGCCGGACACGGCCGACTTCAGCTTGTGCGGGGCCCGCAGGCCCCGGTAGCGCAGCTCCAGGTCGATGGCCATCCGCACGCTGTCCTGGACCCCGTAGCGGCACCAGGTCTGCCCCACGCAGGACTTCACCGTCCGCAGGGCCTTCCCGTACGCGTGCCCCGACTCGAATCCGGCGTCGACCAGCCGTGCCCAGATCCTCGGCAGCTGGTCCACGCTCGCGCCGAACAGGTCGATGCGCTGGCCGCCGGTGATCTTCGTGTAGAGGCCGAAGTCGCGGGCCACCTCGCCGATCACGATCAGCTTCTCGGGGGTGATCTCACCGCCGGGGATGCGCGGGACGACCGAGTACGAGCCGTTGCGCTGCAGGTTCGCCAGGAAGTGGTCGTTGGTGTCCTGGAGGGCGGCCTGCTCCCCGTCGAGCACGTAGCCGCTCGCGCCCACGACGGGGGCCAGGGAGGCGATGATCGAGCCGACGGCGGGCTTGCAGACCTCGCAGCCCTCGCCGCCGCGCGCCTGAGCGTGGCCGTGACCGTCGAGGAGCTCCCGGTAGGAGGCCAGGCGCCGGGTGCGGACGATCTCGTACAGCTCCGGGCGGGTGTACGGGAAGCAGCCGCACAGCCCCGGGTCGGCGGCGGCCGGAAGCAGCCGGCCGATCACCTTGAGGCAGCCGCCGCAGCCCGTACCGGCCTTGGTGCACTTCTTGACCTCGGGCAGGGTGGAGCAGGCCGTGATGGCCTTCTTGGTGACGTTGTGGCAGGAGCAGATCACCGCCGTGTCCGGCAGCGCGGACGGGCCCAGCGGGGTGGCGGGCCCCAGCCCGGCGGGCAGGACCAGCTGCTCGGGGGCGACCGGTGGGACGCTGCCGGTGAGCGGGCGCAGCAGCCCGTACGCGTCGGCGTCGCCGACGAGGACCCCACCGAGCAGGACCCCGTCGCCGGACATGACGAGCTTCTTGTAGATCCCCGACCGGGAGTCGGACCAGACGACGTCCAGGCTGCCCTCGGCCGCGCCGTGCGCGTCGCCGAAGGAGGCCACGTCCACGCCGAGCAGCTTCAGCTTCGTGGACAGGTCGGCGCCGGTGAACTCGCTTTCGCGGCCCAGCAGGTCCTCGGCGGCGGTCTCGGCCATCTCGTAGCCGGGCGCGACCAGGCCGTAGACCCGGCCGTCGACGGCCTGGGCGCACTCGCCGATCGCGTACACGTGCGGGTCGGAGGTGCGGCAGCGGGCGTCGACGGAGATCCCGCCGCGTTCGCCGACGGCCAGGCCGCAGTCCCGGGCGAGCCCGTCGCGGGGGCGGACCCCGGCGGAGAAGACGACGAGGTCGGTGTCGACGGTGGACCCGTCGGAGAGGCTCATCCCGGTGACGCGGCCGTCCTCGCCGGTCAGCACGGCCTGGGTGCCGACGCCGGTGTGCACGGTCAGGCCCATGGACTCGATGGTGCGCAGCAGGGCCGCGCCGCCGCCCTCGTCCACCTGGACGGGCATCAGCCGGGGTGCGAACTCCACGATGCGGGTGGTGAGCCCGAGGCCCTGGAGGGCCCCGGCCGCCTCCAGCCCGAGCAGGCCGCCGCCGACGACGGCGCCGGTGGTCCGGGTCCTGGCGTACTCCTCGATCGCGAGGAGGTCCTCGATGGTGCGGTAGACGAAGCAGCCCGGGGCGTCCCTGCCGGCCACGGGCGGGACGAAGGGGTGGCTGCCGGTCGCCAGGACGAGGACGTCGTACGGGAAGACGCGTCCGGAGCGGGAGGTGACCGTACGGGCCTCGCGGTCGACGCTCTCGGCGGGGTCGCCCAGGTGCAGTTCGATGCCGTGCCCGGCCATGAAGCCGGCCGGGGTGAGGGAGAGCTCCTCGGGGCTGCGGCCGGAGAAGTACGAGGTGAGGTGCACGCGGTCGTAGGCGGGCCGGGGCTCCTCGCAGAGCACGGTGACGCGGTGCGTGGCGGTGGCCCCGCGTTCGGCGAGCGCCTCCAGGTAGCGCTGGCCGACCATGCCGTGCCCGATGAGCACGATCGCGGGCAGGGGCTCGGTCATGTCAGTGGCCTCCGTCGTCGGTGAGCAGGTGGAACATGTCGTGCGGGGCTTCCAGGGGTTCGTCGCCCTCCCAGGTACGGGCCAGGGCGCCCACGGTGGAGAGCTCGCCGAGCAGGACCCCGCCGACGAGCCGGTCGCCGCGCAGGACGACCTTGCGGTAGGTGCCGCGGGTGGCGTCGGCGAGGCGGACCACGTCGTCGCCAGGCAGCGGGGTGGGGTCGCCGAATGCGGCCAGGTCGAGGGGGTGGCCGGCGCCGCCGAGGGTGAGCCGGGTCAGGGCGCGGGTGCCGGTGTACCGCGCCGGGGAGCCGGTGAGGACGGCGGCGAGCGCGTCGGCCTGCTCCAGGGCGGGGCCGGCCAGGCCGTACACCCGGCCGGCGTGCTCGGCGCAGTCGCCGATGGCGTGGACGTACGGGTCGCCGGTGCGCAGCCGGTCGTCCACCACGACCCCCGTGCGGACCTCCAGCCCTGCCGCTCGGGCGAGTCCGGTGCGGGGGCGTACGCCGCAGGCGAGGACGACGACGTCGGCCTCCAGGCGGTAGCCGTCCGCGAGTTCGGCCCCGCTGACGCGGCGGCCCCGGCCGGGCGGGGAGGAAGCCCCGCGCGGCGGCGCCGCAGGCGTGGTCGTCAGGCCCCTGACGCGGCACGCGGTGTGGATCTCCACGCCGAGGGCCGTCAGGTGAGCGTGCAGCAGCGCCGAGGCGCCGGCGTCGAGCTGCCGCTCCATCAGCCGCTCCGCCTGCTGGGCCAGCACCACCCGGGCCCCCCGCGCGGCCAGCGCACGGGCCGCGGAGACGCCCAGGAGGCCGCCGCCGATCACCACCGCGTGCGCACCCGGCCGTACGGCCGCGTCCAGGGCCAGGCAGTCGTCCATGGTGCGGAACGCGTGCACCCCCTCGGGGAGTTCCCCGCCGCCGGGCGGCAACAGCCCGCGCAGCGTCGGCAGGACCGGGTTGGAGCCGGTGGCCAGCACGAGGACGTCGTACTCCGGGGCCGTGCCGTCGTCGCAGTGCACCCGCCGCGCGGCGCGGTCGATCCGTACCGCCCGCACCCCCCGCCGCAGGACCGGGCCGGGGGCCGGCAGCGCGGCCACGCCGGGGGCGTACCGGCCGGCCAGCACCTCGGCCAGCAGGACGCGGTTGTAGGGGGCGTGGGTCTCCTCGCCGAGGACGGTCACCGTGGCGGCCGGCCCCAGCCGGGCGGCGAGCCGAAGGCCCGCCAGGCCGCCGCCGATCACCACCACACGCTGCTCCGAGGTCATGGAACGAGCGTGCGGGGCGGCTGTTTCCCCGCGGCATCGCTCCTGTTACCCGGACGGAACGCCGGCCTCAGCGTCCGGGGCGGCGGCCGGTGAGGGTTCCGGCGGCCGGCGAGCGCGGGCCGCGAAGCTCAAGCTTCGCGCAACTTTCCCCGGATCGATGGGACGTGCACGGATCGGCTCCCTAGGGTCGGGTCCGTGCCTGACATATCAACGACCATGATCATCGTGCTGTGCGCGGCCGCGGCGGCGGCCGGCTGGATCGACGCGGTGGTGGGCGGCGGCGGACTGCTCCTCCTGCCCGCCCTGCTGCTCGGCCTGCCGCACGCCCAGCCGCCCGCCGTCCTCGGGACCAACAAGGCGGTGGCCATCGTCGGCACGGCCGGGGCGGCCGTCACGTACGCGCGGAAGGCCCCGGTGGACGTCAAGCTCGCCGTCCGGATCGGGCTCGCCGCGCTCGCCGGGGCGGTGGGCGGGGCCGCGCTGGCGGGCGGCATCAGCAAGGACGCGATGCGGCCGCTCATCATGGGCGTGCTCGTGGTGGTCGCCGCCGTCGTGATCTTCAAGCCGGGCTTCGGCGCCGCCTCCTCCGCCGCGCCGGTCTCCCGGCAGCGGGTGCTGCTCACCATCGCCCTCGCCGGCCTGGGCATCGGCCTCTACGACGGGCTCATCGGGCCCGGCACCGGGACCTTCCTGGTCCTGGCCCTCACCGCGCTGCTCCACCTCGACCTGGTCACGGCCTCCGCCACCGCGAAGATCGTCAACTGCTGCACCAACGCCGGGGCGCTCGCGATGTTCGCCTACCAGGGGATGGTGTTCTGGCAGCTGGCCGCGCTGATGGCCGTGTTCAACCTGGCCGGGGGCATGATCGGGGCCCGGATGGCCCTCAAGAAGGGCAGCGGGTTCGTCCGGGGCGTGCTGCTGACGGTGGTCGGCGCGCTGGTCGTCAAGCTCGGCCTGGAGCAGTGGGGCTGAGCGGGCGCGGGACCCCGGGGCTGAGCGGGCGCGGGACCGGGGGGCCGCGCGCCCGCCGGTGCGTCAGGCCTGCGGGGCGCGGCGCATCACCCAGAGGGCGGGACCGCCGCCGGGCAGCCGGGCCTCGCCGAGCACGGTGAAGCCGAAGTGCTCGTAGAAGGGCACGTTGGACTCCTTGGAGGACTCCAGGTAGACGGGCAGGCCCGCCGCATCGGCCCGGGCCAGGCCCGAACGCAGGAGCGCGGCCCCGTGCCCCCGGCCCTGGCCGGCCGGGTCGGCGCCGAGCACCGCCAGGTACCAGTGGTCCTCCGGGGGCGCGTGCTCGGCGGCCGCCACGATGCCCTCGCGGAACACCCCCGCCCGGTCGCCGAGCACGGTGGCGAGCTCGTCGAGGGTCTCCTCGTCGGGCAGGGCGCGGCCGTCCGGCGCCACCCAGAAGGCGGCGGCCAGGTCCGTGCGCTCGCACACGCCGTGGCGGCCGTAGTGCCGGGTGAGGAGCGTCGCGAAGTACCGGGTCATGCCCTCCTCGCGCGAGGCCTCGTCGGGGAAGAACCAGCACATCATCGGGTCGTCGGCGAAGGCGCGGGCCAGGCTGCGGCTGATGTCCGCGGCGTCGTCGATCGTTGCTGTCGTGGGCGTGTTCGTTATCGACATACGGGTCATTCTGCAACCCGATGATCTTGGTTCCGGCGGTGGGGTGCCCGGGTCAGTAGGTCCCGGTGAGATGGGCGAAGACGACCACGTTGCCCTGGTATCCGGTACGCGGCGAGAACGCGCCGCCGCAGGTGATCACCCGCAGCTCGGCGCGGGGTGAGGGCCCGTACACGCGCCGGTCGGGGAAGGACTTCGCGTCGTAGACCTCGACCGCGTGGACGGTGAACACCGCCGTGCGCCCGTCCGCGCGGGCGACCTCGACCGAGGCCCCCCGGTGCAGGGCGCCCAGGTGGTAGAAGACCGCCGGGCCGCTCGCGTTGTCCACGTGGCCCGCGATCACGGCGGTGCCCGTCGCGCCGGGAGCGGTCCCGTCGCGGTACCAGCCCGCGAGGTCGCCCCGGGCGGGCGGCGGCACTTCGAGGCTGCCGTCGCGCTCCAGGCCGAGGCCGGTGAGCGGGGCGTCCACCCGGATGGACGGGATCCGGATCCGGGTGGGCGGCGAGCCGGGGAGGGGGGCGATGCTCCCGGGGTAGACGGCCTGCGCGCTCAGGGCGTCGGCGGGGGAGGGCAGCGGGGGCCGGACGGTCTCGGCGGAGCCGCTGGTGACCAGCCATACGCCGACGCAGACGGCCACGGCCACCATCCCGGCCCGCCCGCGCCGGTCCACCGGCCCGGAAGGCGTGCCGTGGCCCCGGCCCGGGCCGGGGGGCGGGTTCGTGTCGGGGGCGGGGCGGCGGAGCAGTCCTTGCCAGATGCCCCGGATGCCCGGGAAGCCGGCCATGCCTCGTGCCCCCTCGTCTCGCCGTTGACAGGAGTGGCCGTCGCCCGGCCCCGCGAACGGGGGGGACCTCGCGGGGCAGGCGACGGGGGGCGGTACCGGTCGGACCGCGGCCGCAGCCGCGGTGGGCGCCCGTCAGCTCCGCGTGCCGCTCGCCCGGCGACGCAGGAGCCAGGTACCGCCGACGGCGGCCGCGGCCAGCACTGCCGCTCCCGCCGTGATCTTGGCCGGATCGGTGGTGGTGGACGTGCCACCGCCCACCCCGGTGCGCACGTGCCCCTGGGGGCCGTGCTCGGTGACGACCAGGTCGCCGGTGGCGAACTTGCCGTCCGCGCAGGTGGCCCCGATGCCGTAGGTGCCCGGCCGGATGTCGCGGGCGACCTGGAACTGGCCGGCCACCACGTCCTTGTGGCTGCCCGGGGTCAGCTTGAAGCGGCCCCCGCCCACGGTGGTGGCGTCGCCCTCGGCGTGACCTCCCGGGCCGCAGGCCCTGGTGTTCACCGTGACCGTGGTGCCCGGCACGGCCGACTTCGGCCAGACCTCCAGTACGGCGAAGTCCCCGGGGGCGAAGGGCGGCATCCCGAGGTCCGCGGCGGCCACCGCTCCCGCGACCGGGCCGGCGAAGGCGGCGGCGGTCAGTGCGGCGGCGGTCAGCGCGTGGGCGGTCCTGCGGCGCATGCGTCACTCCAGGGGACACGGGGTCGTGTTCCGAGGAAAACCGGGCTGCCGGTCCAGCGCCTGCTGACCCATCGTCAGATAGCGTGCCGACGCCGCCCGGGGAGGGTATCCGCGCACGTCAGGGGCCCCGTGCGGCCATCGGTGCGCCCCCACCCCGTCCGGGTGACGCCGATCCCGCTCAGGCCTGCGGCAGGGTCACCGTCGCCGCCGCGCCGCCGGCCGCCGGGTTCCACAGGCGCACCCCGGCGCCGATCACCTGGGCCTGCCCGAACGCGATCGTCAGCCCCAGCCCCGTGCCCTGGCCCCGCTCGGCCGCGCCCGTCATGAACCGCCGCGGCCCCTCCCGCAGCAGGGTCCCGGGGAAGCCGGGACCCTGGTCCCGGACCGTCACCGAGGTCCCGGACACCGCAACGGCGACCTGTCCCTTCCCGTGCCGTCGGGCGTTGACCAGCAGGTTCGTCAGGATCCGCTCCAGCCGCCGGGCATCGGTACGCACCCACGCGCCGCCCTCGCCCGTGCCGCCGCCCCCGCCCTCACCCGCGCCCTCGCCGGGAGCCTCCGCCCCCGAGACCTCCGCCCCCGACACCTCCGCCGCCACCCCCGACCGCCGGACGATCGAGACCACCAGCGGCCCCAGCGGCTGCGCCTCCATCCGGGCCTCCTCCCGGTTCCCGTCCAGCCGGGCCACCTCCAGCAGGTCCTCCGTCAGCGTCCGCAGCGCCGCGACCCGGTCCCGCACCAGTTCCGTCGGCCGGCCCGCCGGAAGCAGCTCGGCCGCCGTGTGCAGCCCCGTCAGCGGGGTCCGCAGCTCGTGCGCCACGTCCGCCGTGAACCGCTGCTCCGCCTCCAGCCGGCGCTGGAGGCTCGCCGCCATCGTGTCGACCGCCGAGGACAGTTCGGCCACCTCGTCGCGGCTGCCCGGAGCCCCGGACGGCCCGATCCGGGCGTCCAGGTCGCCCGCGCTGATCCGCCGGGCCGTCTCGGCCGCCGTCCGCAGGTCCTTGCTCAGCCGGCTCGCCATCAGCACCCCGCCGACCGCCGCCAGCGCCACCACCCCCGTCCCGGACGCGAGCAGCCGGGCGTCCAGCTCCTCCAGCTCGGCCCGGTCCCCGGCCAGCGAGCGGTGCACCGACAGCACGTGCCCGCCGCCCACCGGACGCGCCGCCCACACCGCCGGATCCGGGCCCGACAGGTCGAGGTAGGTGGTGCGGCGGCCGTCCAGGGCCGCCTCGCGCAGCTCGGGCGGCACCTCGGGGCAGTCGATCCGGGCGTCGGCCTCCCCGACCTTGTCGTAGTCGAGCCGGCCCGTGAGCTCGTACACCTGCCGTACGCGGATCAGCTGTTCGGTCGCGCCCTTGCGGGCCGCGTCGGCGACCTGGCGCACCCGGGCCTCGTGGATGAGCACCCCGATGGTGACCGCGACCAGCGAGCAGCCGGCCGCCAGCAGCACCGCGATCTTCCAGCGCAGCCCGAGCGCCCGCAGCAGTCCACGGCAGCGGGCCGGCAGGCCCCTCACCGGGAGGCCCCGGCGCCGCCGTCCGCCCCGGGCGCGGAGGCGCCGGGGGAGGGGCTCGGCAGGGCCTTGTTGTAGCGCCGCTCCTCGTTGACCACCGTCATCCGCTCCCCGTCCCAGTGGTAGCGGACGGCCTGTTCCGAGCCGTCGTCCGGGGCCGTACGGACCAGCAGGTCCCGGCCCAGGGACTCGACGGCCATCCGCCGCCCCACGGTGAACAGGACGGGCACGATCCGCTTGCCCCGGGTCGTGTACACGCTCAGCGCGGTGCGGCCCGTCTCGGTGTCGGCGGCGACGACCAGCTCGTCCCGCCCGTCCCCGGTCAGGTCCAGGTAGGCCGGCGGGCGGAGCCCGGACCGGCCGGGGGCGTTGATCGTCCCCTTGTCCGCGAACAGCCGCATGCGCGGGTCCGCCCGGACCACGTCGGCCGCCTTCACCGCCGCCAGGCCGCCGGGTCCCACCTCGGGGACGTCCGCCAGCGCCGCCGGCGGCGGCTGCCGGGTGCCGGTCGCGGCCCCGGGCGCCTTAGGGGAGTCATCGGCCCAGGCCGGCCACAGGGCCTGCGGCCGCGGTTGCGGGGACGCCGGGGTCACCGGCTCCCCGGCGGCCAGGCCGCCGGGTGCGGCACAGGCCGCGAGGGCCAGGGCGGCGGCGCCGAGCAGCACGGCGGTGGGGAGGCGGCGGGGTGATCGCGACATGGGAACGGAACCGTGGGGGTGAGGAAGGGGGATGAACCGGACGGTAATCGGCGACCGTCACAGCGACCGGGAG
Source organism: Streptomyces sp. NPDC000075 (assembly GCF_040301925.1). Taxonomy (NCBI): domain Bacteria; kingdom Bacillati; phylum Actinomycetota; class Actinomycetes; order Kitasatosporales; family Streptomycetaceae; genus Streptomyces; species Streptomyces sp. NPDC000075. The sequence goes on from NZ_JBEPFL010000026.1 coordinate 20,089, forward strand.
ATTGTGTAACAGCGGTGCGTACGGTGGGGGTGCACGGGAAAGACGGGCCTTTCGGCCCGGCCCGGGCAGGTCCGGCTCAGCCGAAGGAGGGGCTTGTGGCATCGGTCGATCGGCCGGGATCCGGCGGCGTCCTGCCGTTCTTCGTGTACGGGACGCTGCGGCCCGGCGAGGTCAACCACGACCTGTTCCTGCGCGGCCGCACCGCCGCCGAGGAACCGGCCCGGCTGCCGGGCGCGGCGCTGTACGAGGGGCCGGGCTACCCGTACGCGGTGGAGCGGGCCGGGTCGGCGATAGCCGGCGAGCTGATCACGCCCGCGGCGGAGGCGTACGGGGAGCTGCTGCGTGCGCTGGACCTGCTGGAGGAGTACGCCGGGCCGGGCAGCCCGCGCAACGTCTACGACCGGGTCGCGCGGGAGGCCGTCCGCGGGGACGGGAGCCGGGTGCGGGCCTGGGTGTACCTGGCGGCCGCGCCGCTGGCCCACCGGCTCGCCCGGACGGGGACCGAGATCCCCGGCGGGGACTGGCTGCGGAGGTAGCGGCGCCAGGCCCTAGAGGCCCTCCGCGCCGCGGTTGCGCAGGCGCTGGCCGTACTGCTGGAGGACCCACAGTTCCTGCTGGATCGCCGCGTGCTGCTCCGGCGGGGCCTGGGGGCCGAGGCGGGCCAGCTGGCCCTGGATCTCGTGGACCCGCCGGTCCACCGCGCGCAGCCGGACCTGCACCAGCTGCACGCCCGCGTACACCTCGTCCACCGTCTTGGCGTGGATGGCCTCCACCGCCAGCTCCGTCACCAGCGCGCGCACCGTGTCGTTCGGGGCCGCCTCGCGCACCCGGGCCAGGTAGTCCTCCGTGCCCTGCGCGGCGCCGCCCGCGGCCTGGATGGCCTGGCGGACCTCCGCGTAGGGCGGGGCGGTGAACTCGTCCGTCCCGTACGCGTCGAACGCGGGGGAGACCAGAGCCGGCCGCTGGAGCGCCAGCTTGAGCAGCTCCCGCTCCGTGCGGTGCGCCGGGCTGCGCAGGTTCAGGGCCGGACCGCTCGGCTGCGCCGGAGCGGGCGCGGCGGCCGGGGTCTCCTCGTAGCGGCGGGCCGGCTGCCGCCGGTCCGGCTGCTGGCCGCGCTCGCGCGCCCACCGGGCCTGCTGCGCCACGCGCTTGACCACGAACTGCTCGTCGCGGATGCCCAGCATGCCCGCCAGCTGCACCGCCGACTCGTGCTGGATCGCGATGTTCTTGATCCCGGCGACCACGGGAGCGGCCTCGTCGAGCGCCGCCGCCCGCCCCGCCGGGTTCTCCAGGTTGTGCCGGGCCACGATGTGCCGCAGCGCGAACTCGAACAGCGGGGTACGGGACTCCACCAGCCCGGAGACGGCCGCGTCGCCCTGCGCGAGGCGCAGGTCGCAGGGGTCCATCCCGCCCGGGGTGATCGCGATCGAGGTCTCCGCCGCGAACTTCTGGTCGTCCTCGAAGGCCCGCAGCGCCGCCTTCTGCCCGGCCGCGTCACCGTCGAAGGTGAAGATCACCTCGGCGGTCGCGTTGTCCATCAGCAGCCGGCGCAGGATCTTGATGTGCTCCCCGCCGAAGGCGGTGCCACAGGTGGCGATGGCGGTGGTGACCCCGGCCAGGTGGCAGGCCATCACGTCGGTGTAGCCCTCGACGACCACGGCCCGGGAGGTCTTCGCGATCTCCTTCTTGGCCAGGTCGATGCCGTACAGCACCTGGGACTTCTTGTAGATCGGCGTCTCGGGGGTGTTCAGGTACTTCGGGCCGTTGTCGTCCTCGCGCAGCTTGCGCGCGCCGAAGCCGACCACCTCGCCGCTGATGTCGCGGATGGGCCACATCAGCCGGCCGCGGAAGCGGTCGATGGGCTTGCCGCTGCGGCTGTCCTGGGCCAGCCCGGAGAGGATCAGCTCCTTGTCGCTGAAGCCCCGCCCGCGCAGGAACCGGGTCAGGTGGTCCCAGCCGGCCGGGCTGTAGCCCACCCCGAAGTGCTCGGCCGCCCCCTGGTCGAAGCCGCGCTCCGCCAGGAAGCGGCGGGCGATCTCGGCCTCGGCGCCGCCGAGCTGGTCCACGTAGAACTGGGCGGCCGCCTTGTGCGCCTCGACCAGGCGGATCCGCTCCCCGCGGCCGCTGGTGCCGGCGGTGTAGCCGCCCTCCTCGTAGCGCAGGGTGATGCCGGCCTGGCCGGCCAGCCGCTCGACCGCCTCCGAGAAGGAGAGGTGGTCGATCTTCATGATGAAGTCGAGGGTGTCCCCGCCGGCCTGGCAGCCGAAGCAGTGGTAGAGCCCCTTGCTCGGGCTGACCTGGAAGGACGGGGACTTCTCGTCGTGGAAGGGGCACAGGCCCTTGAGGTTGCCGCCGCCGGCGTTGCGCAGCTGGAGGTACTCCGAGACCACGGCGTCGATCGGGACCGCGTCCCGTACCGCCTTCACGTCGTCGTCGTTGATCCGTCCTGCCACCCGTGAATTCTACGGTGGGGCGGCGGCAAACCCGTCAGGCCCCCTCGGCCGGGACCAGGGAGTCGAGCGGAACGGACGGGTCCGCCAGCTTCTCGCGGTCCACCGGGGCCTTGGAGCGGATCAGGTTCTGGATGTGCTCGGTGACGTCCCACACGTTCACGTTCATTCCGGCCAGCACCCGGCCGTCGGACAGCCAGAAGGCGATGAACTCGCGCTTGCCCGCGTCCCCGCGCACCAGCACCTGGTCGTAGCTGCCCGCCGGGGCGTACCCCGAGTACTCCATGCCCACGTCGTACTGGTCGGAGAAGAAGTACGGCACCCGCTCGTACGAGACCTCCTGCCCCAGCATCGCCCGGGCGGCGGCCGGGCCGCCGTTGAGGGCGTTGGCCCAGTGCTCCACCCGCAGCCGCCTCCCCAGCCCCGGGTGCTGGGCGGCCGCCACGTCCCCGACGGCGAAGACGTCCGGGTCGGAGGTGCGCAGCGAGGCGTCCACGGCGATGCCGCCGCCGTGCTCCCGGTCGACCAGGGCCAGCCCGGAGGTCTCCGCGAGCGCGGTGCGCGGCGCCGCCCCGATCGCGGCGAGCACGGCGTGCGCCGGGTGCTCCTCACCGTCGTCGGTCCGCGCGGCCAGCACCATGCCGTCCTGGCCGACGATCTCCGTCAGCTTCGCCCCGAAGTGGAAGCGGACCCCGTGCTCGCCGTGCAGGTCGGCGAAGAACTGGCCGATCTCCGGGCCGAGCACCGCGTGCAGCGGGGAGGGCAGCGGCTCGACCACGGTCACCTCGGCGCCGTAGGAGCGGGCGGCGGCCGCCACCTCCAGGCCGATCCAGCCCGCGCCCGCGATCAGCAGGTGGCCGTTGTCGCGGCCCAGGGAGGTCAGGGCCTTGCGCAGCAGGTCGGCGTGGGCGAGCCGGCGCAGGTGGTGCACCCCCGCCAGGCCGGTGCCCGGGATGTCGAGGCGGCGGGGCTCGGAGCCGGTCGCCAGCAGCAGCTTGTCGTAGTGCAGCAGGGTGCCGTCACCCAGCCGCACCGTCTTCGCCTCGCGGTCCAGGTGCACGGCGGGCTGGCCCAGGTGCAGCTCGATGTCGGCGCCCGCGTACCAGGAGGGCTCGTGCACGAAGACGCTGTCGCGCTCCTCCTTGCCCAGCAGGTAGCCCTTGGACAGCGGGGGCCGCTCGTAGGGATGGTCGCGCTCGTCGCCGATCAGGATCACCCGGCCGGTGAACCCCTCCGACCTCAGCGTCTCGGCGGCCTTCGCCCCGGCCAGCCCCGCGCCGACGATGATGAACGTCTGGTGTGCGTCGACCACCTGATGCCTCCTCATAACCTCTCCGCCATGTGCGGCCACATGCGAGCGTCCCGCACCGAGCCTGCCCCGTGAAGGGGGAATGGCCCGATCGGCTCACCCTTCGGCGCGCCGCCCCCGCCGGGTGAGGCGGGCGTGCAGGGACCGGGCGGAGGCGTCGGTGAGGCAGGCGATCTGGTCGATGACCGCGCGCTTGCGGGCCTTGTCGTCCGGCGCCGCGTCGAAGATCGCCCGGAACTGCGGGTCGAGGCCCTCCGGCGCGCGGGCGCTGAGCGCCTCGGCCAGTTCGGCCAGGACGATGCGCTGGTCGGCCCGCAGCCGCTCCTGCTCGTCGCGCTGCATCACGTACAGGTCGGCGACCGCCTTCAGGACGGCGCACTCGTTGCGCGCGCGGCGCGGGACCACCAGCTCCGCCGCGTACCGGGTCAGCGGGCCGGGCCCGTACGCCTCGCGGGTGGCGCTCTCGGCGGCCAGGCAGAAACGGCCGATCAGCTGGCTGGTGGCGTCCTTCAGGCGGGCCTGCGCCACGGCGGAGCCGTCGTAGCCGTGCGGCCACCACTCCTCCTCCATCAGCCGGTCCAGCGCCTCGCGCAGCTCCTCCGGTTCGGTGCCGGCGGGCACGTACCGGCCGATGGCGACCTGCCAGATGGCGGCGCGCTCGGGCTCCGCGAACAGCAGGTTGGGGTCGAGGTGCCCGGCGTGCAGGCCGTCCTCGAAGTCGTGCACCGAGTACGCGACATCGTCCGACCAGTCCATCACCTGGGCCTCGAAGCACTTGCGGTCGGCGGGCGCGCCGCGCCGTAGCCAGGCGAAGACCGGCAGGTCGTCCTCGTAGGCGCCGAACTTCACCGAGTCGGGGTCGGTGGGGTGCCCGCCGCGCGCCCAGGGGTACTTGGTGGCCGCGTCCAGGCAGGCCCGGGTCAGGTTGAGGCCGACGCTGACGGGCTCGCCCGTGGCCGGGTCGGGTACGAACCGCTTGGGCTCCAGCCGGGTCAGCAGGCGCAGCGACTGGGCGTTGCCCTCGAAGCCGCCGCAGTCCTTCGCGAACTCGTTGAGCGCCTCCTCGCCGTTGTGCCCGAACGGCGGGTGCCCCATGTCGTGCGACAGGCAGGCCGCCTCGACCAGATCGGGATCGCACCCGAGGGCGGCCCCGAGCTCCCGCCCGACCTGCGCGCACTCCAGCGAGTGGGTCAGCCGGGTACGGGGGCTCGCGTCCCAGTCGAACGAGCGGGTGCCCGGGGTGACCACCTGGGTCTTCCCGGCGAGGCGGCGCAGCGCCGCCGAGTGCAGCACGCGGGCCCGGTCGCGCTGGAAGGCGGTCCGCCCGGGCCGTTTGTCGGGCTCGGCGGCCCACCGCTCGGTGGCGGCGGGGTCGTAGGAGTCGTACGCGGGGGTGAGCGCGGTGCCTTCCATGTATCAGACGTTAACCGGAGACACCGACAATCCGAGCAATCCGGTCCCGTCCGGTCTTCAGGCGCTGGCCAGTTCCCGGTGGTGCGCGGGGCGGGACAGGGCCTCGTCGTAGCGGTGGAGGACCAGGCGGGCCAGGGCCGGGTGGGCGCCCAGCGGGACGGCCGCCGGGCCCGGAGCGGCGGCGGCGCTCGCGGTGGCGAAGCGGCCCGGGGCGGTGAAGTACGAGGCCACCGCGGGCCGGTGGCCCCGCGCCTCCAGCGCCCGGACCGCCTGCGGGACGGTCGGCGCGGCCGCCGAGGCGTACGCCGGGACCACGGGCACCCCGCCGAGCCGCTCCGAGAGCAGCGCGGCGGTGCGGCGGGTGTCGGCGGCGGAGTCCGGGTCGAGGGAGCCGGCGGCGGCCAGGACGACGGCCGTGCCCGGCCGCCGGCCGGCCTCCAGGAGCCGTTCGGCCAGGGCCTCCACCAGCAGCGGGTGCGGGCCGAGCGGCGCCGCGACCCGTGTCCGCAGGTGCCCGGCGCGGGCCGCCGCCGCGGGCAGGTCCCGCTTCACGTGGGTCCCGCGCCCGAGCAGCAGCGGTACGAGGACGGCCGGACCGGCGGTGTCCGCCAGGGTGTCGGCGAGCAGGGGCGCGTTCAGGCCGAGGTGCCCGAGCCGGACGTCGAGGTGGGGGCGGAGCTCGCGGACGCGTTCGAGGAGCGCGAGGACGGTGAGAGCGGCGCGGGGGTCGCGGCTGCCGTGGGCCACGGCGACGAGGGTGGGGTGCATGAGGGGGCTCCGTGGGGCCGGGCGTGCGGCGGGCGCACTCCGCTCAGCTGGGCGCCGAGCTGGTCGGTGATCCGGGTCAGCAGCTCGGCGGTGCTGTCGAAGGGGAGGAAGGGGAGGGCGAGGAGGAGGGCGGACTGGCTAGCGGGAGGGTGCACCGGCTCCGTCATGAACCGATCCTGCGGGCTCCGGATTGCGTCCGCGTTGCGCGGGGGTGACGGGTGTTCGCCGGGGTCCTCACACCGCCCGCCCGGCGCCCGGGCTGAAACCGGGACGATCTCCCGGCGCGTCCTGCTCTGCGAACCGGGCGGCCGCGCCCGGCGGGACGACCAGGGGGAACGTTCATGCGCACACCGCGCCCGGGCAGGATCGCGCGCGCCCTGCGCGACCGGACGCCGACCACCGTACGGGCCCGGCGGCGGGCCGTGCAGGCCGTGATGGCGCTGTGCGTGCTGGCCCTGCTGCCGTCGGCCTGGACCCACGCGAGCGCCGCCGGCCGGCTGCGTACGGTCGGGCAGGCGCCCGCCACCGGGGTGGCCGTCGTCTTCGGGGCCGGGCTGTGGGACGGCCGGCCCACCCCGTACCTCGCGGCCCGCCTGGACGCGGCCGTCGAGCTGTACCGGGCCGGGAAGGTGCGGGCCGTCCTGGTCACCGGGGACAACAGCCGCACCGAGTACGACGAACCCGACGCGATGCGCACCTACCTCACCCGCCACGGGGTGCCCGACGGCCGGATCGTCAGCGACTTCGCCGGCTTCGACACCTGGGACAGCTGTGTCCGCGCCCGGGAGATCTTCGGCGTCCGCCGGGCGGTGCTGGTCAGCCAGAGCTTCCACATCCACCGGGCCGTCACCCTGTGCCGGACCGCGGGAGTGGACGCGTACGGGGTCGGCGTCGACGACGCGCACGACGCCACCTGGTACTACGGCGGCGCCCGCGAGGTCTTCGCGGCGGGCAAGGCGGCCGTGGACGCCGTCCTGCGGCCGCGGCCGACGTTCCTCGGGCCCAAGGAGGAGGGGGTGTCGCGGGCGCTGGGCGCTCTGGCAGACTGACGCCGCGATCGCTGGTATTCCGATTAGTCATATCCGAGGAGTGGAACCGTGGCTGTTGTGGATCTGAGCGGCAAGGCCGTCGTCATCACCGGCGGGGCCCGGGGCCTCGGCGCGGCCGCCGCGCGGGCCGTGGTCGACGGCGGCGGCCGGGTGCTGATCACCGACGTGCTGGAGGCGGAGGGCGCCGAGACCGCCGCGAAGCTCGGCCCCGCAGCCCGGTTCCTGCGCCACGACGTCACGAGCGAGACCGACTGGCAGGCCGTCCTGGACCACGCCCTCGCCGAGTTCGGCCGGCTCGACGGACTGGTCAACAACGCGGGCATCGCCACCGGGCAGCTCCTGGAGCACGAGAGCGTCGAGCACTTCCGCCGGTGTGTCGAGGTCAACCTGGTCGGCACGTTCATCGGCGTCAAGGCCGCGATACCGCTGCTGCGGGCGGGCGGGGGCGGGGCGATCGTCAACATCTCGTCGGCGGCGGGGCTCACCGGGCTGGCGCTGACCGCCGGGTACGGGGCCTCCAAGTGGGGTGTGCGGGGACTGTCGAAGATCGGGGCGGTGGAGCTGGCGGAAGCGCGGATCCGGGTGAACTCGGTCCACCCCGGGATGACGCTGACCCCGATGACGGCGCCGGTCGGGATCCAGGCGGGGGAGGGGAACTACCCCGGTGCGCCGCTGGGCCGGGTCGGCGTCCCGGAGGAGATCGCGGCGGCCGTCGCCTTCCTGCTGTCGGACGCCGCCTCGTACATGACGGGCGCCGAACTCGCCGTCGACGGAGGCTGGACCGCAGGCCTGACGGTCGGCCACCTGACGGGCCGGTAGCCGGTCCCCGGCCCTCACCGCCCCCGGAGGCACGCGCTGAGCCCCCGCACCCCGGCCCGTAACCCGGGGGCGCACCCGGCGTAACACCCCCCGCGCACCCTGGCCCGTATGCCCCGCACCCAGGAAGCCGTCCCCACCCACTGCCCCTACTGCGCCCTGCAGTGCGGCATGAACCTGCGCCCCGCCGACGGCACCGTGGTCGTCGAGGAGCGGGCCGACTTCCCGGTGAACCGGGGCGCCCTGTGCGGCAAGGGCCGCACCGCCCCCGCCGTGCTCTCCTCCCGGGTGCGCCTCACCGAGCCGCTGGTCCGTACCCGCCCCGGCGGGCCCCTCGTCCCGGCCACCTGGGAGGAGGCCCTCGACGCCGTCGCCTCCGGCCTCGCCCGCACCCGCCGCGCGCACGGGCCCGACGCGGTCGGCGTCTTCGGCGGCGGCGGGCTCACCAACGAGAAGGCCTACGGCCTCGGGAAGTTCGCCCGCGTCGTCCTCGGCACCTCCCAGATCGACTACAACGGCCGCTTCTGCATGTCCTCGGCCGCCGCCGCCCACCAGCGGGCCTTCGGCCTGGACCGCGGACTGCCCTTCCCGCTGGAGGACGTCCCGCGCACCGGCTGCGTGATCCTCGTCGGATCCAACCCGGCCGAGACCATGCCCCCCGCCCTGCGCTACCTCACCGAGCTCAAGGCCAACGGCGGCACCCTCATCGTCGTCGACCCCCGCCGCACCCGCACCGCCGAACAGGCCGACCTCCACCTGGCCCCCCGCCCCGGCACCGACCTCGCCCTGGCCCTCGGCCTGCTGCACCTCGTCGTCGCCGAGGGCCGCACCGACGCGGAGTTCATCGCCGCCCGCACCACCGGCTGGGAGGACGCCCGGGCCGCCGCCATGGCCCACTGGCCCGAACTCGTCGAACGGATCACCGGCGTCCCGGTCCCGCGGCTGCGGCGCGCCGTCGAGATGTTCTGCGCACCCGCCTCCGCCATGGTGCTCACCGCCCGCGGCCCCGAACAGCAGGCCAAGGGCACCGACACCGTCGGCGCCTGGATCAACCTCTGCCTCGCCACCGGCCGGGCCGGCCGCCCCCTCTCCGGCTACGGCTGCCTCACCGGACAGGGCAACGGCCAGGGCGGCCGCGAGCACGGCCAGAAGGCCGACCAGCTCCCCGGCTACCGCACACTCACGGACCCCGACGCCCGCGCGCACGTCGCCCGGGTCTGGGGCGTCGACCCGCAGACCCTGCCCGGCCCGGGCCGCAGCGCCTACGAACTCCTCGACGCCCTCGGCACCGAGGTGAAGGCCCTCCTCCTCATGGGCTCCAACCCGGTCGTCTCCGCGCCCCGCGCCGCCCACGTCGAGGAGCGCATCCGCTCCCTGGACTTCCTCGCCGTCGCCGACGTGGTCCTCTCCGAGACGGCCGCCCTCGCCGACGTGGTCCTGCCCGTCACCCAGTGGGCGGAGGAGACCGGCACCACCACCAGCCTGGAGGGCCGTGTCCTGCTGCGCCGCCGCGCCCTTACACCGCCCCCCGGCGTCCGCAGCGACCTGGAGGTCCTGCACGGGCTCGCCTCCCGCCTCGGTGTGGAGAAGGGCTTCCCCACCGACCCCGAGGAGGTCTTCGAGGAGCTGCGCCGCGCCTCCGAAGGCGGCCCCGCCGACTACTCCGGCATCTCCTACGCGCGCATCACCGCCGAACAGGGCGTCTTCTGGCCCTGCCCCGAAGGCTCCCCGGGCACGCCCCGGCTCTTCCTGGACCGGTTCGCCACCGAGGACGGCCGGGCCCGCTTCACGCCCGCCGTCCACCGCGAGGCCGCCGAGACCCCCGACGCCGACTACCCGCTGCTGCTCACCACAGGCCGGGTCGTCGCCCAGTACCAGTCCGGGGCGCAGACCCGCCGCGTGCCCGAGCTCAACGAGGCCGCCCCCGGCCCGTTCGTGGAGCTGCACCCCCGCCTCGCCGCCCGCCTCGGGGTGGCCGAGGGCACCCCGCTGGCCGTCACCTCGCGGCGCGGACGGGCCGTGGCACCGGCCCGGATCACCGACGCCATCAGGGCGGACACCGTGTTCATGCCCTTCCACTGGTACGGGGAGGGCCGTGCCAACACCCTCACCCACCCCGCCCTGGACCCCGTCTCCCGGATGCCGGAGTTCAAGGTCTGCGCCGTCCGCGTGGAGCCCGCGTAGCGGCGTAGGTCAGGCCGACCATCTCTTGCCGCAGTCTTGGGGATCGCTTTGGGGAGCCTCACAGCTCCCACAACTAGCGTTCCGCGCATGTCACCTCGACCCCCGAACACCCTCCCCGTGCTGCCCTACCGCAAGCCCACCCGCGGCCGCGACTACTGGGTACTGGACGACGTACTGCCCGACGTGGACGCCGTACGGGCGCGCTGCCTCGCCAAGGACGACTGGGTCCAGGGCGCCCCGCACAAGCCCGAGCCCTGGCCCGGACTGCGCGCCATGCCCGCCCTGGAGCCGGCCGAACTCGCCCATGTGGAGAAGCTGGTGCGGCAGGCCACCGGGGCCAAGGGGATCTGGGCCGAGGACCCGGCCGGCGCCGGGACCTTCAACCACAACTGCGTCCAGGTCGTCGGCGAGGGGGAGTGCGAGTCCCGCCCCCACACCGACTCCCGCACCGTGTGCCGCTACGCCGCCGTGCTCTACCTGACCCCCGGCATACCCAAGGACTGCGGCACCAGCTTCCACCGCCAGAGCCTTCCCGGCGGGGTCCTCGGCGGCAACCAGGTCCTCGCCCCGCACAACAACCTCGTCGACGCCCTCGGCACCCGCTTCGTCCCCGAGGACTCCTTCACCGAGGACCTGCGCGTCCCCCACCGCTACAACCGCCTCCTGCTCTACTCCGCCAACCTGATCCACAGCGCCACCGGCTACTGGGGCACCACCCTGGAGGACAAGCGGATGACGGCCGTCTTCTTCTGGATGGCCTGACGGGACGCCCTGCACGGGCCCGGCCCGGGCGGCCCCCGATCGTCTCGGACATGAGTCGGACATGAGTCCGATCCGCATCGGGGTTGCCGCCGGGGGGTAACCATCCGGTCACGCAGCGGACTCAGAAAGTGTCCGCACGCCCCTCGTGGCGGCGATGTGCCGTACCCCACACTGAGGTGCGGTGCCACCGTCCTCGGAGCCCCTGGAGGTCGCCCCCGTGCAGACCCGGACCCTGACCGTGAACGTGAGCCACCCCGCCGGCGGCCCCTTCCACGCCGGTGACGTCGCAACCGCGGAGGCCGAGGCCGAGGCCGTGGACGAAACCCCGGACGAATCCGTGGACGACGAACCCGAGGTGCTCGAACTCATCGAGCAGCCGCCCCCGCGCACCGCCCGGGGACAGGCCGGCCCCGCAGCGGGCGGCCCCTCCGCCGACCTCTTCCGCCAGTACCTGCGCGAGATAGGCAGGATCCCGCTGCTCACCGCCGCCGAGGAGGTGGAACTCGCCCGGCGGGTGGAAGCGGGACTCTTCGCCGAGGAGAAACTCGCCGGCGCCACCGACCTCGACTCCCAGCTCGCCGTCGACCTCGACAAACTCGTCGTCATGGGCCGGATGGCCAAACGCCGCCTCATCGAGTCCAACCTGCGGCTCGTCGTCTCCGTCGCCAAACGCTACGTCGGCCGCGGCCTGACCATGCTCGACCTGGTCCAGGAGGGAAACCTCGGGCTGATCCGCGCCGTCGAGAAGTTCGACTACGCGCGCGGCTACAAGTTCTCCACCTACGCGACCTGGTGGATCCGCCAGGCGATGTCACGGGCCCTCGCCGACCAGGCCCGTACCATCCGCGTCCCCGTCCACGTCGTCGAACTGATCAACCGCGTCGTCCGCGTCCAGCGCCGCATGCTCCAGGAACGGGGCTACGAGCCCACCGCCGAAGAGGTCGCCCTCCACCTGGAACTGACCCCCGAACGGGTCCTGGAGGTCCTGCGCCTCGCCCAGGAGCCGGTCTCCCTGCACGCCCCCGTCGGCGAGGAGGAGGACGTCGCGCTCGGCGACCTCATCGAGGACGGCGACGCCGCCTCCCCCATGGAGTCCGCCGCCTTCTTCCTGCTGCGCGAACACCTCGAAGCGGTCCTGTCGACCCTCGGCGAACGCGAACGCAAGGTCGTCCAGCTCCGCTACGGGCTCGCCGACGGCCGCCCGCGCACCCTGGAGGAGATCGGCCGGATCTTCGGCGTCACCCGGGAGCGGATCCGCCAGATCGAGTCCAAGACCCTCGGCAAGCTCCGCGACCACGCCTTCGCCGACCAGCTGCGCGGCTACCTCGACTGACGACGCCCCCCGACGGGAAGGGGGCGCCCCGAAGGACGCCCCCACCCGCTCGCACCACGGCGCCGGTCAGTCGACCTCGGCCACCGCCTGCGCGAACTGCGCCGCGTACAGCCGCGCGTACGCGCCCCCGGCGGCCAGCAGCTCCGTGTGCGTGCCCTGTTCCACGATCGAGCCGTTCTCCATCACCAGGATCACGTCCGCGTCGCGGATCGTGGACAGCCGGTGCGCGATCACGAAGGACGTACGGCCGTGCGCCAGGCGCGCCATCGCCTTCTGGATCAGCACCTCGGTACGGGTGTCCACCGAGCTCGTCGCCTCGTCGAGCACCAGGATCACCGGGTCCGACAGGAACGCCCGGGCGATGGTGATCAGCTGCTTCTCGCCGGCGCTGACACCCGCGCCCTCGTCGTCGAGCACCGTGTCGTAGCCGTCGGGCAGCGTACGGACGAACCGGTCCGCGTGGGCCGCCCGCGCCGCCTCCTCGATCTCGGCGCGCGTGACCTCGCGCGCGGCGCCATACGCGATGTTCTCCGCGATGGTCCCGCCGAACAGCCAGGTGTCCTGGAGGACCATGCCGATCCCGGAGCGCAGCTCCTCACGGGTCATCTTCGCGATGTCCACCCCGTCGAGGGCTATCTCGCCGCCCGTCACCTCGTAGAACCGCATCAGCAGGTTGACCAGCGTGGTCTTGCCCGCGCCGGTCGGACCGACGATCGCGACCGTCTGCCCCGGCTCCACGCGCAGCGAGAGGTTCTCGATCAGCGGCTTGTCCGGCTCGTAGCGGAAGGCCACCTTGTCGAGGACGACCTGTCCGCGCAGCACCTCCGGACGCTCAGGGACCTCGGCGTCCGGCTCCTGTTCGGGAGCGTCCATCAGCTCGTACACCCGCTCCGCCGAGGCGACGCCGGACTGCACCAGGTTCGCCATCGAGGCCACCTGCGTCAGCGGCATCGAGAACTGGCGCGAGTATTGGATGAAGGCCTGCACGTCACCGATCGACAGGGTGCCCGAGGCCACCCGCAGACCGCCGACCACCGCCACCAGCACGTAGTTGATGTTCGAGATGAAGAACATCACCGGCTGCATGACGCCGCTGACCAGCTGCGCCCTGAACGAGGCCCGGTACAGCGCCTCGTTCTGCTCGGCGAAGAGCTCCGCCGACTCCTTCTGCCGCCCGAAGACCTTCACCAGCGCGTGGCCGGAGTACATCTCCTCGACGTGCGCGTTCAGCGCGCCGGTGCTCTTCCACTGCGCCACGAACTGCGGCTGCGACTTCTTGCCGATCTTCGCCGCGACCACCATGGCCACCGGCACGGTCGCCAGCGCCACCAGCGCCAGCAGCGGGGAGATCCAGAACATCATCGCCAGCACGCCGACGATCGTCAGCAGCGAGTTCATCAGCTGACCCAGCGTCTGCTGGAGCGTCTGCCCGATGTTGTCGATGTCGTTCGTCGCCCGGCTCAGCACCTCACCGCGCTTCTGCCGGTCGAAGTACGACAGCGGCAGCCGCGACAGCTTCGCCTGGAGCTCCTCGCGCATCCGGAACACCATGCCGTTCTGCACGAGGTTCGACAGCCTCGTCGCGACCAGCATCAGCAGGGCCGCCATGACGAACACCGCCAGCGCCCACAGCGCCACGACCCCGACGGCCCCGAAGTCGATGCCCTCGCCCGGCGTGAAGTCGGTGCCCGCCAGCATGTCGGCCATGCCGCCGTGCCCCTTGGCACGCAGCCCCTCCAGCGCCTGCTCCTTGGTCAGGCCCGCGGGCATCTCCCGGCCGACGATGCCCGCGAACACCAGGTCCGTGGCCTCGCCCAGGATCTTCGGCCCGACCACCGAACAGCCGACGCTGCCGACCACGGCAGCGACCATGCCCCACAGCTTCGCCTTGTCCTGCGCCAGCTGCCCCAGCAGCCGTTTGCCCGACCCCTTGAAGTCCAGGGACCTCTGGGGCGAGCCCGTCATCATCCGTCCTCCGGGCCCGCTCATGCGGCCTCCGCCTCCGTCAGCTGGGAGAGCACGATCTCCCGGTAGGTCTCGTTGCCGGCCATCAGCTCGTGGTGCCGGCCCTCGCCGACCACCTGGCCCTCGTCGAGGACGATGATCCGGTCGGCGTCGCGGATCGTGGAGACCCGCTGGGCGACGATGACCACCGTCGCCTCCTGCGTCTCACGGGCCAGCGCCGCGCGCAGCGCCGCGTCCGTCGCGTAGTCCAGCGCCGAGAAGGAGTCGTCGAACAGGTAGATCTCGGGGCGCTGCACGAGCGTCCGGGCGATCGCCAGACGCTGGCGCTGGCCGCCGGAGACGTTCGTGCCGCCCTGGGTGATGGGCGCGTCGAGGCCGTGCTCCAGCGCGGAGACGAACTCCTTGGCCTGGGCCACCTCCAGGGCCCGCCACAGCTCCTCGTCCGTCGCGTCCGGGCGCCCGTAGCGCAGGTTGGAGGCGACGGTCCCGGAGAACAGGTACGGCTTCTGCGGGACCATGCCGACCGTCCTGGCCAGCAGCTGCGGGTCCAGCCGGCGCACGTCCTCACCGTCGACGAGGACCTCGCCGCCGGTCACGTCGAACAGCCGCGGCACCAGGCCCAGCAGCGTGGACTTCCCGCTGCCGGTGGAACCGATCACCGCCGTCGTCTCGCCGGGGCGGGCCACCAGGTCCACCCCGCGCAGCACCGGAGCCTCGGCGCCCGGGTAGCGGAAGTCGGCGCCGCGCAGCTCCAGCCGCCCGCGCACGGACAGCGTGCGCACCGGGTCGGCCGGCGGGACCACGCTGGACTCGGTGTCCAGGACCTCCTGAATGCGCTCGGCGCAGACCTCGGCACGCGGCACCATCATGAACATGAAGGTGGCCATCATGACGGCCATCACGATCTGCATCAGGTAGGCGAGGAAGGCCGTCAGCTGGCCGATCTCCATCTCCCGGCCGTCCACGCGCATCGCGCCGAACCAGATGACGGCCACGCTGGAGATGTTCACGACCATGATGACGACGGGGAACATCAGCGCGAGCAGCCGGCCCGAGGCCAGCGAGACCCCGGTCAGCTCGGTGTTCGCCCCGCGGAAGCGCTCCTCCTCGTAGCCGTCGCGGACGAACGCGCGGATCACGCGGTTGCCGGTGATCTGCTCGCGCAGCACCCGGTTGACCACGTCGAGGCGCACCTGCATCCGGCGGAACAGCGGACGCGTCTTCCAGACGATCGCCCCGACCGACGCGCCCAGCACCGGGACGACGGCGAGCAGCACGCCCGACAGCTTCACGTCCAGGGAGAGCGCCATCGCGATGCCGCCGACGCACATGATCGGCGCCGAGACCATCAGCGTGAAGGTCAGCAGCGCCAGCATCTGCACCTGCTGGACGTCGTTGGTCGTCCGGGTGATCAGCGAGGGCGCGCCGAACTGGCCCAGTTCGCGGGCGGAGAAGCTCTGCACCCGGTCGAAGACGGCGGCCCGCAGGTCCCGGCCCAGCGCGGCGGCGGTCCGCGCACCGAAGTAGACGGCCCCGACGTTGCAGGTGAGCTGGACCAGCGAGACACCGAGCATCAGCGCGCCGAAGCGCAGGATGTAACCCGTGTCACCGTTGACGACACCGTTGTCGATGATGTCGGCGTTGAGGGTGGGCAGGTAGAGGCTCGCACTGGTCTGCAGGAGTTGCAGCAGCACCAGTGCGGCGATGGGTTTCCGGTGCGGACGCAAGTACGTCCGCAGAAGTCGTATGAGCACGCGCAGGCTCCGGTAGGCAAGATCGAGGGGGTTCACTCCATCTTGTGCCAAGCGGCGGCCTGATCCCTACCGCTTTTCGCAAAGCCGGGTCAAAAGGAGTAGGGCGCCTCGTGCCAAGGTCCCCTTGCGCCCCGGATTCGCGGCAGCAAGGGGTCGGACGGGCGGTGCGCGCCCCGTCCCGGGCGGCTCAGAAGGCGCCCGGGTGCAGCTGCTCCCGGGTGGTGACGTACTGCTGGCGCACCGCCTGCCAGGCGGCGAAGTCCTCGCCCGGCTCGAAGACCTGCGCGGCCGGGGCCGGCCACAGCGGAGGGGTGTGCGGGGCCAGCGTGCCCTGCTGCACCCCGAGCGCCCACGCCGCCTGCCGGGCCGCGCCCAGCGCCGCGTAGTCCGCCGGGGCGGGCACGACGATCTGCGTCCCGAACAGCCCCGGAGCGGCGGCCTGTACGGCGGGCAGCTCGGCCGCCGCGCCCAGCAGGAACACCCGCCGGATCCCCACGCCCCGGTGCCGCAGCACGTCCAGGGCGTCCACCAGCCCGCACAGCATCCCCTCGAACGCGGCCCGCGCCAGGTGCTCCGGCTTCATCGAGTCCCGGCGCAGCCCGGACAGGGTCCCGGCGGTGTGCGGCAGGTTCGGGGTGCGCTCGCCGTCCAGGTACGGCAGGAGTACGAGTCCGTGTGCACCGGGCGTCGACTTCAGCGCGAGCATGCTGAGCCCCTCCAGGTCGGTGCCCAGCATGTCGGCGGTGCCGCGCAGGGTCCGTACGGCGTTGGAGGTGTTCACCACCGGCAGGTGCATGCCGCCGGCGTCGGCGAGGGAGGTGATCAGCCCGTTCGGCTCGGTGAGGGCCTCGTGGTGCACGGCCATCACCGAACCGGTGGCCCCCAGCGAGACCACCGCGTCCCCCGGCCCCAGGCCCAGCCCGAGCACGGCCGCCGTGGTCTCCCCGGTCCCGGCGGAGATCAGCAGCCCCTCCGGGGTCACCCCGGCGACGTCGCACGGGCCGAGCACCTCGGGCAGCAGCGCCTGGTGCCCGAGCGCCAGCTCGACCAGGTCCGGCCGGTAGGAGCCGGTGGCCGCCGACCAGTACCCGGTCCCGGAGGCGTCGGCCCGGTCGGTGGTGCGGCGGGCGGGCCGGCCCAGCAGCTGCCAGACGAGCCAGTCGTGCGGGGACATCAGCACCGCCACCCGGCGCGCGGCCTCGGGATCGGTACGGGCCAGCCAGGCGAGCTTCACTATCGGCTGCGCGGGGTGCGGGACCGAGCCCACGGCCGCCGTCCAGGCGGCCTTGCCGCCGAGGGCCTCGGCCAGGTCGGCCGCGGCGACCTGGCCGCGCTTGTCGTTGCCGACCAGGGCGGGCCGGACCGGGGCGCCCTGTGCGTCCAGTGCCAGCAGGCCGCGCCGCGCGGAGACCCCGATGGCCTGGACGCCCTCCAGGAGCCCGCCGCCGGCGGCCTCGCCGAGCGAGAGCAGCCAGGCCTGCGGGTCGCTCTCGCCCGGCACCGGCTCGCCCGCTGACGGCGGATGGGGTGCGTAGCCCTGGCGCAGCACGGCGCCCGTGTCCGTGTCACAGACGACGATGCGAGTGAAGGCGGAAGAGCTGTCCAGCCCGGCGACTATCCCCATGCGGAGAATTCTGCCCCACCGGGCGACCTGACCAGCAGGGTCAGGTGTTGCTGGTTCCCCACTCGTCCTCGTACCCCTGCCCCCGCTCCCGCAGCCCGGGCACCCGCTTCGCCACGGAGGGCGGCAGGACGTCGCCGACCTTGTCGCCGACGGCGGCGAACGCCTTGCCGGCGAACGCGCGCCCGCTCTGCCCCGCCGTCTCGGCGGCGTTGCGCACCACCGGGTTCTGCGCGACCCGCCGCGCGGACTTCCTCATCGCCTCGTACCGCTCGCGTCCCGCGGCCGTTCCCACCACGTAGCCGAGGGCCACTCCGGCGAGGAACGTGACCTTGTACCGCATGCCTGCCACCCTTCGTCGTGTCGGTGCCCGGCCGGCTGGCGATACCGATTGGCGGAGCACCCCCCTGCTTGCGCTAATCTATGACTCGCAACGGGCACTCGCCCCCCGGCAAGGCCGGAGGTGGGCTGTTCGTGGCACCGTAGCAATCCCCTGTAGCTCAATTGGCAGAGCAGCCGGCTGTTAACCGGCAGGTTACTGGTTCGAGTCCAGTCGGGGGAGCGCGGTCCCCTGTAGCTCAATTGGCAGAGCAGCCGGCTGTTAACCGGCAGGTTACTGGTTCGAGTCCAGTCGGGGGAGCAGGAAGGGAAGAGGGCCCGGTCGGGTCCTCTTCTTTTTTGCCCCGGACCTGGAACCGGGCAGCGCTCAGCGCGGTCTCTCTGAACAAGCGAAGCCGATCTTGCGGGGCATCCGAAGCAGGAGATCGTATGAGCGGCTATGCTGCGGCAGACGGCGCGCACACATGTACGCGCCACGCCGTGAAGGGGCGGTAGCTCAGCCGGTTAGAGCAGCGGACTCATAATCCGTCGGCCGTGGGTTCGAGTCCCACCCGCCCCACCACGAGGCCCGTCCCGCAGAAACGTTGCGGCAGGTGCCGTCGGCGTCATCAGTGCCCCGCCCCAGTACATCTGGGCCGGGGCGCTCGTGCGTTCCGGGGGTGTGAGGAGCACCACGACACGGCGAAGGGGCCGCAGGTGCGCGCGTCGGCGCCTGCGGCCCCGGGGCCCCGGCGGCGGGGTCAGAACTTCTCGGTCTCCTCCACCAGGTGGCGCAGTACGTCCGTCAGGTCCTGACGGCGGGCGAAGGCCGCCCGTTGCCGGGCCGCGCCCGAGCCGGCGCGCAGCAGTCCGCCCAGGGTCCGGGCCGCGTGGTCCAGGTCGCCGGCGGCGGCCAGGTCCGGGGCCACCAGGTCGAGCAGGGCCTCCGCCAGGTCGGCCGCCGGGAGTTCGGCGCCCGTGTACGGGTCCAGGCCGAAGCCCTCCAGGCCGTCGTGCGCCGCCCGCCACCGCGCGAGGCGCAGGACCTCGTCGCGTACGGGCCGGTCGGGCCGCTGCTCCGCGATGTCCCGCAGCGCCGAGGAGACCAGGGCGCGGCCCAGCTCGGCCTGGAGCACGGCCGTGTCGATGTCCGGGGACATGTCGGGCGCCCGGATCTCGAGCGTGGGCCAGTTCCCGGAGGGGCGGAGGTCCCAGTAGACCATCTTGGTGTCCAGGGCGGCCCCGGAGCCGAGCAGGGTCTGCACCGAGCGCCGGAAGTGGGCCGTGGACGGGAAGTGCGGGGGCGGACCCGCCGAGGGCCAGCCCGACCAGGCCATCGCCCGCCAGCTGGAGTGGCCGGTGTCACGGCCGCCCCAGAAGGGGGAATTGGCCGCCAGCGCGATCAGCGTGGGCAGCCAGGGACGGACCCGGTTGGACACCGCCACCGCCGTGTCCACGTCGAGGGTGCCGATGTGGATGTGGCGGCCGCAGCTGACCAGGGTGTCGGTCAGCGCGCCGAACCGGCGGTGCTGCTCGCGCTGGCGCGGCTCGTCGTCGGTCAGGTGCAGCGGGCCTTCGACGGCCACGACGGGCGAGGGGGCGGCCAGCAGCCGGCAGCCGTGCTCGCGGGCCGCCGCGGCGAGGGTCCGCCGCAAGGTGGCGAGCTCCTCGCGCAGGGTGATCGCCGAATCGGCGACCGGGGTGGAGATCTCCACCTGGTACCGGGTCCCCTCGGGGTGCAGCTGTGCCGGGAGCCCGGCCGCGGTGGCCAGGACGAGCGGCGCCGCCGGGACCACCCGTAAGGTGCGCTCGTCGACGAGCAGGAACTCCTCCTCGACCCCGACCGTGAGAGGGGTGGTGACACCGTCCGCGGTGCGCAGGCTGGGGCCCGCGGGGCCGGTGTCACTGGTGCTCGTGGTGCTGTTGCCAGGATCGATCACTACGCCTCCCTGGACATACGAGTCTTTCATCATGGGCCGAACAGGCGGCGCGGGGACAAGGCCGATCCGGTCAAATGTCGGGTGATAATGGCGAGTTAGCGGCAAGCCCGATCCCATCCTGAAACACCCGGTACGGGTGGGTCGTACGTTGCGCGTGGGTGAACGCGCTCCGGACTCCAGGGACGCCCTAGACAGGGGTGGTTAGCATCCCGTGTGACTGGTATCGCCTCCCCGCCCCGACCGAAGCGACGCGTGTTCGCCGATCTGACCCCGCTGCGCACCTCTGCCCACTACCGGCGGCTCTGGGTGGGCGGCACCATCTCCTGGATGGGCCAGGCCATGACGGCCCTGGCCATCTCGCTCCAGGTCTACGAGATCACCGGCTCCAGCTTCTCCGTCGGCCTCGTCGGTCTCTTCTCGCTCGTCCCCCTCGTCGTCTTCGGCCTCTACGGGGGCGCCATCGCCGACACCGTGGACCGGCGCAAGCTCGGCCTCTACAGCCAGATCGGGCTCACCGTCCTGTCCTCGGGCCTGGCCGCCGCGGCCCTGCTCGACTACCACCGGGTCTGGCTGCTCTACACCGTCGTCGCCCTCCAGGCCGTCTGCGGGGCGCTGAACGGGCCGGCCCGCTCGGCCATGATCCCCAAGCTGCTCCCGCCCGAGCAGCTGCCCGCCGCCAACGCGCTGGGCTCCGTCACCATGACCTCCGGGACCATGCTGGGCCCGGTGCTGGGCGGCCTGATCGTCGGCTGGTGGGGCTACCAGGCGGCCTACCTGATCGACGCGGTGACCTTCATCGCCGCCCTGTACGCCATGTGGCGGCTGCCGGCGATGCTGCCGGAGGGGCGCAAGGGGCGGGCCTCGGTGATGGACGGGCTGCGCTTCCTGGGGACCAGGCCCAACCTGCGGATGAACTTCTTCTCCGACATGGCGGCGATGATCTTCGCGAAGCCGACGGCGCTGTTCCCGGCCATCGCCGTCCTCTGGTACGGCGGCGACGCCAAGACCGTCGGCCTGCTGGTCGCCGCCCCCGCCGTGGGCGCGCTGCTCGGCGGGGTGTTCTCCGGCTGGCAGGGGCGGATCCGGCGGCACGGGCTGGCGATCCTGCTGTCGGTGGCGGCGTGGGGGCTGGCCATCGCCGTCTTCGGGATGACCCGCAGCCTCTGGCTGGGGCTGTTCTTCCTCGCGCTGGCCGGATGCGCCGACACCATCTCCATGGTGTTCCGCTCCACGATGATGCAGACCGCGACCCCGGACGGGATGCGGGGCCGGCTCCAGGGCGTGTACATCGTGGTCGTCGCCGGCGGACCCCGGCTCGGGGACTTCCTGGCCGGCACGGTCGCCGACCTCACCTCCCCGGCCGTCGCCATCACCGGCGGCGGTCTCGCGTGCGTGGTGGTGCTGGGGCTGCTGGCCGCGCGGTGGCGGTCCTTCGCCCGCTACGACTCGCGGTCGCCGGAGGCGTAGGGGAGGGCCGGCCGGAGGTGTGGCGGGAGGGTCTGGAGGCGCCCGCTCGCCGGGGACGGCAAGGACGCGCGGGGGCGCACCCTCCAGCGGAGCCAGACCTGGGAGCGGCGCGGCGACGGGGAGTTCGTCCTGGGCCGCCAGTACGCGTACGCCGTCGACGCGGGCCACGGGATCGCCGAGCTCGCGGCGGTCCGGGACGGGCGGCTGATCGTCCTGGAACGGGGCTTCACGCGCGAGTTCGACAACGAACTCCCGCAGCCGATCACCCGGCTGTACCGGGTGGACGTACGGCTCCCGGCGCGTCGGCCGTAGCGGCTTCGGGGCCGGCTCGTCAGGCCTCGGGGCCGCCGGCGGGGGCGGGGGCGGTGAGGTCCAGGCGCCAGTCGTTGCTGCGCATCAGGGTTCCGCTGCCGGCCGGGTACTCGAAGTCGCAGGGGCCGAGGAGGGTGAAGCCGAGGCGGTTGCAGAGGGCGTTCGAGGGGGCGTTCTCGACCGAGGGGAAGGCGTGCAGGGCGCGCGGGCTGCCGGGCCGGTGCGCGATCCCGCGTACGACGGCGATCAGAGCGGCGCCGGCCGCGGCCGCCACGCCCCGGCCCTGGTGGGCGGGGAGCACGTTCCAGCCGGTCTCGAAGACCTCCTTGCCCCGCCAGTCGCGCCGGTGGTAGGCGATGCTGCCCGCCATCTCGCCATCGAGCAGGACGGCGAACATGCAGCCCCGGCCGGACTCCGGCAGGGCGAGGTAGCGGCGGTGCCGGACGAGTAGCTGCTCCTCGGACTCGGGGCCGCCGACGTGGTGGCGCATCTGCGGGGTGTTGATCTGCCGCAGGAGTTCCAGCACGGCTTCCGACCAGGGTTCGAGTCGCACGTCCATGCGGCGAAGCCTGTCAGGGCGCCCCGCGGCCGCGCACGCGATTTCCGGGCCGGACGGGACGCCGGGACCTGCCCCGGGGCCCTGGTTCGAGTGGGGGCGGCGCCGGTGGGGGAGGGGTGACGGCCGAGGGCCGTGGGGGCGTGACGTTCGGGGCCGGGGCCGGCCTACGGGTGCGGGCCCACGATGCCCCGGGCCACGCCGAGGGCGACCAGGTCCTGGGGGCGGATGCGGAGTTGGTCCGCCGTGGCCGGGGCCTCCTCGGGCGGGCGCTTGAGGATGGCCGCCGCCAGTTCGGGGGCGATGACGGAGAAGTAGCCGTCCGGGGTCACCCAGGTGTTCCCGGGTGCCGCCAGGGCGAGCGCCCCGCCGGAGCCGCCCTCGCCGATCAGCAGGGTCGTCACGGGGACGGTGGCCGCCGCGACCGCCGCGAAGCAGTCCGCGATGGCCGGGCCGGCTCCCGCGTGCTCGGCGGCGGCGTCGTTGGCCGCGCCCGGGGTGTCGACCAGGGTGAGCACCGGCACGCCGAGCCGGTCCGCGAGCCGGATCACGCGGGCGGCCGTACGGTAGCCCGCCGGGCGGGTGGCGGTGCCGCACTGGGCGGCGTACGCGACCGCCCGGCCCTCCCGCAGCCCGAATCCGCACAGCATCCCCGGGTCGGCGGCCCCGGCGCGGTCCCCGCGCAGCGGCAGCCGCAGCTCGAAGTACGCGTCCAGGTACGCCTCCGCGCGGGGGCGCTCGGGCCGCCGGGCCTGCCGGACGGCGTCCCAGCCGGTCAGCGGGGGCGTGACGCCGCCCAGCGCCGCCGGGGGCTCCACCGGCCCGGCGGCGCGGGGCGCGGCCAGCACCCGCAGCCAGTCCCCGACCGCCGAGGGGAGCTGCGCCGCAGGGACGACGGCGTCGACGTGCCCGGCGGCGTACTGCCCCTCGGCGGTGTAGGCCGCCGGATCGGCGTCGGCCGGCCGCACCCGGGACCCGGCGAAGCCGACCTGCGCCCCGGGCAGCGCCAGCACCACGTCGGCCCCCGCCCCGAGGGTGGCCCACCCGCCACCGGTGGTGGGGTCGCGCAGCACCGCGATCTGGGGCAGCCCGGCGGCCCGGGTCAGCACGCACTGGCGGGCCACGCGCTGGAGCTGCGCCAGCGCGAGCATCCCCTCCTGCATACGGGACCCGCCGGTGGCGATCAGGGAGACCAGCGGCAGACGGCGCTCGCGGGCGTGCGCGTAAGCGGCCTCCAGCCGGTCCCCGGTACGCCGGCCGAGGCTGCCGCCGAGGAACCCGAACTCGAAGGAGACGAGCACGGCTTCGCGGCCGCCGATCCGGGCGGCCCCGGTGACGACGGACTCCCGCTCCCCGGTCCGCGCGGTCGCCCGGGCCCGTGAGGCGTCGTACCCCTCCCAGCCGAGCGGCCCGTCGTCGTCGGGATACTCCGCGAGAGGCGCGGGCAACTCCTCGAAGCTCCCGGGGTCGGTCAGGGCGGCGATGGCGGCACGGGCCGAGAGACGGGTCGTCACACGGCCAGGGTAGGCGCGGGTGGCTGGGCGGGCAGCCGTTTCCCGCCGGGCCGCGATCCCTACAAGCCCTGCAACCCCTACAAGACCTGCAACCCCTACAACCTCGACTCCCACGTCACCGTCGTCCCCCGGGTGCCCGTCTCCGTGTGGCCGTCGTCCGAGACCGTGAGGCGGACGCGGGAGGGGGTGGCGTCGACCTCGACCTCGATCGACGTGACACCGCTGCGGCGGTGGGCCGCCGCAAGGGCGCCGCGGAGGGTGGACAGCAGGGCGTCCGTCACGCGGTCCGGGAGCAGGGCGTCCACCGCGCCCGCGAAGTGCACGGACGGCTGGAAGCCGAGCAGGACGGCGGCCCCGCCGGTTTCCCTGAGCACCCGGCCCCGGAAGGTCGTCGGCGCGTCCGTCGGCGGCTGCTGGAGGGCGAAGATGGCCGTGCGGACCTCCTGGATCGTGGAGTCCAGCTCGTCCACGGCCCGGCTGAGCTCGTCGCCGACGTTCTCCGCGTCCCCGGTCGGGGCGTTCGAGGAGCGCCGGCGGGTGCTCTCCAGCATCATCTCCGTCGCGAACAGCCGCTGGACCACCAGGTCGTGCAGGTCGCGTGCGATGCGGTCGCGGTCCTCGTAGACGGCGAGCTGCTCGCGGTCGTGCTGCGCGTCGGCCAGGACGAGGGCCAGGGCCGCCTGGGAGGCGAACTGGGAGGCCAGCAGCCGGTCCACGGCGTCGTACGGGCGTCCGCCCCGGGCCCTGGGCAGGGCGAGGGTGCCGATCAGCTGGCCGCCGCTCTGGAGCGGCAGCATCATGCTCGGCCCGAAGCGCTTGCGCACGTGCGTGGTCATCCGGGGGTCGGTCGCGGAGTCCTCTATGAAGACGGGTTCCCCGCCCAGCAGTTGCACCAGCACCGGCGAGCCCGGGGCGATGGTCGTGCCGATCAGGTCGCCGGGGTCCCCGTGGGTGGAGGCGGCGACGATCTCCATGCCGCCCGCCGGGGTCGGCTGGAGCACCACGCCGGCCGCAGCGTCGGCGAGCAGCCGGGCGCGTTCGGCGACGCACATCAGGGCGTCGGCCGCCGGGCGTCCCGCCAGCAGGGTGGTGGTGACGGCGGCCGCGCCCTCGATCCAGCGCTCCCGGCGGCGCGCGGTCTCGTACAGCCGGGCGTTGCCGATCGCTATCCCGGCCTGTGAGGCCAGGACCCGCATCAGCGCGAGGTCCTCGTCGGTGAAGGGGCCGCCGCGCTTCTCGGTGAGGTAGAGGTTCCCGAAGACCTCCGTGTGGACGCGGATGGGCACGCCCAGGAAGCTGTGCATGGGCGGGTGCCCGGGCGGGAAGCCGGCCGAGCGGGGGTCGCGGGTGAGGTCGTCCAGGCGCAGCGGCCGGGGGTCGGTGATCAGCGCGCCGAGCACGCCGCCGCGGCCGTCGGGCAGCCGTGGGATCGCGGCCCGTTCGGCCTCGGTCATGCCGGAGGTGAACAGCTGGGTCAGCCGGCCGCGCTCGGGGTCGACGACGCCGAGCGCGCCGTAGCGGGCCCCGCACAGGTCGGCGGCGGAGTCCACGACGTGCTGGAGGGTGGCCTGGAGTTCGAGCTCCGAGCCGACGCTGAGGACGGCGTCCAGCAGCACCGGGAGGCTGGACGGAGCCGCGTCCGCGACCAGCCCGCCCGGCTCCGGGGCCGCACCGCCGCCCGGACCCGGCTCCCGGTCGGGGGCCGCGTCCGGGTCTCCGTCAGCGGGGTTCCGCGTCATTCGGCCAGCGGGTTGAGGACCATCGGGGCGATCTTCCCTTCGAGCATCGCGCCGAGACCCAGGACGGCGCACACGTCGGGCCGCTCCGCGATGGCCACGGGCATTCCCGTCGAATCCCGCAGCATCTGGTCCAGCCCCGGCAGCAGGGCGCTGCCGCCCACCATCATGATCCCCCGGTCCGTCAGGTCCGCGACCAGGTCGGGCGGGCAGTCGCGCAGCACCTTGCCGATGCCGTCGAGGACGGCTGTGAGCGGGGTGTGGATGGCGTCGCGCACGGCGGCGGTGTCCACGTGGACGGAGCGGGCCAGCCCGGTGGCCACGTCGCGGCCGTGGATCAGGGTGGAGGCGGGGCCGTCGGGGGTGATGCCGTTGCCGTGCAGGGCCAGCTGGAGGGGACGGACGGCCTGGCTCGGCAGCATCAGCTCGTGGGCGTGGCGCAGGTGCTGGACCACCGCGTGGTCGATGGCCTCGCCGCCGACGGGGATGCGCTCGGCGGTGACGATCGAGCCGAGGGAGAGGACCGCGACCTGGGTGGCCGCCGCCCCGCACACCATGATCATCGTCGCGGTCGGCTGCTCCACGGGCAGGCCGCAGCCGACGGCCGCCGCGATCAGGGTGTCGACCAGTTCGACGCGCCGGGCGCCCAGTCCGACCATCGTCTCGACGGCCGCGCGCTGGGCCAGCGGGTCGGCGTCGTGCGGGGTGCAGCAGGCGGCGCGCAGCCGGGGCTTGCGGCGCAGGGCGCGGCGCAGCTTCTCGCCGAGGAGGTGACGCAGCATCCGCTGGGCCATCTCGATGTCGACGACGGTGCCGCCGGAGACGGGGCGGACGACGCGGATGTAGTCGGGCGTGCGGCCCGTCATCCGTTCGGCGAAGGTGCCGACGGCGATGAGGGCGCCGGTACGGGTGTTGACGGCGGCGACGCTGGGCTCGTCGACGACGAGTCCGGCGCCCTTCACGTAGACGCGGGTCCTCGCGGCTCC
Source organism: Streptomyces sp. NPDC000075 (assembly GCF_040301925.1). Classification (NCBI taxonomy): domain Bacteria; kingdom Bacillati; phylum Actinomycetota; class Actinomycetes; order Kitasatosporales; family Streptomycetaceae; genus Streptomyces; species Streptomyces sp. NPDC000075. Next base: position 46,342 of record NZ_JBEPFL010000026.1, read on the forward strand.
CAGGTCGACGGCGACGTGGCAGCGGCGCAACTGCTCAAGACTGACGGTCACGGCAGGTCCTCCCGAGAGCGCTGGTGCAGAAGGGACCGACGGACGCCGGTCGCAATCCATATTTTCTCGGGTTAATAGGACATATCGCCTGCTGGAATGCTCCGGCCGGGGCGTGTCGCAGGGGACGGGCGTGCTGCACGGGGGTGGATTTCTGTACCGACAGGCAGCACCATGCGCGCACCATCCGCGCTACCCGTGCGTAACAAGGTAAAGGGGACCCGATGCTGACGCCCCGCCAGAAACTCCTGGCGCTCCTGACCCTCTGCCTCACCCTTCTCGCGCCCGTCCCAGCCCAGGCCGCGACCGCCGGGCCCGCCGCCGCCCGCAATCCGGTGGTCTTCGTCCACGGATACAACGCCGACCCGGGCGTCTGGGGTTCCCTCCGCGAGGACCTGCGCGCCGACGGGTACGCGGACTCCGAGCTCTTCTCCTTCGGCTACGACACCCACCAGTCCGTCAACGAGGTGCTCTCCGGCCGCCTCGCCGCCTATGTGGACGAGGTCCGCCGCCAGACCGGCGCGGCCCGGGTGGACATCGTCGGCCACTCCTTCGGCTCGCTCGTCAGCCGCTGGTACGTCAAGTACGGCGGCGGGACGGCGGCCGTCGACCACTGGGTCTCACTGGCCGGCCCCAACCACGGCACCTCCACCGCCTGGGCCTGCGCCCTGTGGGACCAGGCCTGCCGGGACATGACCCCGGGCTCCTACGTGGTGAAGAACCTCGCCTCCGGCGACGAGACCCCCGGCGCGGTGAAGTACGCGACCTTCTGGTCGGACTGCGACGAGGTGGTCAACCCGGACGCCAGCGTCCCGCTCGCGGGGGCCCTGAACACGCCGGTCGGCTGCCTCAAGCACAACGACCTGCTCGGCGACGACGCCACCTCGGCCGGCGTCCGCGCCTTCCTGCGCTCCTAGGGGGTGTCCGCGAGGGGGTGGTGCCGGGCGCAGGGTTCCTCGGGTGACCACGGAACCCAGGAGAGGGCGTCGCGCCAGCCGGGCCGCCCACAGGCCCAGCCCCGGACCACCTCGGCCACGGGTTCCACCGCGAAGACCTCGTGCGTACGGGGCACCCAGGCCTGGAAGTGCCGGTCCGGGCCGCCCTCGCGGTACTCCACCTGGTAGCTCAGGTCGTCGTTGAGGAAGACCTGCATGTAGTACTGGTCGGCGGGCTCCAGGCCGAGCCGCCGCACGATGACGAACCGCGACCCGAGGCTCATGTCGGCCAGCAGGTCGTGCAGCTGTTCCTCGGAGGGGTCGTCCCAGGCCGTGCCGTCCGCCTCGACCGCTTGGAGCACCGGTGTCGTCATGCCGCCGACCCTAGCCCCCCGCTTCTCCCGCCGGCTGCACCCGCTGGAGCAGCCCGTACGTGAACTCCGCCACCAGGGCCCGGCCCGACGCGGTGAACGCCAGCCGCCAGCGCGTCGGGGCGGTGCCCTCCATCGGCCGGGCCGGCGCGAAGGCCCGGGCCACCTCGTCCACCGTCGCCGACCAGGGCAGCAGGTCGGCGGCCGTCTCCAGTACGGGCCCCCGCGCGCCCGGGGCCCGCACCAGCCACTCGTTCCACACCGCCCCGTCCGGCGCGGCCAGCACCTCGAAGCGCAGCTCCGGCCAGAGCGGCAGCGGCCACAGCAGCGCCTCGCACTCCAGGTCCCCGATCCGGCGGCGCTCCGCCGACTCCGGCGGCCCGAGCACCGACCGGTAGCGGGCCAGCGCCCCGCGCGAGCGGGGAGATCGGGCCATCGCCTGCCAGCGCCGGTTGGCCTCCCGCTGCTCGGCGAGGGTGGCGCCCAGCCGCTGCCGGGCCGCCTCCGCGAGGCCGGGCTGGAAGTCCGCCATCCTGCGCAGCAGCACCAGCTGGAAGGCGCCCGGCCCGAAGGCTCCCCGGCGCCCCGGATCCGGGGTAGCGGTCATGGGGGCCACGATTCCACACAGGATCCTCACGCTCCCGGAATGCTTATGTTGCCGGGGACCGCATAGCCTGCGGGCGCCATGAACTACTTCTGCCCCGCCTGTCAGAGGCACCTCAATGGCGCACTCGCGTGTGCCGGGTGCGGTACCCCGGCCGAGCGACTGGTGGCTGCCGCGCCCGGCGCGCCCGCCCCCGCCCCAGAGCCGCAGCCCGCGCTGGCCGAGGTGTTCGCGGACTCCCTCGTCGTACTCACCGCCCCCCACGAGGGCCGCGCCGGGACGCGCAAGCGCGCGGCCTCCCGCCGCAGGCGCGGGCGGACCGCCCTGGCCGTCGGCCTGGGCCTGGTGCTCGCGACCGGGGGCTCGATCGCCGTGGCCCGGATCGTGGGCGACGACGAGGGCGTGGACCGGGCCGACCGGGTCGTGCTCACCGACTCCGGGCCCAAGCAGCCCGACGCCCTCCCCAGCGAGGCGCCCGCCGCGCCCTCCGCCCTGCCGAAGGCCCCGGGCGGGCCGTCGAAGCCCGTGCGGCCCAGCGAGAGCCCGAGCGGCTCCCCGTCGGGGCCGAGCGTGAGCGCCTCCGCTCCGACCGGGACCCCCTCGCAGAAAGGTTCCGGCGGCGGGGCGACCGTAAGACCGACGGGATCGGCGAAGCCGTCGCCGGGAACGTCCGGCACGCCGCAGCCGGCCCCGACGAAGGCCAAGCCGGGCAAGCCGAAGCCCCAGCCGACCGAGACGTGCGTGTTCTGGATCTTCTGCTGAGCGGGCCGGGGCGGCCGGCCCCGGATCTCAGCCCAGCATCCGCTTGAGCAGGTCCCGCAGGGCCGTGCGCTCCTCGGCGGAGAGCCCGGCCAGCGGTTCGCGCGCGAAGTCCAGCGACTCGCGCAGCCGCTCCGCGGTCTCGGCGCCCTCCTCGGTGGGCGCGGCCAGCTTCACCCGGCGGTCGGCCGGGTCCGGACGGCGTTCGACCAGGCCGCGGGTCTCCAGCCGGTCGATGATTCCGGTGACGTTGGACGGCTCGCAGCGCAGCTTCTGCGCGATGCGGCGCATGGGCAGCGGCTCCAGCGACAGCAGCGTCAGGACCTTCGCCTGGGCGCCGGTGAGCTGGTGGCGGGCGGCCGCCTCCTCGTACTCCATGTGGTAGCGGGCCACGACGTCGCCGATGAGCTCGACGACCTCGACGGTCACTGGGTCTGCGCGACGAGTGGGCATGACACCAGGGTACCCACTTGCTTGACAACATGAAATATCCAGGAGCATGGTTGTTTCAGGTCGTGAAGCATTCCACTTCCCTCCTCACTTCTCTCCCCTCTCCCTGGAGCCGTCATGTCTCAGATCCCCGCCGTCAGCCGCGAGTGGCACCTCGTCCGCCGTCCGCAGGGCTGGCCCGTGGCCGAGGACTTCGCCCTCCGTGAGGTGCCCGTCTCCGCCGAGCCCGGCGCCGGCCGGATCCTGGTCCGCAACCTCCACATGTCCGTGGACCCGTACATGCGCGGCCGGATGAACGACACCAAGTCCTACATCCCGCCCTTCCAGCTCGACGAGCCGATGCAGGGCGGCGCGGTCGGCGAGGTCGTCGCCTCCGACGCGGAGGGCTTCGCCGTCGGCGACCACGTCCTGCACATGCTGGGCTGGCGCGAGTACGCGGAGCTCGACGCGCGGCACGTCACCAAGGTCGACGCCTCGCTCGCCCCGCTCTCCGCCTACCTCGGCGTCCTCGGCATGCCGGGCCTGACCGCCTACGCGGGCCTCTTCGAGGTCGCCTCCTTCAAGGAGGGCGACTCCGTCTTCGTCTCCGGCGCCGCGGGCGCCGTCGGCGGCCTCGTCGGCCAGTTCGCGAAGATCAAGGGCGCCTCCCGGGTGATCGGCTCCGCCGGCTCGGACGAGAAGGTGACGCTCCTCACGGAGAAGTACGGCTTCGACGCCGCCTTCAACTACAAGAACGGCCCCGTCGCCGAGCAGCTGAAGGAGGCCGCCCCCGACGGCGTCGACGTCTACTTCGACAACGTCGGCGGTGACCACCTGGAGGCCGCCATCTCCGCCATGAACGTCCACGGCCGCGCCACCCTGTGCGGTGCGATCGCCGGCTACAACGACACCGAGCCCGCCCCCGGCCCGCGCAACCTGATGATGGTCATCGGCAAGCGCCTGCGCCTTCAGGGCATCCTGGTCGGGGACCACGCCGCCCTCCAGCCGCAGTTCGTCAAGGACGTCGCGGGCTGGCTGGCCTCCGGCGAGCTCCGCTACGACGAGACGGTCGTCGAGGGTGTCGAGAACGCGACCGACGCCTTCCTCGGAATGCTGCGCGGCGAGAACACCGGAAAGATGATCGTCACGTTCACCCGTTAGGCTCCCTCCATACCGTCGCGATCGTGGGCGCGAGTCGCGGCGACTATCTGGAGGATTCGCTTTCATGTCCATCACCCAGTCCGACGTCGCGTACACGGCCGTCGCCACCGCCGAGAACGGCCGTGACGGCCGCGTCGCCACCAACGACGGCCGGCTCGACGTCGTCGTGAACCCGCCGAAGGAGCTCGGCGGCAGCGGCGCCGGCACCAACCCGGAGCAGCTGTTCGCCGCCGGCTACAGCGCCTGCTTCCAGGGTGCCCTGAGCGTCGTGGCCCGCAACGAGAACGTCGACGTCAGCGGCTCCACCGTGACCGCCGAGGTCGGCATCGGCAAGAACGACGAGGGCTTCGGCATCATCGTCAAGCTGACCGCCTCGATCCCGAACGTGGACGCCGCCGTGGCGAAGGACCTGGTCGAGAAGGCCGACCAGGTCTGCCCCTACTCCAAGGCGACCCGCGGCAACATCACGGTCGAGCTGAACGTCGCCTGACGCCGGCGCCCCAGCTCACGAAGGCCGCACCCCCTCAGGGGGGTGCGGCCTTCGCCGTAAACTGGCCGCATGCGTGATCTTGCGGGGGGCTTCCGGTACCTGATGGCCGGACAGAGATGGGTGTTCGGCAACGGCCGCTGGCTGGGCTTCGGCCTGCTGCCGGGGCTGGTCTCGCTGGTGCTGTACGGCGCCGCGCTGACCGGCCTGTTCTACGGCGCCGACGACTTCACGGCCTGGGCGACGCCCTTCGCCTCGGACTGGTCCTCGCCCTGGCTCGGCCTCTTCCGCGGCTTCCTGACCGCCGTGGTCATCTCGCTCGGGCTCTTCCTGTCGGTGATCACCTTCACCGCCGTGACCCTGCTGGTCGGGCAGCCCTTCTACGAGTCCCTCTCGGAGCAGGTCGACCGTACCGAGGGCGGCGAGGTCCCGGAGTCGGGGCGCTCGTTCTGGGAGGACCTGTGGATCTCCGCCCGGGACAGCCTGCGGCTGCTGGTGCGGGTGATGCTCTACGGGATCCTGCTCTTCGCCCTCGGGTTCATCCCGGTGATCGGGCAGACGGTGGTCCCGGCGATCGGCTTCTGCGTCTCCGGCTTCTTCCTCACCCAGGAGCTCACCTCCGTCGCCCTCCAGCGGCGCCGGGTGGACCTGGACGAGCAGCTCGTCCTGCTGCGCGGGCGGCGCGCGACGGCCCTCGGCTTCGGCGTGCCGCTGGTCCTGCTGTTCCTGATCCCGTTCGTCGCGGTCTTCCTGATGCCGGGCGCGGTGGCGGGGGCGACCCTGCTGGCGCGTGACCTGGTGGGGGCCGACGGTTCCGCGGACGACGCGGACGACGCGGAGGACGAGGCCGCTCGGGATCAGGCTCAGGGCGGCCAGACGGGCCCGTACGGGAACGCCGGGCCCTACGGCGGCGGCCAGCAGCCCTACGGTGCGGGCCAGCAGTCCTACGGCCAGGGCTACGCCCAGGCGCCGGGCCAGGCGTACCCGCAGGCTCCCGGGCAGGGTTACGGGGGCCAGGGCTACGCCGGCCAGGGCCAGGGCTACGCGGCCCCCGCTCCGGGCCAGGGCCAGGGCTACGGCCAGCCCCCTTACGGCCAGCCCCCGGCGCAGGGCTACGGCTACGACTACGGCCAGGCCCCGGCTCAGCCCGGTTACGGCCAGGCCCCCGGCTACGGCCACAACCCGGACCCGCGTTCCTCCTCCTGAGGCCGCGCCCCGGGCGCCTCAGCGCCCGGACCCGCGCCGCAGCAGGGTGATCGCCCCCACCGTGTCCTCGCCCGCGTGGGCGGCCGGGTCGGCGTCCAGCCGCTCCCGCATCAGGTTCAGGTACGGCTCGATCAGCTCCGCGCTGACCCCCTGGCCGGCGGCGGTGCGCAGCAGCGTGCCGCTGCCCGCGACCTGCATGGCCAGGTTGGACACCACCCCGCTGGTGAAGTCCCGGGAGGTCAGCCGCTCGGCCGCGTTGCCGACGAAGAAGCCCATCGCCCCCAGCCACTCCGAGAGCAGCGGGGCCAGGTCCTTCGGGGCGATGTCCTCGCCCTCGATCAGCGCGTAGGCGTGCGAGATCCCGGCGAACAGCCCGTACATCGCGCTCAGCAGTGCCACGTCGTGCAGGGCGGCGTGGCCCGGGTCCGTGCCGACGTAGCGGGCGCCGGCCGGGACCTCCAGGGTGGTCCGGTGGGTGTCGAAGAGGGCGCGGGAGCCGCTGTAGAAGACGTACCCGCCGGCCTCCGGGACGCCGATCATCGCCGGGGTGGCCATGATCCCGGCGTCCACGAAGCGGGCGCCCCGCTCCTCGGCCCAGGCGGCCCGGGCCCGGCCCTCGGCGGGGGTGCCGGTGGTGAGGTTGACCAGGTCCTTGCCGGTCAGGTCGACCCCGTCCAGCACGGTGGCGATGCTCGCGTCGTCCAGCAGGCAGAGCACGATCAGGGTGTTCGCGCAGACGGCCGCGGCGGCGCTGCCGGCGACGGCTGCGCCCTCGGCGGCCAGGGCCTCGGCCTTGGCGGGGGTGCGGTTCCAGACGGTGAGGGGGTGCCCGGCGGCGAGCCAGGTGCGGGCGAGGGCGGTGCCCATGTCGCCGAGGCCGAGGAGGGTGAGCGGGCGGTGCCGGGTGTCGTTGTCGGTCATGCCGTTTAGCCTGGTGGCAGGCTGACGGGTGCTCAAGTACGCACTTCGGAGTGGGTGGTTACCCCGGGGTGAGCGAGCAGGTGGGAGGGGTGGACGGGATGGCGTTGACGCGCAGGCCGGGTGCGGACCACTGCGGGATCGCGGCGGCGATGTCGGTGATCGACGGCAAATGGAAGGTCTCGATCCTGTGGGAGCTGGACCAGTGCCCGGGTCTCCGGTTCGGTGAGATGCGCCGCCTGGTGCCGGGGGTGTCGGAGAAGGTCCTCGCGGCGCAGCTGCGCGAGCTGGAGGCGGACGGCATAGTCCACCGCGAGGTCTACGACGAGGTCCCGCCCCGGGTGGAGTACTCCCTGACCCCGCTCGGCCAGGAGCTGAACGGGGCCCTGGAGTCCCTGGGGGAGTGGGGCGCCAAGCACCTGCTGCCCGACTCGGTCTAGACCGAGGGGACGTCCGCCGTGGCCACCGCCGGGGTGAGGGCGTCCGCTTCGGCGAGGAGGGTGCCGTCGGGGGCCCAGACCGCCGCGCCGCCGCAGCCCGTCCAGGGGCCCGCCGGGCCGACGTGGTTGGCGAGGACCACGTACAGGCCGTGTTCCTTCGCCATGCCCGGGTAGAGGGTGGCGCGTTCGGCGACACCGTCGCCGGTGCCGTACAGGGAGCTCGCCAGGTGGACGCGGCAGCCGTCGGCCGCGCCCCGGGCGGGCAGGTCCGGGAAGTGGTTGTCGAAGCAGACGCCCAGGGAGAAGCGGAGGCCGCCGAGTTCGAAGCGGCCGTCCTCGGTGCCGGGGGTGAAGGCGCCCCGCTCGTGCTGGTAGAGGTGCTGCTTGGCGTACGTGGTGAGGTGCGCGCCGTCCGCGTCGTAGACCAGCGTCGCGATGGCCGGCAGCGGGTTCTCCGTGCGCAGGGCGGCGTTGACGGCGACCGCGATGCCGGACGAGCGCAGTCCGTCCAGGCGGGGGTCGTCGGCGTCGGCCAGCCACAGGGCGGGGTCCCCGGCGAGGGACTCCAGTTCGTAGCCGGTGAGCGTGAACTCCGGGAAGACGACGAGTTCCGCGCCCTCGTCCCGGGCCCGGGCGGCGAGGGCGGTGGCGTTCGCGGCGTTCGCGGTGACGTCGGCGGGTGTGCAGGTCAGCTGGGCGGCGGCGATCTTCATGCCGGTCAGGATGCCAGGGCGGCGCCGGGGAGCCGTCCCCGGCGGCGGACGAAGGCCAGCTCGACCAGGTTGAGCCCGGTCACCACGGCCGTCAGCAGGGCGAGCGCCGCCAGGGAGGGCAGCAGGACGGCAGCCGGCAGCAGGAGCAGGACGACGGCGGAGGCCGCGAGCCGGGTCACCGACCAGGAGCGGAACAGGTGCCAGCGGGTGTACCCGAAGGTGGCCAGGAAGAGGGCGCAGCCCCCGTAGAGGAGGGCGGCGACGCCGAGCGGGAGCCGGGCCCCGGGGCGGGCGACGGCCTCGGCCATGCCGACGGCGACGGCGATGATCGAGGCGATCAGCGAGAGGTGCCCGTACGAGAGGACCTGCCGGGCCACGTCCGCGCGTACGGCGGCGGTCTCCAGGCCGTGCCGGACGGCGTCGGCCGCGAGGTGGAAGTACACCCACCACAGGCCGCAGACGAGGGCGAAGGCCATGGCGACGGCGGCGAGGGAGCCGGTGTCCAGCCCGGGGGAGGAGGCCACGGGGGCGCCGACGGCCACGATGGACTCGCCGAGCGCGATCATCACGAACAGGCCGAACCGCTCGGCGAGGTGGCCGGAGTCGAAGGCGATGCGGACCATGTTGCGGCGGGTCAGCCGGGGCGCGGCCAGGTCCACGGCGGCGGCCAGCGCCCACAGCCCGATCCGGGCCGGTCCGTCGAGGAACGAGCCGGCCAGCAGCAGGGGGCCGCTGACCAGCACCGACAGGGTGACCGGGGTGAGCCTCAGGCGGCGGCCGCGGCCGTGCGCGAGGACGGCGAGCACCAGGCGGGCGCAGAAGTAGGCGCCGGCCAGCAGCGGTCCGCGGTCCCCGAAGGCGTCGGGCAGGGCCAGCGCCATCAGCAGGCCGCACAGTCCGGCGGCGAAGAGGCCGAGCCGCTCCAGGGGCCGGTCGGCGTCATGGGTGTTGGAGTGGACGGTGTTGCCCACCCACACCCAGTAGACGGGTATGAACACGATCAGGGCCCGGCCGGTGCCGGCCCAGCCGTGGTCGTGGTGCAGCAGCGCCGAGACCTGGGTCACGGCGAACACCAGCACCAGGTCGAAGAAGAGTTCCGACCACGCGACCTTCTTCTCGCGCTCTTCCGGCTCCATGTCGTGTCCCCCCGCTCGAAGTCCGGGGGAAAGGATGCCCGGTGGGGGCGGGCGGCTATGCGCCGGGGCCCCGCAGCAGGGTGAGGAACGAGCGGAACGCGGCGGGCATGTCCACCGATTCCGGGGCGAGCAGCCACTGGTACTGGAGGCCGTCCATGACGGCGGTCAGCAGCGGGGCGGCCTGTTCCGGGGTGAGGCCGGAGGGGAGGCGCTCGCCGAACTCGGCGCGCAGTACGGCGGCCATCTCCTCGCGGACCTGCGCGTAGCGCTCGGTGAAGAAGGCGCGGGCCGGGTGGCCGTCGGTGACGCTCTCGCCGAGCAGGGCGGAGAAGGTCTGGACGATGCCGGGGCGCATGGCGTTGTACTCCACCAGTGAGGCCAGCAGGTCCAGGCGCCAGCTGCCCGCGGAGGCGCGGGAGCCGCCGCCGGTGTCCCAGCGGTCGCGCTCCTCCAGGACGGCGACCAGCAGGGCCTCTTTGGTCGGGAAGTAGTGCAGCAGGCCCTGCTGGGTCAGGCCCACGCGCTCGGCGACGGAGCCCAGGGAGGCGCCCCGGTAGCCGCGTTCCGCGATCACCTCGACCGCCGCGCGGACGATCTCGCCGCGCCGCTCCTCGCTCTTCGCCCTGGCCATCGCCCCGCCGCACCCCTTTCGACCGGACCCGTCCGCCGGTCGTACGACCGTACGCCATCCGTACATTACGAAAACATCACAACACCTACCGTCTTACAAGGAGAAGGTCCACCATGGGCCCACCGCACCGCCACCCACAGAGCGAGGAGGCACGGCCGTGACCGCTGCCGATCAGGTCCCCGACGAGCGCGCGAGCGAGCAGCTCCGCGAAGACGCCGTCGAGGCCGCCCTGGACAAGCTGGACCTCGACGCCAAGACCCGGCTCCTGGCCGGCCGGGACATGTGGTCCCTGCCGGCCCTCCCGGAGATCGGGCTGGGCTCCCTGGTCATGTCCGACGGCCCCATCGGCGTCCGGGGCGTGCGCTGGACCGCCGACGACCCCTCCGTCGCCCTGCCCTCGCCGACCGCCCTCGCCGCCTCCTGGGACCCGGCCCTGGCCCGCCGGGCCGGCCGGCTGCTGGCCCAGGAGGCCCGCCGCAAGGGCGTCCACGTCCTCCTCGCGCCCACCGTCAACCTGCACCGCTCCCCGCTCGGCGGCCGCCACTTCGAGTGCTACTCCGAGGACCCCTACCTGACCGGGGCCATCGGCACCGGCTACGTCCAGGGCGTCCAGGACGGCGGCGTCGGCACCACCGTCAAGCACTTCGTCGGCAACGACGCCGAGACCGAACGTTTCACCGTCGACTGCGCCATCGCCCCGCGCCCGCTGCGCGAGCTCTACCTGGCGCCCTTCGAGGCCATCGTCAAGGGCGCCCGCCCCTGGGGCGTGATGACCGCCTACAACCGGGTCAACGGCATCACCATGACCGAGCACGCGCAGCTGGTGAACGGGGTGCTGCGCGGCGAGTGGGGCTTCGACGGCTACAACGTCTCCGACTGGATGGCCGCCCGCTCCACCACCGGCTGTCTCGACGGCGGCCTCGACGTGGCCATGCCCGGCCCCCAGACCGTCTACGGGCCCGCCCTCGCCGCCGCCGTCCGCGCCGGGGAGGCCGACGGCGCCGCCGTCGACGGGGCCGTGCGCAACGTCCTGCGCCTCGCCGCCCGCGCCGGCCTCCTGGAGGGCGCCCCCGCCGTGGTCACCGAGCCGCCCGCGCCGGTCGACGGCCAGGCCCTGGCCCGCGAGCTCGCCGCCCGCGGCTTCGTCCTCGTGCGCAACGAGGACGGCGCCCTGCCGCTCGACCGCACCGCCGGCCGCACGGTCGCCCTGCTCGGCGCCGCCGCCCGCGACGCCCGCGTCCTGGGCGGAGGCAGCGCCACCGTCTTCCCCGAACGGGTGGTCTCCCCGCTCGACGGGCTCACCGCCGCACTGCCCGAGGGCACCCTGACCTACGCCGTCGGCGCCGACCCCAGCGAGGAGCCCGTCCCCGCCGGAGCCGGCTTCGAGCTGCGCGCCGTCTGCCGCGACGCCTCCGGGGCGGTCCTCGGCGAGGGCGGCCTGCCGTCCGGGCAGGTCCAGTGGATCGGCGACGACCTCCCCGAGGGGGTCACGTACGAGACGATGGCCAGCATCGAGGTCACCGGGACGTTCCTGCCGCGCGAGAGCGGCGAGCACGTCTTCGGCACCCGCGGGCTCGGCGGCTTCCGCCTCGCCGTCGGCGGGCGCACCCGCTGGGAGGGCGTCCAGGAGCTGGGCTCCGAGGCCGACCCCTTCGAGGCCTTCTTCGGCGCCCCCAGCGAGCGGGCGACGGTGGCGCTGACCGCCGGTGAGCCCGTCGAGGTCTCGCTGACCTACCAGGTGCCCGACATGGCCGCGATGCCGCTCAAGGCGGTCATGTTCTCCCTGCTCCACCTCGGCCCGCGCCGCGACCCCGACGAGCTGATCGCCGAGGCCGTACGGGCCGCCCGCGCCGCCGACACCGCCGTCGTGGTCGTCGCCACCACCGAGCGGGTGGAGTCGGAGGGCTTCGACCGCACCGACCTCGCGCTGCCCGGCCGCCAGGACGACCTGGTGCGGGCCGTCGCCGCCGCCAACCCGAACACCGTGGTCGTCGTCAACGCGGGCTCCCCGGTGGAACTCCCCTGGCGCGAGGACGTCGCCGCCGTCCTGCTGACCTGGTTCCCGGGGCAGGAGGGCGGGGCCGCGCTGGCCGACGTCCTCCTCGGGGACGCCGAGCCCGGCGGCCGGCTGCCCACCACCTGGCCCGCCGCCCTCGCCGACGCGCCCGTCACCGGGGTCGTCCCCGAGGAGGGGTGCCTGGAGTACCGCGAGGGGCTGCTCGTCGGCTACCGGGCCTACGAGGCCCACGGCGTCCGGCCCGCCTACCCCTTCGGGCACGGCCTCGGCTACACCGACTGGGCCTACGAGTCCCTGGAGGCCGGCGCCGAGTCCGTCCGCGTCCGCCTCACCAACACCGGCACCCGGCCCGGCCGCGAGGTCGTCCAGGTCTACCTGGCCCCCCTCGCCGACCCGGTGGAGCGCCCCGCGAGCTGGCTCGCCGGCTTCGCGGCCGTCGCCGCCGGGGCGGGCGAGAGCGTCGAGGTGGAGATCCCGCTGCCCGCCCGCGCCTTCGAGGTCTGGGACGAGGAGGCGTACGGCTGGCGCCGCGTCGGCGGCACCTACGAGGTCCGCGCGAGCCACTCGCACGCCGACACCCGGCTGACGGCGACCCTCGCCCTGTAGCCGCCGGGGCGCCACGACACGCCGGGGCGGGGCATTGGCCGGAATTCACCCCCGTCGCGGCCGGAAGACCGGGCCGGGAGCAGCCCCTGACAGCGGCTCCCGGCCCTCTCCCGTACCCGCGCGGCGGCCCGCGTCAACGCGGCGGCTGCGCCGCCGTCACCTGCCGGTGGGCCAGTTCCGCGAGCCGCGCCTGACCGTCCCTGCCGGGGTGGAACCAGTCCCAGTGGCTCAGCTGGTCCGCCCCGAAGGGGTACTGGAAGACGGCCCCGCCGTCGTAGCGGCACAGCTCGTCCGCCGCGCAGACCTGGCGCAGCGCCTCGTTGTACTCCACCACGCGCGCCCGTACCTTCTCCCGCCGGGCCGTCGCCCCGGCGTCGGCGGCCAGCGGCTCGGCCAGCATGGACTGGCAGATCCCCAGCTTCCAGATCTGCCGCACCATCGGATTGTCCTTGCCCTGCTCCCACAGCCGTTGCAGGTCCGGCACGGAGGACACGTACACCTGGGAGGCGGGCGAGACCGACCGCAGCTCCTTGAGGGCCTGTTCGAACCCGGCCCGGAAGTCCGCCACCGAGGTCATCGACGAAGCCGTGGGCCGGCAGGCGTCGTTCGAGCCCACCATCACCGTGACCAGGCCCGGCTTGTGCTGCGCCGCCTCCGCCAACTGCCCCGGCAGGTCCGCCATCCGCGAGCCCGTCACCGCGTAGTTCCAGCTGCGCCCGGCCACCTCCGCCCCGCCCAGCAGCCGGGCGGCCAGGGAGTTGACGGCGGGATCGCTGCCGGTCGCCCAGGAGACCTCGGGGCAGTCGGCCAGTACCGAACAGGCGTCGAAACCACGGGTGATGGAGTCCCCGACGGCGGCGACCGAGGCCGGCGCCGGGTTCCAGCGCGGCTTGGCCTGCGCCCCGCGCTCGCCCGGCTTCGCGGGCGGGGTGCCGTCGTCACAGCCGGTGACCGTCGCCGCCAGGACGGCCACCGCCACGCCCGCGCCGGTGACGGTCCGGCGTACGCGGCGGCGCGCGGCGGTGGTGCGCATCGGGTGGTCCCTCCCTCGTCGCCCCGCGTCCTTCCCGGGGCGTCCTGCTGAGTGAATGCTCTGTGTTTACGGGCTTTGGAGCGACCGTACGTCACACCATGACCCCTGGCGCACGGTAGCTTTTTCCCGTGGCGTTTCGGCCGCAGGTGCCGCTACGCAATGTCCATTATTTTCCGTTACATTACATCACGTCGCATACTGTCCGTTTTCTGGAGTTTATTCCCGACCTCGTCCCACACTGGAGGTCCCGGTGACGACACGTGGAGTTCTGTACGTGCATTCCGCACCGCGCGCGCTCTGCCCGCATGTGGAATGGGCTGTTGCGGGCGTGCTCGGGGTGCGGGTGAACCTCGACTGGATCCGGCAGCCCGCCTCCCCCGGCACCTGGAGAGCCGAGTTCTCCTGGCAGGCCGAGGCGGGTACCGCCTCGAGACTCGCCTCCGCCCTGCGCGGCTGGCACCAGCTCCGCTTCGAGGTGACCGCCGAACCCTGCCCGACCGCCGAGGGCGAGCGCTACAGCTCCACGCCGGAGCTCGGCATCTTCCACGCCGTCACCGGCATGCACGGCGACATCCTGGTCCCCGAGGACCGGCTCCGCGCCGCCCTGGCCCGCTCCGCGCGCGGCGAGACCGAGCTGGAGGCGGAGATCGCCAAGCTGCTCGGCAAGCCCTGGGACGACGAGCTGGAGCCCTTCCGCTACGCAGGCGAGGGCGCGCCGGTCCGCTGGCTCCACCAGGTGGTCTGAACCCGCGGGACATGTGAGAGGCCCCCTTCCGGCACTGCCGGGAGGGGGCCTCTCACATGTCCCGCGGGTCCTGCGGGTCCCTACGCTCAGACGGTGCGGAACGCCAGGGAGACGTTGTGGCCGCCGAAGCCGAAGGAGTTGTTGATCGCGGAGATCGGACCGTCGACCGGGAGCTTGCGGGGCTCGCCGCGCACGATGTCCGCGTCGACGTCCTCGTCCAGCTCGTCGACGTTGATCGTCGGCGGGGCGATCCGGTGGTACAGCGCCAGCACGGTCGCCACGGTCTCGATGCCGCCCGCGCCGCCCAGCAGGTGACCGGTCATCGACTTGGTCGCGGAGATCGCGATGTGGTCGAGGTCGTCACCGAGGACCTTGCGCAGCGCCTTCAGCTCGGCCGTGTCACCCTGCGGGGTGGACGTGGCGTGCGCGTTGACGTGGACGAGCTCGGCCGGGTCCAGCTCCGTGTTGTCGAGCAGGTTCTGCAGGGCCGCGGCGACACCGCGCCCCGTCGGCTCCGGCTGCGCGATGTGGTGGCTGTCCGCGGACAGGCCCTGGCCCAGCACCTCGCAGTAGACCCGGGCGCCGCGCTTGGCGGCGTGCTCGGCGGACTCCAGGACCACGACACCGGCGCCCTCGCCGAGGACGAAGCCGTCGCGGGCCTTGTCGTACGGGCGGGAGGCCGTGGTCGGGCTCTCGTTGTTCTTGGACATCGCCATCATGTTGGCGAACGCGGCGATCGGCAGCGGGTGGATCGCCGCCTCGGTGCCGCCCGCGACGACCACGTCGGCACGGCCGGTACGGATCATCTCGACGGCGTAGCCGATGGCCTCGGCGCCCGACGCGCACGCGCTGACGGGGGTGTGCACACCGGCGCGGGCGTTGACCTCCAGGCCGACGTTGGCGGAGGGGCCGTTCGGCATGAGCATGGGGACGGTGTGCGGGGAGACCCGGCGCACACCCTTTTCCTTCAGTACGTCGTACTGGTCGAGCAGGGTGGTGACACCGCCGATACCGGAGGCGATCACCGTGCCCAGACGCTCGGGGACGACCGTCTCGTCGTCGCCGGCCGGGGCGGTGTAACCCGCGTCGGCCCAGGCCTCACGGGCCGCGATGAGGGCGAACTGCGCCGAGCGGTCGAGCTTGCGGGCCAGCGGGCGGGGGAGTACCTCGCTCGGGTCCACGGCGGCCTGGGCGGCGATACGGACCGGCAGTTCGGCGAAGCGCTCGCCTTCCAGGGGCGAGACGCCGGACCGGCCGGCGAGCAGACCTTCCCAGGTCGAAGCGCTGTCGCCACCCAGCGGAGTGGTTGCGCCGATACCGGTGACGACCACGGTGCGATTGGTCGGGCTCACAGGAATTCTTTCTCCACGTCTAAGGGGGTGCTGAATTGTCACGGCGCCACCGCCGGGTGGCGACAAACGCTCGTCAGGCTCAGGCCTGGTGCTTCAGGATGTAAGACGCGGCGTCGCCGACCGTCTTGAGGTTCTTGACGTCCTCGTCGGGGATCTTGACGTCGAAGCGCTCTTCGGCGGCGACGACGACCTCGACCATGGACAGCGAGTCGACGTCCAGGTCGTCGGTGAAGGACTTGTCGATCTCGACGTCCTCGACCGGGATGCCCGCGATCTCGTTGACGATCTCCGCGAGACCCTCGACGATTTCTTCCTGCGTGGCGGCCATGTGGCGCTCCTTCTGTAGCTAGCTAGCTGGTGGTTCAGGTCCGGAACTGATCCCGGGCCCTAGGGGAGGGTAACGACCGTCGCGGCGTAGACGAGCCCCGCCCCGAAGCCGATGACGAGGGCGGTGTCGCCGCTCTTCGCCGCTCCGGTCGCCAGGAGCCGCTCCATGGCGAGCGGGATCGAGGCGGCCGACGTGTTGCCGGTGGTTTCCACGTCACGGGCGACCGTGACGTGCTCCGGCAGCTTGAGAGTCTTCACCATCGAGTCGATGATCCGCATGTTGGCCTGGTGCGGGATGAAGACGTCCAGGTCATCCGGGGTGATCCCGGCGGCGTCGAGCGCCTGCTGGGCGACCTTGGCCATCTCGAAGACGGCCCAGCGGAAGACCGCCTGACCCTCCTGGGTGATGGCCGGGAACTTCTGTGCGGCGTCCGTGCTGCGGAACTCGTCCCACGGCACGGTCTGCTTGATGGTCTCGGACTTGTCGCCCTCCGAACCCCACACCGTGGGGCCGATGGCCGGCTCGTCCGAGGGGCCGACGACCACGGCGCCGGCGCCGTCGCCGAACAGGAAGGCCGTCGCCCGGTCCTCCAGGTCCGTCAGGTCCGACAGCCGCTCGACCCCGATGACCAGGACGTACTCGGCGGAACCTTCCACCACCATGCCCTTGGCCAGGGTCAGGCCGTAGCCGAAGCCGGCACAGCCCGCGGAGATGTCGAAGGCGGCGGGCTTGACCGCGCCGATCCGGTGCGCGATCTCGGTCGCGACGGCCGGGGTCTGCTTGAAGTGCGAGACCGTCGAGACGATCACGGCGCCGATCTGCTCGGGGGAGATCCCGGCGTCGGCGAGCGCCTTGCCGGAGGCCTCCACCGACATCGCGGCGACGGTCTCCTGGGGCGAGGCCCAGTGCCGGGTCGCGATGCCGGAGCGGGAGCGGATCCACTCGTCCGAGGAGTCGATCTTCTCGAGGATGACCTCGTTGGGCACCACACGGGTCGGGCGGTAGCCGCCGACGCCGAGGATGCGGGCGTACGGGGAGCCCTTGGCCGGCTTGATCTTGGACATGCTGTGTGGGCTCCTACTCTCAGGCCGTCAGCTCGGCGATGAGCTTCGCGGCCTTGTCGAGGTCGTCCGGCGTCTTCAGCGCCACGTTCGGCACGCCCTTGAGCGCGCGCTTGGCCAGACCCGTCAGGGTGCCGCCGGGGCTCAGCTCGACGATCCCGGTGACGCCCAGCTTGGAGAAGGTCTCCATGCACAGGTCCCAGCGCACCGGGTTCGCCACCTGGCCGACCAGGCGGGCGACGACGTCGGCGCCCGACTCGACCACGAGTCCGTCCTTGTTGGACACGTACTTCAGCGCCGGGTCGGCCGGGGCGAGGGCCTGGGCGGCCTCCGCCAGCGTGGCGACGGCGGGCGCCATGTGGTGCGTGTGGAAGGCGCCCGCGACCTTGAGGGCCACGACCTTCATCGAGCCCTCGGGCTTGTCGGCGACCAGGGCCTCGATCTGCTCCGCCGTGCCGGCGGCCACGATCTGGCCCGCACCGTTGATGTTGGCCGGGGTGAGCCCCAGCTTCTCCAGGTGCGCGACGACCACGTCCTGGTCACCGCCCAGGACCGCGGCCATGCCCGTCTTCGTGACGGCGGCGGCCTCGGCCATGGCCAGCCCGCGGGTGCGGACGAACGACAGCGCCTCGCCCTCGCCCAGCACGCCGGCGTAGGCGGCGGCGGTGATCTCACCGACGCTGTGGCCGGCGACGGCGCCGAAGGCCGAGGTGTTCAGTGCGGAGGCGGACAGCAGGCCGGCCGCGACCAGCAGGGGCTGGGCCACCGCCGTGTCGCGGATCTCGTCCTCGTCGGCCTTGGTGCCGTAGTGGACGAGGTCGAGCCCGATGGCGTCGGACCACCCCGCGACGCGCTCGGCGGCGCCGGGGAGTTCGAGCCAGGGAGTCAGGAAGCCGGGCGTCTGAGCGCCTTGGCCGGGAGCGACGAGTACGAGCACCCTCACACTCTCTCTTGTGGGTGGTCTCCGCCGCCCGTGGGGACAGGGACGAAGAACCGTCGGGGTAATTGTTGATGTCCGACAAAAGTCTAGGGCTGCTGATCTCCGTCGGCCAGACGCCCGAGGATCAGGGCGATCCGCAGCGTGAACGCCGAACGGACATCGGAGGGTGACCAACCGGTGACGTCGGTCACACGTCGGAGCCGGTAGCGCACCGTGTTGGGGTGCACGAACAGCATCCGCGCCGCCCCCTCCAGGCTGCTCGCCTGCTCCAGGTAGACGCTCAGCGTCTCCAGCAGCGCCGAGCCCGCCTCCTCCAGCGGTCTGTAGATCTCCTCCACCAGCTGCTCCCTGGCCGAGGGATCCGAGGCGATCGCGCGCTCGGGCAGGAGATCGTCCGCCAGAACCGGGCGGGGCGCGTCCTGCCAGGCCGTGCAGGCCTTCAGCCCGGCGGCCGCCGCCTGCGCCGACTTCGTCGCGTTCAGCAGGTCCGGGACCACCGGCCCCGCCACCACCGGACCGGCCGCGAACGGGCCGATCAGCGACTTCGCCACCTGGAGCGGGTTGTCGCTGCCGCCCGCGATCACCACCAGCCGGTCGCCCAGCACCCCGGTGAGTACCTGGAGCTTGTGGTGACGGGCCGCGCGGCGGATCGCCTCGACCGTCAGCTCGCTGTCCCCCTCCGGGGCGGTGCCCAGGACCACGCACACGTGCTCCGGGGAGTTCCAGCCGAGGGCGGCGGCCCGCGACAGGGCGCCCTCGTCCGCCTCGCCCGACAGGACGGCGTTGACGACGAGGGACTCCAGCCGGGCGTCCCACGCGCCGCGCGCCTCGGCGGCCTGCGCGTACACCTGGGCCGTCGCGAAGGCGATCTCCCGGGCGTACACCAGCAGCGCCTCGCGCAGGATCGACTCGTCGCCGGGGGCCGCCACCTCGTCGATCGCGGCCTCCATGACCTCGATCGTCGTCCGGACCATCTCCACCGTCTGGCGCAGGGTGATCGCCCGGGTCAGCTCCCGGGGGGCCGTGCCGAAGACGTCGGTGGAGATCGCCTGCGGGGTCTCCGGGTGCCGGAACCACTCCGTGAACGCGGCGATGCCGGCCTGGGCGACCAGACCGATCCACGACCGGTTCTCCGGAGGCATCGCCCGGTACCACGGCAGGGCCTCGTCCATGCGCGCGATGGCGTTGGCGGCGAGCCGGCCGGAGGACTTCTCCAGCCGGCGCAGCGTCGCGGCGTGTGGATGGGCCGGATGCGCGGGACGGGTCTCGGGGGAATGCTCACGTTCGGGTTGGGGCACGGGACAAGACTGCCTTATCGACGGCCCGGCGCGGACTCGGGTCCCGGGCCCGGCCCACCGGGGGGCGGCTACGGTGGCTCCCATGATCGATGTACGCCGCGCGGCCGACCGGTACGCGGGAGGGGATCCGGACGCCGGGATCACCACCCGGCACGCCTTCTCCTTCGGGTCCTTCTACGACCCGGACAACATCCGCTTCGGCCCGGTGCTCGCCTGCAACGAGGAGCTCCTCGCCCCCGGCTCCGGCTTCGACGAGCACCCGCACAGCCACACCGAGATCGTGACCTGGGTGGTGGAGGGCGAGCTCACCCACCGCGACAGCACCACCGGGCACACCGCCGCCGTCCGCCCCGGGGACGTCCAGCGGCTGGGCTCCGGCTCCGGGGCCCGGCACGTGGAGCGCAACGACGCCGGGCGGCCCCTGCGGTTCGTGCAGATGTGGCTCGCGCCGCTGGCCGCGGGCGGGGAGCCCTCGTACGAGGTCGTACGGGACCTCGCGGACGGCACCCCGTACGAGGTCCCGGCGGCGGGCGCGGTCCTGCACGTCCGGCGCCCGGGCGCGGGCGAGCGGGTCCCCGTACCGGACGCGGAACGGGTCTACCTGCACGTGGTCCACGGGGACCTGCGGCTCGACGGGGCCGAGCTGGGGCCCGGGGACTCGGCCCGGATCACCGGCGAGAAGGGCCTGGAGATCACGGCCGGTTCCCCGGGCGAACTGCTGATCTGGGAACTGCCGGCCTAGGCGGAGCGCAGTTCGGCGAGGACCGCGTCGGTGAAGGGGGTCCAGGCCTCCACGGCCCAGGGGCCGAAGGCGCGGTCCGTCAGCGCCACGCAGGCGGCGCGGACGTCGGGGTCCACCCACAGGAAGGTGCCGGACTGGCCGAAGTGCCCGAAGGTGCGCGGGGAGGAGCTGAGCCCCGTCCAGTGCGGGGACTTGCCGTCGCGGATCTCCAGGCCGAGCCCCCAGTCGTTGGGGGACTGGTGCCCGTAGCCCGGCAGGACGCCCTTGAGCCCGGGGTGGACCACCGCGGTGGCCTCGGCGACCGTGCGGACGTCCAGCAGCCGGGGCGCCTGGAGTTCGGCGGCGAAACGCACCAGGTCGGAGACGGTGGACACGCCGTCCTTGGCCGGGGAGCCCTCCAGGCTGGAGGAATTCATGCCCAGCGGCTCGAAGACGGCCTCGCGCAGGTAGTCCGCGAAGGGGATCCCGGTGGCCTTCGCCAGGTGGTCGCCGAGCACCTCGAAGCCGGCGTTCGAGTACAGCCGGCGCTGCCCGGGCGGGGCCGTCGCGCGGTGCTCGTCGAAGGCCAGCCCGCTGGTGTGCGCGAGGAGGTGACGGACCGTCGAGCCCTCGGGGCCGGCCGGTTCGTCGAGCTCGACGGCCCCCTCCTCGTACGCGACGAGGACCGCGTACGCCGCGAGCGGCTTGGTGACCGAGGCCAGCGGGAAACGGTGGTCCACCGGCCCGTGGGAGCCGGCCAGGCTCCCGTCGGCGCGCACGACGGCCGCCGCGGCGGTGGGCACCGGCCAGTTCTCCACGGCCCGCAGGCTCTCCAGGCTGTTGACGCCCTCCATGCTCTCCATGGCCCCGAGCCTACTTGCTTGGAGTGCACTCCAGGGTTCTAGCGTTGAGGGCATGAACCTGACGGAGACGCGGTACACGATCAGCGAGGTCGAGGCCCGGACCGGTCTGACCCAGCACACGCTGCGCTGGTACGAGCGGATCGGCCTGATGCCGCACGTGGACCGCTCCCATTCGGGACAGCGGCGGTTCAGCGACAAGGACCTCGGCTGGCTCGCCTTCGTGGGCAAGCTGCGCGCCACCGGCATGTCGGTGGCGGACATGGTCCGCTACGCCGAACTGGTCCGCGAGGGTGACCACACGGTCGACGAGCGCCGCGCGCTGCTGGAGCGGACGCGCCGGGAGGTACTGGCGCGGGTCGCCGAGCTGACGGACGCGCTCGACGTCCTGGACTGCAAGATCGCGATGTACGCGGGAACGGGGAAGGCACAGTCATGACGGAGCAGACCACCATCGCACGCGCCGAGCTGGGCAAGGGCGGCCCGGTCGTCGGGATCCAGGGCCTCGGCTGCATGGGCATGAGCGAGTTCTACGGGGACACCGACGAGACGGCGGCCCGCGCGACCCTGGACGCGGCGCTGGCCGCCGGCGTCACCCTCTTCGACACGGCCGACGTCTACGGGCGCGGGGCGAACGAGGAGTTCCTGGCACCGTTCGTGGCCGCCCACCGGGACGAGATCACCCTCGCCACGAAGTTCGCCATCGAGCGCAGCGACGACCCGGCGTACCGGGGGATCCGCAACGACCCCGCGTACGTCCGGCAGGCCGTCGAAGGAAGCCTGCGGCGGCTCGGCGTGGACGTCATCGACCTCTACTACATGCACCGGCGCGACCCGGCCGTGCCGCTGGCCGAGTCGGTGGGCGCGATGGCCGAGCTGGTGCGGGAGGGGAAGGTGCGCCACCTGGGGCTCAGCGAGGTCACCGGCGCCGAGCTGCGCGAGGCGCACGCGGTGCACCCGATCGCGGCGCTGCAGTCGGAGTGGTCGCTGTTCAGCCGGGACGTGGAGCGCAGCGCGGTGGGCGCGGCGGCGGAGCTCGGCGTGGCCTTCGTGCCGTACTCGCCGCTGGGGCGCGGGTTCCTGACGGGGTCCTTCGCGGACGCGGACTCCGAGCTGCCGGCCGGTGACTTCCGGCGCGCCCAGCCCCGCTTCACGGGGGAGAACGCCAAGGCCAACGCGGCCCTGCTGGCGCCGGTTCGGGAGATCGCCGCCGCGCACGGGGTGAGCGCGGCGCAGGTGGCGCTGGCGTGGGTGCACCAGCGGGCGGCGGTGCACGGGCTGACGGTGGTGCCGATTCCGGGGACGCGGCGGCCGGGGCGGCTCGCGGAGAACACGGCGGCGAGCCGGATCACCCTCACGGAGGCGGAGCTGGCCCTGCTGGAGCCGATCGCCTCCCAGGTCGCGGGCGCCCGCTACCCGGACATGACGTCCACGTCGGCGGCGCGCGAGGCCTGACCCCGGCGGGGGGCCGCTGCGCGGGGCGGAGGTCCCCTACCCGCCCTTCGCCCGTTCCCCGGGGGCTCCGCCCCCGGCCCCCGCGCCTCAAACGCCGGCGGGGCTGGGATGTCGCTGCGCGAAATCCAGCCCGCGCGGCGATTGAGCGCACGGACCGGGTCCCGGGCTCCGGCGGGACCTGCGGCCCCGGTCGGGCTACGCCCCGGCGGTGAAGCGGGCCCGGAGGGTTTCGTACTCCGCGTCCGTCAGCAGCCCCGTGCTGTGCAGCTCGCTGAGGTGCTGGAGCCGCTCCCCGGACACCCGTGCCCGTGGGACGGCCCCCACCGGCGCCCGCTCCCGCAGCGCGGCCAGCACCGCCGCCGCGAACGGCAGTGACTCGTGCACCGCCCCGTAGCCCACGCCGAACACCGCCGCCGCGAGGTCGTGGTCGGGGGCCGTGACGGCCTCGGCGGCGTCCCGCCGCACCAGCCGCAGGTGCCCGCCGCCCGGCCGGTCCGGGGAGACCCACTCCACCCCCGTCAGCGCCCCCAGCGCGAAGCTCTGGTCCCCGGCCCGCCACTTCGCGCTGCTGGCGCCCGTCCGCGACCAGTGGAACGTCACGGCCGAGCCGTCGAAGCCCACCCGCGCGTCGTACGCCTTCAGCTGGAGCGGCGGCCGCGGGACCGCCACGAGGAACCGTTCCGCCGGAGCGGACCCGCCCGGCCCCAGCCGCTCGCGCAGCGCCTCCGCGAAGGCCTCCGCCTGATCCGCCCGGTCCCCGGGCAGCACCAGGCGGTACGGATCGCAGGCCTCCTTCAGCTGCCCGGCGGCAGCCTCCATCAGCGGATCGGCCCCGGGCCGCGGCGTGGCGCGCAGCACCACGGTCTCCCGCCGCCCGACTCCGGCCGCGGCGGTGCCCACCGTCACCCCGGACAACGCTTCGAGGGGGATCCGGCGCTCGCCCAGCGCGTGCCAGAGCCTCGGCGTCCGTATCCCCCGTGCGAAGCGGATGAGCATCGAGTCCGAGTCGGCGTCGAACTCCCAGACGGCATGATTTCCGGCCAGTACGTCACCCATGCGGCACATGGTAAAGGGACGCGCCCCCGCGCGTCCCCCTCGTCATCGGGCCCGATTTTTCGACTTGCTACGGGTCTGCGGTGGATCAGCCCCCGTCAGTCACCGTCCGTGCCGGAAATTCCGGCCCGGCAGTCGTCGCTGCCGTTCGCGCACGCGACGGAACCGAAACCGCCGGTTCCGATCTTGGCGAAGTTCTCCAGCGAGGCGGTGCCTGGCTCGAAATAGCCGGTGTGGCTGTGGGCCCCTGCGGAGGAGAACAGCCGGGCGCCGAACCCGGGCGACACCGGGTCCGCGCCGTGGCCGACCCCGCCGACCTCCACGTGCGGCACGTCGGCGATCCAGTCGCCCTCGGCGCGCGTGGCCCACACCCGCGCGGAGGTGCGCAGCTCTCCGGCGCTGCCCACGCGCATCCCGGGGCTGCCCGCCACCACGACGTCGGTCACCCGCTGCGGCAGCCCGTGCGCGGCCACCCCGCAGACCACCGAGCCGTAGCTGTGGCAGAACAGGGCCACGCTCGCGTTCCCGGGCAGGGCCGCCGCCAGGGACTGGAGCCGTACGGCGCCCTGGACGGCGAGGCGGCCGGTGGCGGCGTCCACCCCGACCCCCGCGGGGGCGACGTAGCCGGCCCAGGCGATGACGGCGGTACGGGAGTCGGGCGCGGCCGCGCGCTCGGCCCGGTACAGGGACTCGGCCATGCCGGCGGGCGCGGTCAGCCGGCGCTGGCTGCGCTCGAAGGTGAGGGCGTCGGTGTCCACGCCGGGGATGATCACCGAGACCCGGCGGGCCGTGTCGAGGTCGCCGAAGACCTCGGCGACCAGGCCGTCGCCGGTGGGGTCGAAGAGGAGGATCTGCCGGCCGGGCTCGGCGAGCGACTCGAAGCGGTGCGCGCGGCGTATGGCGCCGGCGCGGTCGGCCGGGGTGAGCGCGACGTCCCTGCCCCGGGCCTCCTCCATCCGCGCGGTCTGGGCGAGCGCGTTGTGGTTGGCCCGGTAGCGGGTCGCGGAGGGGACCCCGTCGAGGTTGCCGACCACGAGCGGGTAGCCGTCGGCGAGGTGGGCCCGCTGGGCGGCGTCGAGGCCGGCGAAGAAGCGGGCGACCGTCCGTACGGGGGCGTCGGCGGCCGGTACCGGCCGGCCGTCCATCCGTGCCGTGGCCCACGCGGCGAGCGCGGCGGCCCGAGCCGGAACCACCGTCTCCGGGCGGTGCACGGCGGTCCAGCCGGTCGTCGCCAGCATCAGGAAGACGACGCCGAGCGCGAGCAGCATGCGCAGGACGGCCGGGCGCGCGGGCGCGTCGGCGGCGGGGTGGGCGAGGGGGCCGGGCAGGTTCACTGGAGCCAGACTAGGAGACCTCTGGAGTCAGTGGTGTCAGGGGTGACGGGACTCACGGCCGACCGTGGTACCCCTCGACCCGCACGGTCACGCTCCGTCGCCACGAGGGTGGTTGGGCTCACATCGGGGGTGGCCGGAACTCGTCGTCGCTTACTCCGGACTGCGCCAGTCCGTGGCCAGGGCGGGGCCGATCTGGTCGAGGTAGGCCTCGGTCATCCGGCGGATCGCGGTCACGCTGACGTCCTCGCCCTGCCCCCACAGCCGCCCGGTGACCCGCATCACCCCGCAGAAGGCGGCGACGGCCACGCGGGGCCGGGGGTCGGCGTCCAGGTCGAGCCCCTCGCGGCCGGCGATCAGCCGCGCGATCCGCTCCTCCATCTCGGTGGAGCGCCGCAGGTGGACGGCGAGCAGGGCCGGGGTGGACTCGATCAGCCGGTAGGACCGCATGTAGAGGTCGACGGGGACCACCTCGGAAAGGGCCTCGTCGAGGGTGTCCCAGGCGGCGAGCACGGCGCCCCGCATGGCCTCCAGCGGCGGCTCCCCGGCCGGGCGCGCGGCCAGCGCCGCGAGGAAGTGCGACTCCACCAGGTCCTGGACGGCGAAGGCGACCTCCTCCTTGTTCGCGAAGTAACGGAAGAAGGTGCGCTGGGAGACCTCGACCGTCTCGGTGATCTCGTCGACGGTCGTCCGCTCGTAGCCCTGCTCGACGAACAGGAGCAGCGCGGCGCGCAGCAGCGCGTCCCGGGTGCGCCGCTTCTTTCGCTCGCGCAGTCCGGCCGCCGGGGCGGGCCGCTCGTCGGTCATCACCGCGAGGTCCTCTCTGCCGCTCAATCTGACGCTGAGTGAGCGGTCAGGGTACCTGTGACCGAGCTGACAGCCGCTGTCGCGTTAAGCCGTTTGTGAAGTGTCAGTCGCTGTCACTAATCTGCCGGGCATGACTGGTCAGATCACCCTCGCCAAGGAATCGAGTCCGTCACCGGTCCGCGCCGGCCTGCGCGGCCATCCGTGGCTCACGCTGTTCGCCGTGGCGATCGGCGTCATGATGGTCACCCTCGACGGCACGATCGTCGCCGTCGCCAACCCCGCGATCCAGAAGGACCTCGGCGCCAGCCTGGCCGAGGTGCAGTGGATCACCAACGGCTACCTGCTGGCCCTCGCCGTCTCCCTGATCACCGCCGGCAAGCTCGGCGACCGCTTCGGGCACCGCCAGACCTTCCTCATAGGCATCGCCGGCTTCGGGCTCTCCTCGGCGGTGATCGGCCTGTCCACCGGCGTCGGGCTCGTCATCGGCTTCCGCGTCGCCCAGGGACTCTTCGGCGCCCTGCTCATGCCCGCGGCCCTCGGCCTGCTGCGCGCCACCTTCCCCGCCGAGAAGCTCAACATGGCCATCGGCATCTGGGGCATGGTCATCGGCGCCTCGACCGCCGCCGGGCCCATCGTCGGAGGCCTGCTCGTGGAGCACGTCAACTGGCAGTCGGTCTTCTTCATCAACGTGCCGGTCGGCGTCATCGCCCTGGTCTTCGGCCTGTTCATCCTGCTGGACCACCGCGCGGAGAACGCCCCGCGCTCCTTCGACCTGCCGGGCATCGTGCTGCTGTCGGCCGCGATGTTCTCCCTGATCTGGGCGCTGATCAAGGCGGCCGAGTGGGGCTGGGGCGACACGAAGACCGTGCTCTTCCTCCTCGCCTCCCTGGTGTGCTTCGGCCTCTTCGCCTTCTGGGAGACCCGGGTCGCCGAGCCGCTGATCCCGCTCGGCATGTTCCGCTCGGCGGCGCTGTCCGCGGGCACCCTGCTCATGGTGCTGATGGCCTTCGCCTTCATGGGCGGCCTGTTCTTCGTCACCTTCTACCTGCAGAACGTGCACGGGATGAGCCCGGTGGACAGCGGACTGCACCTGCTGCCGCTCACCGGCATGATGATCATCGGCTCGCCGCTGGCCGGCGCCGCCATCACCAAGGCAGGCCCGCGCGTCCCGCTCGTCGCCGGCATGGTGGCCACCGCCGTCGCCTGCTTCGGGATGTCCCGGCTCACCCCGGGCACCGGCACCCTCACCATGTCCCTCTGGTTCGCCCTCCTGGGCCTGGGCCTCGCGCCCGTCATGGTCGGCGCCACCGAGGTCATCGTCGGCAACGCCCCGCTGGAGCTCTCCGGCGTGGCCGGCGGCCTCCAGCAGGCCGCCATGCAGGTCGGCGGCAGCCTCGGCACCGCCGTCCTCGGAGCGGTCATGGCCGCCGAGGTCAGTGACACCTTCGGGGACAACTGGCAGCGGGCCGCCCTGCCCCCGCTCACCCCCGAGCAGCTGGCACTCGCCGAGAAGGGCGTCCAGGTAGGCATCGCCCCCGTCCCGCCCGGGGTGCCCGAGCCGGTCGCCCGGACCATCTCCACCGTGGCGCACGAGACCTTCGTGTCCGGTATGAGCACGGCCTTCACCTGCGCCGCCGTCGTCGCGGTCCTCGCCGCCGTCGTCGCCTGCTTCACCAAGCGCGGCGCGAACGCCGGCGCCGGGGGCGCGGCCCACATCTGAGACCGGCCGCCGCCCGTTACGGCCCCGTCAACCCCGCGCCCGCCACAGCCCCGCCGCAGCCCCGCGGCGGGGCTGTCGCCTATCAGGGTGGACCCGTCCGCAGCCCCTTCCGCTCGTACGTCGCCGCAGGTCAGCGTGGTGCCACGGAGCCCTCGGAAACCGTCCGGGGCCCGGAAGTCCACAAGGAGTTGACCCCGTCATGCGTACGTGGAGCACCCAGCGCGTCACCACCCTCGCCGCCGCCCTCCTGGCCGCCTGCGCCCTCATCCCGTCCACCGCCACCGGCGCCCACGCCGCCTCCCCGCCCTGTGCCACGGGAGAGCTGTGCCTGTGGGCGAAACCGGACTTCAAGGGCACCAGGCAGACCTACGACCTCAGCACCCTCGACATCAACAGCTGCACCACCCTGCCGCCCAAGGCCGGTTTCCAGTCTCTCGTCAACCGCACCGGGCGCCCGGTGACCACCTACCAGTCGGCCGAGTGCGCCGAGACGGGCGAGTTCCAGACCTACCCGGGCGACGGGGTCTGGCTGCCCCAGTCCCCCTACCAGGTCAGGGCGTTCAAGGTGTGGGAGCGCTAGGCCCCGCCTGGCCGGCGGCCTCGCCGGGGCCCGGTGAGGCCTGGGCGGGCATCGCGCACCGGGGGCCGCCGCCCAGCCGCGCGACCTCGGCCCGCAGCGCCCGCACCTCCTCCTGGAGCTCCCGGACGGCCGCCAGCTGGAGCCGCTCCACCTGGTCGTCGCGCTCGAACCGGGCGATGAACCAGGCCGCGATGTTGGCGGTCACCACACCGAGCAGGGCGATCCCCGACAGCATCAGCCCCACCGCCAGGACCCGGCCCAGCCCGGTGGTGGGGGAGTGGTCCCCGTACCCGACGGTCGTCATGGTGGTGAAGGACCACCACACCGCGTCGCCCAGGTTCTTGATGTTCCCGTTGGGCGCGTCCCGCTCCACGCTCAGCACCGCGAGCGAGCCGAACATCAGCAGCCCCACCACGGCGCCCGCCACGTACGTGGTCAGCCGGATCTGCGGGGCCATCCGCGCCCGCCGCCCCACCAGCATCAGCGTGGCCACCAGCCGCAGCAGCCGCAGCGGCTGCACCAGCGGCAGCACCACCGCCGCCAGGTCCAGCCAGTGCGTCCGCACGAAGACCTTCCGGTCCCGCGACAGCCCCAGCCGCACCACGTAGTCGACCGCGAACGCCGCCCACACCCCCCACTCGGCGTGGGTACACGCACGGTGCACCCCCTCGCCCGCGTCCGGCGCGACGATCGGCACGGCGTAGGCGACGGCGAAGGCCACGGCGAGCACCAGCAGGGGGACCTGAGTACGGCGCTCCCACCGCGCCTGGCGGGAGGTTTCCTTCATGAGGATCATCGTAGGGAAACGGGAAGGGGGCGCTGGGACAGGTGTCCCAACGCCCCCACGGAAGAGTGATTCCTCCGGCGGTGCCCGCGGCCGCGGCTACCGCTACGCGTCGCCGCCCGCAGCGCCCGGGTCGGCGGCCGAGACGTCCAGCAGCCGGTACCGGTCGATGGCCTGCTTCAGCGCCGACCGGTCGATCTTCCCCTCCCGGGCCAGCTCGGTGAGCGTCGCCAGGACGATCGACTGGGCGTCGATGTGGAAGAAGCGCCGCGCCGCACCGCGCGTGTCGGCGAAGCCGAACCCGTCCGCGCCCAGCGAGGTGTACGTACCCGGCACCCAGCGCGCGATCTGGTCCGGCACCGCGCGCATCCAGTCCGAGACCGCCACGAACGGCCCCTCCGCGCCCGACAGCTTCCGGGTCACGTACGGGACGCGCTGCTCCTCCTCCGGGTGGAGCAGGTTGTGCTCCTCCACCTCGACGGCCTCGCGGCGCAGCTCGTTCCAGGAGGTCGCCGACCAGACGTCCGCCCGTACGTTCCACTCCTCCGCCAGGATCCGCTGCGCCTCCAGCGCCCACGGCACCGCCACGCCCGAGGCCATGAGCTGGGCCCCGATGGCGCCCGAGGTGCCCTGCGAGACGCGGTGGATGCCCTTGAGGATGCCGTCCACGTCGACGTCCGCCGGCTCGGCCGGGTGCTGGATCGGCTCGTTGTAGACCGTCAGGTAGTAGAAGACGTCCTCGCCGGGCTCGTTCGTCTCGGTCGGGCCGTACATCCGCCGCAGGCCGTCCTTGACGATGTGCGCGATCTCGTAGCCGTAGGCCGGGTCGTACGCCACGCAGCCCGGGTTGGTCGACGCCAGCAGCTGGGAGTGACCGTCGGCGTGCTGGAGGCCCTCACCCGTCAGGGTGGTCCGGCCGGCGGTCGCGCCCAGGACGAAACCGCGCGCCAGCTGGTCGGCCATCTGCCAGAACTGGTCACCCGTGCGCTGGAAACCGAACATCGAGTAGAAGACGTAGACCGGGATCAGCGGCTCGCCGTGCGTCGCGTACGCCGAACCCGCGGCGATCAGCGAGGCCGTGCAGCCGGCCTCCGAGATGCCGTCGTGCAGCATCTGGCCGGTCGGGGACTCCTTGTACGCCAGGAGCAGGTCGCGGTCGACCGCCTCGTACTGCTGGCCCAGCGGGTTGTAGATCTTGGCGCTCGGGAAGAAGGCGTCCATACCGAAGGTGCGGTACTCGTCGGGCGCGATCAGCACGAAGCGCTTGCCGATCTCCTTGTCCCGCATCAGGTCCTTCAGGATGCGGACGAACGCCATCGTCGTGGCGATCGACTGCTGGCCCGAGCCCTTCTTGGCGGCCGCGTACGCCTTGTCGTCCGGCAGGGCCAGGGGCTTGGCGCGCACCACGCGGGTGGGCACGTACCCGCCGTGGGCGCTGCGCTGGTCGTGCATGTACTGGATCTCGGGCGAGTTGCGGCCCGGGTGGTAGTACGGCGGGGCGCCGTTCTCCAGCTGGGCGTCGGTGATCGGGATGTGCAGGCGGTCGCGGAAGCGCTTGAGGTCGTCGACCGTCAGCTTCTTCATCTGGTGCGTGGCGTTGCGGCCCTCGAAGTTCGGGCCGAGGGTCCAGCCCTTGACCGTCTGCGCCAGGATCACCGTCGGCTGGCCCTTGTGGGCCTTGGCCGCCGCGTACGCCGCGTAGACCTTCTTGTGGTCGTGGCCGCCGCGGCCCAGGTGCTGGATCTGCCGGTCGGTCATGTTCTCGACCATCGCGCGCAGCCGCTGGTCGCCGCCGAAGAAGTGCTCGCGGATGTACGCGCCCGACTCGGTGGCGTACGTCTGGAACTGTCCGTCGGGGGTGGAGTTCATTTTGTTGACCAGGATGCCGTCGCGGTCCTGGGCCAGCAGCGGGTCCCAGGAACGGTCCCAGATCAGCTTGATGACGTTCCAGCCGGCGCCGCGGAAGATCGACTCCAGCTCCTGGATGATCTTGCCGTTGCCGCGCACGGGGCCGTCGAGGCGCTGGAGGTTGCAGTTGACGACGAAGGTCAGGTTGTCCAGGCCCTCGCGGGCGGCCAGGGAGAGCTGGCCGAGCGACTCCGGCTCGTCCATCTCGCCGTCGCCGAGATAGGCCCAGACGTGGGACTTGGAGGTGTCGGCGATGCCGCGCGCCTCCATGTACCGGTTCATCCGGGCCTGGTAGATCGCGCCGAGCGGGCCGAGGCCCATCGAGACGGTCGGGAACTCCCAGAAGTCGGGCATCAGCCGCGGGTGCGGGTAGCTCGACAGGCCGTACGGGGCCTTCGACTTCTCCTGGCGGAACGCGTCGAGCTGCTGCTCGGTGAGGCGGTCCAGCAGGTAGGCGCGGGCGTAGATGCCGGGGGAGGCGTGGCCCTGGAAGAAGATCTGGTCGCCGCCGTCGCCCTCGTCCTTGCCCCGGAAGAAGTGGTTGAAGCCCACGTCGTAGAGGGAGGCGGAGGAGGCGAAGGTGGCGATGTGGCCGCCCACGCCGATCCCGGGGCGCTGGGCGCGCGAGACCATGACGGCCGCGTTCCAGCGGGTGGCGTTGAGGACCTTGCGCTCGATCTCCTCGTTGCCCGGGAAGAAGGGCTCGTCCTTCGTGGCGATCGTGTTGACGTAGTCCGTGGAGCGCATCTCGGGGACGGCCACGCGCCTCTCGCGGGCCCGCTCGATCAGTCGCAGCATCAGGTAGCGGGCGCGCTCGCGGCCCCGCTCGTCGACGGCCGCGTCCAGGGAGTCGAGCCACTCCCTGGTCTCCTCCGGGTCGAAGTCCGGGACCTGGCTCGGCAGGCCGCCAATGATGATCGGATTGCGATCGGATGCGGAAGCCACGCTGTTCCTTCGCTGTCAGGGGAGTCGTGCCTTGGGTCGCCGCCTCCCATGGTCTTACGCCCGGCCGGAATCTTCACCTCTACCACTGGGTAACACCTGGAGCGGGGAAGGAGCGCCTGGCGGGCCGTGCCGGTCCAGGACGCGGCGGGGCCAAATCGCAACCTTACGCCCAGGGCGATCACCGGGTTCGGAAGGCCGTTCGTCCCTCAAACAGGTAAGAAAGTCCTCATGCGATGCCGAATGGCCCGGAATGGTGTGGGATGAATCACCGGGGCTCCCCTCGGGAAGCCTGAAACGTACGGCAAAGTTGCGGCGAGACGGCCGCAATCGTCACCGTTTCGACGGTCTCGGCGGCCGGGTACTTGCGCGATCCGCCGCGCCCGTGTGGACTACGCCCAATGCTGCGCGTACGCGCGCCGCCGAAAGACATTCACCGAACATGAGCAGGAGGCACCCCGTGAGCGCGACCGCGGACCACGCGGAGAACCTGGCCGCCCGGCTGGGTTTCCAGTCCGAACAGGTGGTCCAGGAGATCGGCTACGACGAGGACGTCGATCAGGATTTCCGGGAAACCGTCGAGGCACTCGTCAGTGAGCTCGCCGACGAGGACTACGACGACGTCGCCGACGCCGTGCTGCTGTGGTTCCGCGACGAGGACGGCGATCTGACGGACGCCCTGGTCGACGCGACCGAGCTGGTCGAGGACGGCGCACTGATCCTGCTGCTGACCCCCAAGACGGGCCGCGACGGCTACGTCGAGGCCAGCGACATCAGCGAGGCCGCGGAGACCGCCGGCCTCTCGCTGGCCAAGGGCCTGCCCGTCGGCAAGGAGTGGACCTCCACCAAGCTGGTGACGCCGAAGGCCGCCAAGTCCAAGAAGTAAGGCGCGCCCCGCAGCCGAGCGGACGCACACCCCGCCGACCCGGATCCTTCCGGAGCGGCGGGGTGTGCGCGTTCCGGGCCCTCCGGAGCTCCTCCGGTCCCTTCCGGCACCCGCCGCGCGCGCCACGGCCCCGCCGGCGGCCCGATCCGGGGCGGCCACCCTTAGGGTGGGTCTCACCCGAACGGCCCCGTGCGGGACGGCAGGAACGAAGGGATGCGAGAGATGGCGATCGAGGTCGGACAGAAGGCCCCGGACTTCGAGCTCAAGGACAACCACGGCGCCACCGTGCGGCTCTCCGACTTCCGGGGGGAGAAGGCCGTCGTGCTGCTCTTCTACCCGTTCGCCTTCACCGGCGTGTGCACCGGCGAGCTGTGCGAGCTGCGCGACCAGCTGCCCCGCTTCCAGAACGACGACGTCCAGCTGCTGGCCGTCTCCAACGACTCCGTGCCGACCCTGCGCGTCTTCGCCGAGCAGGAGGGCCTGGAGTACCCGCTGCTGTCCGACTTCTGGCCGCACGGTGAGACCTCGCGCGCCTACGGCGTCTTCGACGAGGAGAAGGGCTGCGCGGTCCGCGGCACCTTCGTCATCGACAAGGACGGCGTCGTCCGCTGGACCGTCGTCAACGGCCTGCCCGACGCGCGTGACCTGAACGAGTACATCAAGGCCCTCGACAGCCTCTGAGGACTTGCCGACGGGTATCGAACGAAAACCGCCTGCGGGCGGGAACCCGTCACTAGGATCCAACCGTTGATCCGGTAGCAACGCACGCGGGGCACCGCCCCACACACATACATGGAGGACTCGTGGGAGTCAGCCTCAGCAAGGGCGGCAACGTCTCGCTGACCAAGGCCGCGCCCAACCTGACGGCGGTCATCGTCGGTCTGGGCTGGGACGCCCGCACCACCACCGGTGTGGACTTCGACCTCGACGCCAGCGCGATCCTGACCAACGACCAGGGCAAGGTCGCCACCGACTCGAACTTCGTGTTCTTCAACAACCTGAAGAGCCCGGACGGCTCGGTCGAGCACACCGGTGACAACCTGACCGGTGAGGGCGAGGGCGACGACGAGGCGATCAAGGTCAACCTCGCCGGCGTCCCGGCGGACGTGGCGAAGATCGTCTTCCCGGTCTCCATCTACGAGGCCGAGAGCCGCCAGCAGAGCTTCGGCCAGGTCCGCAACGCCTACATCCGCGTGGTGAACCAGGCCGACAACAGCGAGCTCGCCCGCTACGACCTCTCCGAGGACGCCTCCACCGAGACCGCCATGGTCTTCGGTGAGCTCTACCGCAACGGCGCGGAGTGGAAGTTCCGCGCCATCGGCCAGGGCTACGCCTCGGGTCTGCGCGGCATCGCGCAGGACTTCGGCGTCAACGTCTGAGCCTGAGCCGAAGCGAGTTCGTCCGTCCGGCGCCGTGCACCTCTGTGTACGGCGCCGGATCGGCTTTGCCACCATGGAGGCGGGTGGCCCGGCCACCATCACCACGCACCACGTCGTTCGGGGAGGACCACATCATGGGCGTCACACTCGCCAAGGGGGGCAACGTCTCCCTCTCCAAGCAGGCACCGAACCTCACCCGGGTTCTGATCGGGCTCGGATGGGACGCGCGCTCGACCACGGGGGCCGACTTCGACCTCGACGCCAGCGCGCTGCTGTGCCGCGACGGCCGGGTGCTCGGCGACCAGTACTTCGTCTTCTACAACAACCTGAAGAGCCCCGAGGGCTCCGTCGAACACACCGGCGACAACCTCACCGGCGAGGGTGAGGGCGACGACGAGTCGATCATCATCGACCTCACCAAGGTCCCGGCCCAGGTCGACAAGATCGTCTTCCCGGTCTCCATCCACGAGGCGGACAGCCGCCGGCAGAGCTTCGGCCAGGTCAGCAATGCCTTCATCCGTGTGGTGAACATGGCGGACGACCAGGAACTGGCCCGCTACGACCTGACCGAGGACGCCTCCAGCGAGACGGCGATGATCTTCGGCGAGGTCTACCGGTACGGGGGCGAATGGAAGTTCCGTGCGGTGGGCCAGGGGTACGCGTCGGGCCTGCGGGGCATCGCTCTAGACTTCGGGGTCAACGTTTCGTAAAGCCGTACAAGACGATGGGGTGCCAGTGGTTCTCAAAACCTTCGGCTGGTCGTTCGCAGTCACTGCGCTCGGTCTGGTCGCAGCGGTGTTCTACGGGGGGTGGACCGCTTTTGGGATCGTGGCGATCCTGTCGATCCTCGAAATCTCGCTGTCCTTCGACAACGCGGTGGTCAACGCCGGAATCCTGAAGAAGATGAATGCCTTCTGGCAGAAGATCTTCCTCACGGTCGGCGTGCTCATCGCCGTGTTCGGCATGCGCCTGGTCTTCCCCGTCGTCATCGTGGCGATCAGCGCCAAGATCGGGCCGATCGACGCGGTCGATCTCGCGATGACCGACAAGGAGATGTACAAGCAGCTGGTCACGGACGCCCACCCGTCCATCGCCGCCTTCGGTGGCATGTTCCTGCTGATGATCTTCCTCGACTTCATCTTCGAGGACCGCGACATCAAGTGGCTCGCCTGGCTGGAGCGCCCGCTCGCCAAGCTCGGCAAGATCGACATGCTGTCCGCGTGCATCGCGCTGATCGTCCTGGTCATCACCTCGATGACCTTCGCCACCCAGGCCCACCAGCACGGCGGCGCCCACGTGGACAAGGCGCAGACCGTCCTGGTCTCCGGCATCCTCGGCCTGATCACCTACATGATCGTCGGCGGTCTCTCCGGCTACTTCGAGAACAAGCTGGAGGAAGAGGAGGAGGCCGAGCACGAGGCGGAGGAAGCCGCCAAGAAGAGCGGCAAGCCCGTCTCGGCCGTCGCGATGGCCGGCAAGGCCGCGTTCTTCATGTTCCTCTACCTCGAGGTCCTCGACGCGTCCTTCTCCTTCGACGGGGTCATCGGCGCCTTCGCCATCACCAACGACATCGTGCTCATGGCCCTGGGCCTCGGCATCGGTGCCATGTACGTCCGGTCGCTGACGGTCTACCTGGTCCGCCAGGGCACCC
The DNA here is from genome assembly GCF_040301925.1 of Streptomyces sp. NPDC000075. Lineage (NCBI taxonomy): Bacteria > Bacillati > Actinomycetota > Actinomycetes > Kitasatosporales > Streptomycetaceae > Streptomyces > Streptomyces sp. NPDC000075. Next base: position 81,637 of record NZ_JBEPFL010000026.1, read on the forward strand.
TCGACGACTACGTCTACCTGGAGCACGGCGCGCACTACGCCATCGGCGCCCTCGCCGTGATCCTGCTCGTCACCATCCAGTACGAGATCAACGAGGTCATCACCGGCCTCGTCGGCGTCGTCCTGATCGCCTGGTCCTTCTGGTCCTCCGTCCGCCGCAACAAGCGGCTGGAGGCCGAGGGCGGCGACGGGGAGCCCGCGGAGGTCGGCGCCGGGGTGTGACCCGGCCCTGATTGCGGAACGCTCCTTGAGGAGCCGTCTCTTCTTCGGCGGGGCGGCCGCGCGGATCCCACGGGACCGTGTGGCCGCCCCGCGGCATATCCGCGGCTCGTCCGCGCACGGACCGACCAGGGGGGTTGGGGCACATGGGGTTCTTCGACGGGTTCTTCGACGGGATCAGGGGCGCCCGCGCGATGCGGTTCGACTCGGGCAACGCCTCGTCGAACGCCATCGAGCTGACCAAGAGGCAGCCGACGGTCTCGCTCACCAAACAGCAGGCCGTCCACGGCAACCTCCGGGTGAACCTCTCCTGGCGGATGCGCACCTCGGACATCGGCGGCCGCTCCGGCCAGAGCGGGCAGCTCTTCCGCCACCCGTTCAAGCTGTTCAAGCCCGACATGGTGCAGGCCCACACCCAGGGCATGGTCAACGTCGACCTCGACATGGGCTGTCTGTACGAGCTGACGGACGGCACGCGCGGCGCCGTCCAGCCGCTGGGCAACCTGCTCGGCGACCTCAACGACCCGCCGTACGTGAAGCTCAGCGGGGACGACCGGTTCGGCTCCCCGTCCGGGGAGACCCTCTACGTCAACCTCGACCACGCCGACGAGATCAAGCGGCTGCTGGTCTTCGTCTACATCTACGACCAGACCCCGGCCTTCGACCGTACGCACGCCCTGGTGACCCTCTTCCCGACCGCCGGCCCGAGGATCGAGATCCCGCTGGAGGAGCGCCACCCGCAGGCCCGCTCCTGCGCCGTGGTCTCCCTGCAGAACGTCAAGGGGGAACTGGTCGTCCGCCGCGAGGTGAAGTTCGTGTACGGGTTCCAGGCCGAGCTCGACCGGCTGTACGGCTGGGGGCTCCAGTGGGGGCGGGGCTACAAGACCAAGGCCTGAGCCCCGCCCGGGCCGTCAGCGGCGGATGAACTGCGGGCCCTGCACCGGCAGCCGGAACGACGGGTCCCCGCCCGGCGCGGGCACGGGTACGGGGGAGACCTGCTGGGGGTAGCCGTACGCGGGCTGCACGGGGGGCGGGGCCTGCGTGACGGGGGCCGGGGCCGGGACCGGCGGGCGCATGGCGGCGGTCCGGTCGTCACCGGGCGCGGCGGACGGCGCGGCGGCGGCCTCACCGGCCCCGGCCGCGGCGTTCTCGTCGACCGAGATCCCGTGGTCCGTCGCCAGACCCACCAGGCCGTCGGAGTAGCCCTCGCCCAGGGCGCGGAACTTCCACCCCTCGCCCCGGCGGTACAGCTCGCCGCACATCAGCGCCGTCTCGGCGCCCGTCTCCGGACGCACGTCGAAGTGGGCCAGCGGCTCTCCCCCCGCACCGGGGGAGGCGTCGTACAGCTGGATCCGCAGGTCGTGGACCCGGCGGAAGGGAACGTCCTCGGCGGAGGCCACCACCAGGATCCGGTCCACGACCGCGGGCACGGCCCGCAGGTCCGCCTGGACGGCGTCGGTGACCTCGTCGCCGGCCTGCTTCTTGCCCAGGCGCCAGACGGACCCGGAGGGGTGGCGGGGCTGGTTGTAGAACACGAAGTCCTCGTCCGAGCGCACGCGCCCGTCCGCCCCCACGAGCAGCGCGGAGGCGTCCACGTCCGGCACCTCGGGCCCGGTGGTCCAGCGCAGCACCGCCCGGACCGCCGTGGCGGCCACCGGGATGTTCGAGCCCTTCTGCATCGCGTGCGTCATGCCGGTCATCCTGCCCTCCCGGGCGGTGCGGGAACAATGCGGCCCCCCGTAGGGCCTTGTCCCCGACCGGTCGGCTGGGCATTGTGCGAGAGGGTTACCGGAACTTCATGTGCTTGAGGAACTCTTGACTCACGTTCGTACGTACTATTACCGGCCACGCCAGTCGGGCCGCCGAGGCAGTACGGGGGAAGCACATGCGTCACTTCGGGCACATTTCGCCCACGGTCAGTGAGGGACTCTTCCACCAGGAGCCCGCCGACTTCACCCTGGCCTCCCCCGCCCGCACCCTCGCCGCCGCGCTCGGGGCCACCCTCTACAGCCCGGCCACCCGCCCGCGCCTGGCCGCCGACATCCGCAAGCAGGCCGGCCGCGGCGTCGTCTCGATGGTCCTCTGCCTGGAGGATTCGATCAGCGACGCCGACGTCGTGGACGGCGAGGAGAACCTCGTCCGGCAGTTCGCCCAGCTCGACGCCGAGGGCCCCGACGCCGGGGAGCTCCCGCTCCTCTTCATCCGCGTCCGCACCCCCGAGCAGATACCCGACCTCGTACGCCGCCTCGGCGCCTCCGCGCGGAACCTGGCCGGATTCGTACTTCCCAAGTTCACCGAGAGCCGGGGCGCCGCCTTCCTCGACGCAGTGGCCCACACCGAGGCCGTCAGCGGCCTGCCCCGGCTGTACGCGATGCCGGTCCTGGAGACCCCCGACCTCCTCCACCTCGAAACCCGCGTCGAGGCCCTCGCCGGCATCTCGCGCACCGTCGGCCGCCACCGCGAGCGGGTCCTGGCCCTGCGCCTGGGCGTCACCGACTTCTGCTCCGTCTACGGGCTGCGCCGCACCCCCGACATGACCGCGTACGACGTCCAGATCGTGGCCGGCGTCATCGCCGACGTGGTCAACGTCCTCAGCCGCGCCGACGGCACCGGCTTCACCGTCACCGGCCCCGTCTGGGAGTACTTCCGCAGCCAGCAGCGCCTCTTCAAGCCGCAGCTGCGCCGCAGCCCCTTCCTGGAGGAGGGCGTCGAGGAGCTGCGCACCGCGCTGATCGAGCACGACCTGGACGGGCTGCTGCGCGAGGTCGAGCTGGACCGGGCCAACGGGCTGCTGGGCAAGACCTGCATCCACCCCGCCCACGTCACGCCGGTGCACGCGCTGTCGGTCGTCTCCCACGAGGAGTTCAGTGACGCCCAGGACATCCTGCGGCCCGAACGCGACGGCGGCGGAGTGATGCGTTCCGCCTACACGAACAAGATGAACGAGGTGAAGCCCCACCGGGCCTGGGCCGAGCGCACCATGCTGCGCGCCGAGGTCTTCGGTGTGGCGAAGGAGGAGGTCGGCTTCGTCGACCTCCTGACGGCCGGGCTCCAGCTGTGAGCGGGCCGCCGCAGCCGACGACGAGGATGACGATGAAGGGCAAGACGATCGACACGGTGTGGCCGGGCACCTGGGTGGCCGAGCGGCTGGGCGTACGCCTGGAGGACGCGCGGGGACCGCGCGGCGCGGTGAGCCTGACGGAGCTCCTCGGACTGGCCCTGCGGCGCAACCCCAAGCGCGCGCACCTGCTGGTCTCGCAGGTGCTGGGCAAGCACGTGCCGCAGTCGCCCGCGACCGTGTACGCCGCCGGGCACGGGCTCGGCGAACGGGTCCGGGAGCTGCTCGGTGACCGCGCCGCCTCCGCCGTGGTCCTCGGCTACGCCGAGACCGCCACCGGGCTCGGCCACTGCGTGGCCGACGGCCTGGGTGCGGCCCCCTACCTGCACTCCACGCGCCGCCCGGTGCCGGGGATGCGGCCCGCCGGCGGGTTCGAGGAGGCGCACTCGCACGCCACCTCGCACCTGCTGCTGCCCGAGGACCCCCGGCTGCTGGCGGGGGAGGGGCCGCTGGTCCTCGTCGACGACGAGTTCTCCACCGGCAACACGGTCCTGAACACCATCCGCGATCTGCACGCCCGCCACCCGCGCGGCCACTACGTGGTCGTCGCCCTGGCCGACATGCGCTCGGCCGCCGACCGGGACCGGCTCGCGGCCTTCGCCGCCGAGCTGGGCGCCCGCGTGGACCTGATCGCCCTGGCCTCGGGCACGGTCTCCCTGCCGGAGGGCGTCCTGGCGAAGGGGCAGGCCCTGGTGGAGGAGTACGAGTCGTCGTCCCGGGACACGGGCGGGGCGGCCGGAGCCGTCTCCGTGCCGGTCCCCGCCGGGCCGGACGCGGGCGGCGGGCCGTCGGCCGCCGGATGCCCGGCCGGGCCCGCCGCCGTGCCGTACGCGCGGGTCGCCCTGGAGTGGCCCGCCGGGCTGCCCGACGGGGGACGGCACGGGTTCACCGCCGGCCACCGGGCGGCGCTGGAGTCCGCGCTGCCCCGGCTCGCCGGGCAGGTGGCGGCCGCGCTGGGCGAGGGGCCCGGGCGGGTCCTCGTACTCGGCAACGAGGAGCTGATGTACCTGCCGCTGCGCCTCGCGGCGGCCCTGGAGGAGCGCGGGGCGGCCGCCGAGGTGCGGTTCTCCTCGACGACCCGCTCGCCCGTCCTCGCCGTGGACGACCCCGGCTACGCCATCCGCACCCGCCTGGTCTTCCCCGCCCACGACGCCCCGGCCGACGGTCCCGGCGACCGTTACGCCTACAACGTGGCGGGCGGCGGCTTCGACGCGGTCGTCGCGGTCGTGGACTCCGCCGGGGACACCCCCGAGCTCCACTCCGGACTGCTCGCCGCCCTGGCCCCGCACACCGGCCGAGTCGTACTGACCGTGGTCCCGTCGTACGTCCCGGACGAAACCACCGCGCACGCCCCGGGCCGTCCCGACGCGCACGCGTGCGGCATACCCGAGACCCCCCACCGGCAGGAGCCGACCATGCCCGAGCCCCTGCGCGGGCCCGCCTTCTCCTCCTACGCGCCCGAGGACGTCGGCTGGCTGCTCCAGGACCTCTCCGCCGTCGAGCTGGAGGCCCCGACCGAGGAGCGCGAGGAGGCCATCCAGGCCGGCGGCGCCCACTACGCCGAGTCCCTGCCCGTCGAGTACCAGCCCTCCGAGCGCTACCAGGCCCTCTACCAGGACGCCCTGACCGCCTCGGCGGCCCGCGTCGCCCGCGCGGTCGGCACCGTCACCGAGACCGTCCTCGCCGAGCGGTCGCCCTCCCCGGTCCTCGTCTCCCTGGCCCGCGCCGGAACCCCGGTCGGCGTGCTGATGCGCCGCTGGGCCGCCGCCCGGCACGGCCTGGACCTGCCGCACTACGCCGTCTCCATCGTGCGCGGCCGCGGCATCGACGCCAACGCCCTCCGCTGGCTCGCCGCCCACCACGACCCGGCCGACGTGGTGTTCGTGGACGGCTGGACCGGCAAGGGCGCCATCACGCGCGAGCTGCGCGAGGCCCTGGCCGCGTTCCCGGGCTTCAACCCGGAGATCGTCGTCCTCGCCGACCCCGGCGCCTGCGTGGACACGTACGGCACCCGCGAGGACTTCCTCATCCCCTCCGCCTGCCTGAACTCCACCGTCTCCGGACTCGTCTCGCGCACGGTCCTGCGCTCCGACCTGGTCGGCCCCGACGACTTCCACGGCGCCAAGTTCTACCGCGAGCTCGCCGGCGCCGACGTCTCGACCGCCTTCGTGGACGCCGTCGCCGCCCGCTTCGACGAGGTCGCCGACGCCGTCGACGCCGAGGTCAAGGAGCTGCTCGCCGCCGACCGCACCCCGACCTGGGTCGGCTGGGCGGCGGTCGAGCGGATCAGCGAGGAGTACGGCATCCACGACGTCAACCTGGTCAAGCCGGGCGTCGGCGAGACCACCCGGGTGCTGCTGCGCCGCGTGCCGTGGAAGATCCTGGCCCGGCGGGGCGCCGGCCCCGACCTGGACCACGTACGCCTGCTCGCCGGACAGCGCGGCGTGCCCGTCGAGGAGGTCGACGACCTCCCGTACAGCTGTGTAGGACTCATCCACCCCCGCTTCACGCGCGGCGCCACCGGCGCCGACGGAAAGGCAGTGGCCGCCAAGTGACCCGCCAAGGAAACGTCCTCGTCGCCAGTGACCTCGACCGTACGCTCATCTACTCGTCGGCCGCCCTCGGCCTGACCATGCCCGACCAGCAGGCCCCCCGGCTGCTGTGCGTCGAGGTGCACGAGGGCAAGCCGCTGTCCTTCATGACGGAGACGGCGGCGGCCCTGCTGGCCGGGCTCGCCGCCGACCCGGCCGCGGTCTTCGTCCCGACCACCACCCGCACGCGCAAGCAGTACCAGCGGATCCGCTTCCCCGGCCCCCCGGCCCCGTACGCGATCTGCGCCAACGGCGGCCAACTGCTGGTGGACGGGGTCCCCGACCGGGACTGGCGGCGCGCGGTGGCCGCACGGCTCGCGGCCGAGTGCGCCCCGCTGGAGGAGGTCCACCGGCACCTGCTCGCCGTGTCCGACCCGCAGTGGCTGCGCAAGACGCGGATCGCCGAGGACCTCTTCGCCTACCTGGTCGTCGAACGGGCCCTGGTCCCCGAAGAGTGGCTCAAGGCCCTCACCCGGTGGGCGGAGGAGCGGGGCTGGACCGTCTCGCTCCAGGGCCGCAAGATCTACGCCGTCCCCCGCCCGCTGACCAAGAGCGCCGCCGTGCGCGAGGTCGCCCGCCGCACGGGCGCCACCACCACCCTCGCCGCGGGCGACTCGCTGCTCGACGCGGACCTGCTGCTCGCCGCCGACCGGGCCTGGCGGCCGGGCCACGGCGAACTGGCCGACGCCGGCTGGACCGCGCCGACGGTGACCGCCCTGCACGAGGCCGGCGTACTCGCCGGTGAGGAGATCGTCCGCTGCTTCGGGCAGGCGGTTGCGACACTGACCGCATGACCAAGGGCAACAGCACCAAGATCACCGACGAGCTCTACCGCTACGTCCTCGCGCACAACCCCCCGCTGGACGAGTTCCAGCGGGGGCTGGTCGCCGTCACCTGGGAGAAGTTCCCCGACTCCGCCGGCATGCAGTCGGCGGAGGAGCAGGGCCCGCTGCTGGCCTTCCTGGTCCGGCTGACGGGCGCGAGGCACATCGTGGAGGTCGGCACCTTCACCGGCTTCTCCGCCCTGTCCATGGCCCAGGCCCTGCCGGCCGACGGCCGCCTCATCGCCTGCGACGTCTCGGAGGAGTGGACCGCGTACGGCCGCGCGGCGTGGGAGGCGGCGGGCGTCGCCGACCGCATCGACCTGCGCATCGCCCCCGCCCTCGACACGCTGCGCGCGATGCCGCAGGAGCCGCACGTCGACCTGGCCTACGTCGACGCGGACAAGCAGAACCAGATCCTCTACTGGGAGGAGCTCGTCCCGAGGATGCGCCCGGGCGGGCTGATCGTCACGGACAACACCCTCTTCCACGGGACGGTCCTGGACGAGTCGCCCGAGAGCCGCGGTGCGGCCGTCCGCGCGTTCAACGACCACGTCATGGCCGACACCCGCATGGACTCCGTCCTGCTGGCCGTCTCGGACGGCCTCACGCTCTCACGCAAGCGATAGGCCCCCAAGGAGGCGGCTCAGCAGCAGCCGCCCCCACCGCAGCAGCCCCCGCCGGAGGGCGCGGGGGCGCTGCTGGTCCCGCCGACCGCGACGGCGGACAGCAGCTTGACGGTATCGCCGTGCCCGGCGGGGCAGTCGGCGGGGGCGGACGACTCGGCCATGGGACGGCTGACCTCAAAGGTGTCGTCGCAGGTCCGGCAGCGGTATTCGTAACGAGGCATGGTGCCAAGAGTAGGCTTCCGAGGCCTCGGAGCGGTATCGGCCCGGCTGCTTGACCGCCGTCACTGCCCAACGGCACCGAGATAGCCGCGGACCTGCCGGTACCGCGGCGAAGCGGGATCCTCCAGGGCCGCAGCGGTCTTCGAACCGCTGTCCTTGATCCCGCCGGCGAGCGACAGCATGGGGGCTCCGGTGCGCGCGCTGGTCGTGGCCTTGCCGACGCTCCCGTCCCACAGCTTGGGGTCGCGCTCCCAGCTGATGTCGGACAGCAGCGCGAGCAGCTGGTCGATGCTGCGCCGGGGCTCGCCGGCCCACGGCATGGACCGGTGGACGACGGCACCGAGCGCCGCCAGCATGGCCGGCGCGGCGATGACCGTGTCGGCGCGCTCGTCGAAGTGCTTCGCGAACGTCCTGAAGAGCAGGGCGGCCGCCTCGGCGATGGCGCTCTGGGCCACTTCCATGGTGCAGCCCGCGGGAAGTTCCGAGAGGGGGCCGCTGGTCTTGTCGAAGCCCGGACGGCCGAACAGGGCCGTGACCACGAAGGCGCGGAGGGACGAAAGGGTCATCCACTCCGGGTCGGTGGCCTTCAGCTGCCGGGGGCGGGTGGAGACCAGCCGTTCCAGCGGGACGTCCCGCCCGGCGGCCGACTCGGGGATCACGACCTGTTCCAGCAGGCCGAACGTGATGTCCGTGGCCAGGTTGCTCGAGTCGGCGGCGAGAGCGACGTTCTTGTTCGGGATGACGCCGAGGAGGTTGCGGTCGTGGAAGATCTGCCGGGCGTCCCGCAGGCCGATGCGGTGGTAGATCTCGACGCTGACCAGCCGGGTGGTGACCTGCGGCTTCACCAGGCCGTAGGCGCCGGGGTCCTCCTGCAGAAGGATGTGGGCGAGGTGCTGGGTCTCCGCGTCGACCAGGATCCCGGTGGCGTCGAACGGCATGTAGGCGAGGAGGTCGTCGCCGAAGGGACTCTTGAACCGGACGATGTCCATGTCCCCGGGGAGCCACAGCGCGAACGGGGGAGTGGCCCAGCGCTCTCCCCGGTCTCCGCGAAGACCGGCCGCGATGTAGCGGGCGTAGTCCTTGGCGTTGGCCTTCTTCTTCGTGCCCTGGATGGTGCGCTGGATCTCGTTGCGGAGCTCCGCCTGCTCCCGCTGGGCGGTGGAAAGGTACTGGAGCGCGCGCGGGACCTCAGCCTGGCGGGGGTCGGGGACGATGCCGAAGAGCTGACCCCAGGGCATGATCGCCAGGTACCTCTGTGACGTGACCTGTTGGATGCGTACGGGGCGCCCGCGGGTCAGGTCGACCTGGTCCACGTACTCCGGGTCTGTGGCAGTGGTGTTCATCGGATTCCTCTCGAACGTGGACCGGTCTGTGACGGAACACGGCCGTCTGAACATGCCGCGGCCGCGGCCCGATGCGGCCGCGTGGAAGTCGGCGCAGGGCTGTGAGATCCGTCTGAACGCGCCGAAGCCGGAGGCGCCGGGCTGGTCCGGGCACTCGGGTGGTCGCGTTTCGAGTGACTGTAGGTGCCGGAGAGGCGGCAAAAGGGCCTGCTGAGGGAATCCCGGGGATTTATATGAATGTTGCCGTCCTCATGCCCCATGAGGACGGCAACATTCATATAAGCATTGCCGACTGGGCTGCGGGACACGACAGTTGGCGGGGTTCACCCCGTCCCCGTGCCGTGGAGGTACCCATGTTTTTCCCCGTCGCCGCCTCGCCGGTGCACCGCGACCGTGCATCGGCCGCACGGGCCGCAGGGGCGGCCGAGTGAGTGTGGGCGGCGCCGGAATTCCGCGCCTTCAGGACCTCGCCTACGTCGAGGTCGCCGCCCTCGGTGTGGCCGGCGGGTTCACCTTCGAACAGATTCGCTGCGCGTTGGTGAACTGGGCCGCGGCCGTCTCGCGGGAGGGGGACACGGACGGGTCCTTCGACGAACGGAAATGGGACCTGGCCAGGGAGGACAGCAGGAAACACGTCCACAACACGGTCGAGGTGCTGAAGGAACTGATGCGACTGGGATGGGTCGAGAAGCACATCCTGCCCTCGACCCGGAAGTCCGCCTACGCGCATGCACAGGTGACGTTCTCGCTCACCGAAGCCGGGCAGGCGTGGGCCGAGCTGGTCGGCGGCGACCGGCTGGCCGGATACAACGCCCTGACGGCCGCACTCCTGGACGCCCACCCGCAGTTCGCCGGATATCTGCAAGTGGTGGGCGCGACGGGCTCGCGCCCCGGTACGGGGGCCGGGCACCTGACCATTCCGCTCCTGCGTTCCGACAGCGGTGCCCGGCTCTCGCACGAGCAGTTCCTCGGTGAGTTCGTCGAGTACGCGGCCACGGCGGCACAGCACGGAAATCTCGGCTGGACGGCGTCCCGGGCGGCGATCGATGCCGGGGTGCGCGGCTACGTGACACAGGCCGAGCAGCGCTGGCAGGCCCGGGAGCGGGTCATGAACCGCAAACAGTTCATGCTCACCTGTGAGGAGGCGATCGTCCGATTCGCCTTCCAGGCCGCCGGATGCCGCCTCGACTACATCAGTCATGAACTGCTGCGCAGGTGGACCAGGTTCCTCGGCCTCGCCAACTTCAGCTACTACGCACCCGGGCCGTCCGCCCTGAGGTTCTGGGCGACCGCCGACCTTGCGCGGCGGGGCGAGTCGCTGGAGATCCACAGGGCCGTGGGCCCCCAGGCCCGGAGGGCCGCGCTCGAAGCCCTCCTCCAGGTGTGGCAGGAACAACGGGCCGACACGGCAGGGGACATGTACCTGCCGATCTGGAAGGTGCGTGCCGCCGTCTCCTGGCGACAGCGCATCAGCGACGACGAGTTCGACGCGGCCATCGTGGAAGCCCTCGCCGGTGACCACACCGGGCTGGGACTCCGCATCCACCTCGACCAGGCATCCCACGGCGCCACTCCGGCGTCCACCCGACCTCTGGTGATAGCGACGCAGGGCGGCCTGCCCCGTGTCTTCAACGTCATTCGCGTCGTCCCGGCGCACACGGACGACGAGAAGGAGTCCCGATGAGTCCCTCACCGACCCCGCTGGCCGGCCCCGTCTGGCTGAAGAAGCGGTGGCACCTGCGGAACAATCCGTTCCCGAGCACGGGCATCGCCCGGCTGGGAGGCACCGACCTCCGCGAGAACGGACTGCTGTACGAACCGGACGTCAACGCCGCGCAGTTGCGTGAAGCGATCGACAAGTTCGTCCTCGGTGCCGCCTTCTCGGGACTCAAGTTCGGATACCTCTGGTCGACGGGTACGGCGCCGGGCGACTCCGACGCCCGCGGATTCGGGAAGTCCGTCTTGATGCAGCATCTGACGGGGATCCTCAACAAGGACTTCGGGAAGGAGGCCTTCCTGTCGGCCGGGCTGGACGAGGAGGACGCCGCAGAGCTTCCGATGTGCGGCCTGCTGACGAGCTTCGACACGGCGCAGATCCGTTCGCTGGGCGCGGCCCTGTTCACGGCGGTGGAGTACGCGACCGACTTCAGGGTGAGCGACGACGACCTCACCCTCGCCCAGCTGCTTCGCAGGCAGCTGATCGACAGAACGGGCAGCGACGACCCCAGCACCCTGCTCAAACTGGTGGCGGACGAGCACCGCGCACTGCGCGGACGCACGCTCGGACCGCCCGACGACAAGCTCATCGTGGCGCTGTGCGACGAGGACCCGCAGGTCGCGGTCGACTACCTCGACAAGGTCAAGCCGGCCTCGCGGACCCGCAACGGATCGGTGTACCTGGCCACCTTCCTGTTGTTCGCGGCGGCCGCCGGGATGAAACGCGTGCTGTTGTGCTGCGACCAGTTGGAGGACCTGGCCAGCACGACCACGGCGCGCGCCAAGCGGGACCTGGAAACCGAACGGTTCCGCGACGTCATCGTGGAGACCCTGCCGATGGCGGACATGCTCAGCGTCGTCGTCACCATGCACCCCCGTGCCGCCCTCACCATCGGCACCGCCTGGGAACTGGCCGACCTGCCGCCCTTCGAGACCACCGAGGCGAACAAGCACCGCACCGTGATCCTGCCGGGTCTGCGCGACGTCGCGGAGGCCACCAAGCTGCTGACCAGGTACCTGGACGCTGCCGTCAAGACGGGATCCACGCGCCTGCAGGGGGACCTCTACCCCTTCACCGAGGCTGCCGTCGCCGCGTTGTTCGGCCGGTCGAACCGCAAGCCGAGGGACGTGCTCCGCAAAGCGCATTCGGTGATGGACGCCGCAGCCGGAGAGAACCTGGAGGTTATTGAGGTGGCTGATGTGAGCCGATTCCTGGACGCCCTGACCCCCTCGACGGGCGACGAGGCCACCCCGGGCTTCCCGGCCCCCTCCGGCACCCTCGACTGGAGCCGTGGATGATCCGGCAGAGCGTCCCGGAAGGCCACGCCCGCACCAGGCGTGCCGCACTGCGACGAGGCCGAGTCCGGTGACGGAGGTCTTACCAGGGGGGTCCGGCGATGCGGGGCGCTGCACCCGCTGCGGTGCCGAGCTCGGGGTGTGGGAGGGCGGTCGCTGTGCGTGTGCGGGCCCGCTGGGGACCAGGCAGGCCGAGTTCCTCTACGCCGTCGCGTGCACCCTTCCCGCGCCGGCTCACGTACGGGACCTGGTGCGGCTCGCCCACCACGATCACGGGCAGGTGATCGCGGAGGCCTCCGCGAAGGTCGCGGTTGCGGCCGACCGGCGCTTCTGCTGGTCGGGCTCCGGGATCTACGGTCTGTACCGGCACGGTCCGCTCCCCGGCCCACGGAACCTCGAACACGTGGGCCGGCTCGTCCTGGCCACGACCGGCGAACCACTGACGGCGGCCGCCCTCGAATACTGCCTGAAGGCCTCGGGGTACCGGTACAACCCTGCTTCGCTGAAGAACGCCCTGCATCAGTCGGCGCACATCGCACCCCTCGTGGACGGGCGGTGGACGCATCCGGTGGGAGACGAGGCCGAACACCGGCTGCTCAGGGAGGTACGCGTCGTACCGCCCTCCCGCCACCGGGAGTGGCCCGCGCTGCGCGACGCCCTCGCCCGCCGGTTCAGGGAATCCCTGATCAAGCGCGAGGCGCGGCTGCGGGTGCCCATGCGGCCGTGCCGGCCGGGCCTCGACTGGGGCAGCCAGCCGACTCTGTGGTCATGAGCCCGGCCTGACTCGGGGGCCCGTGGCAGTGCCCGTTCTGGCGGCAGGGGTCCTCACCCAGCCGCCGCCCTGCCCCGGGCCCGGTCCTCGCGGGCCGCCTGGTCGGGGTGGCGGGCGCGCCAGTACGGGTTGTCGTGGGGGAGGGCGCTGCCCACCCGGCCGTACATGCCGAACCACATCAGCATCACGCCGACGACGAAGCTGAACAGCACGTTCTGGATTTTGAAGGCCAGGAAGTTCAGACCGGTGTCCAGCAGGGCCAGGTTGACGAACCCGCTGGCGATGAAGAGCAGCCCCAGCACGATGTTGAGGGTGGAGGCGAAGGTCCCGCCGACCACCATCCCGGCGAAGAGCAGGCCGCCGATGCAGATCGACAGCAGGCTCAGCGCACCGTTGGTGTTCAGGGCCAGCACCGTGTCGCCGCCGGTGTCGAAGAAGCCGATCCGGTGGACCAGCCCGAGGATCCCGAAGGCGACGAGCAGCAGTCCCGTCAGCCCGGCGCCCACCCGGTAGACCTGGCTCAGCTTGTGGTCGCTGGGCAGGTGCTCGTCGAGCCGTGCGTTGACCGGGTGCAGCACGCGCTCCACCAGCCGGGGTCCCTGCCGCTCGGGGGGCGGACCGTAGGGCTCGTGGGGGACGTAGGGCGCGTAGTGCTCGTGCGGCTCGGTGCAGCCGTAGGCGGCGTGCGGCACGTAGGACTCGCGGGGCACGGGGGGCGCGTGGCGCTCGCGGGGCCTGTGGAAAGTGTGGGCAGCCATGGCGCCCTCCTCTGTTCCGTTCCCGGCACCCTCCAGCATCCGCCGCCGCCGTCACACGGACAACTCCGGACGCCGACCGGTTTCACCCGCCGGCGCGGCGTCCCCGCATATCGGCCACCACACGGCCCACCGCCGCCCGGACCTCCTCCATCTCCTGGAGGAAGTGCCAGTAGTCGGGGTGGCGGCCCTCCAGCCCGGCGAGCGCCCGCTCCATCCGGGCCACCGACTCGTCCAGCGGACGCGCGTGCCGCGGGTCGGGCACGCTGCGGCCCTCCATCGCCAGGCGCTGCGCGTCCCGGATCGCGAACCGGGTCCGCCGCACCTCCGCCTGCGGGTCCCGCGCCACCGCCTCCAGCCGCGACAGCCGGTCCTGCGCGGCCGACACCGCCTCGTCGGTGGCGTCCAGGCCCGTCCGCACCGCCTCGACCAGCTCCGTCACATCGGCCCAGCGCTGCTCGTCACGCGCCCGGCCGGCCTCCGCCAGCCGCTCCTCGGCCTGCGCGACCTCACGTACGGCCTGGTCGGGGACGTGCTGTAGGTCCTGCCAGCAGGCCGCGCTGAACCGGCGGCGCAACTCGCTGAGCACCGGATCCACCCGGTCGGCCCGGTTGCGCAGCGCCTGCGCCCGGGTCCGCAGGCTCACCAGCCGCCGGTCGATCTCCGCCGCACGCTCCGGCAGCCGCTCCGCCTCGGCCCGTATGCCCTCCGCGTCCCGCAGGATCCGGTCCGCCCGCTGGACGGTCTCCTGCACGCCGTGCCGCGCCGCGCCCTGGTTCAGCTTCGTCAGCTCGGGCCCCAGCGCGGCGAGGCGCGCGGCCAGGTCGTCGGCCCGCATCCCCTTGGCCCGGACGGAGTCCAGCGCGTCGCTCGCGGCCAGCAGTGCGGCCTTCGCCCGCTCCCGCGCCGGCGCGACCCGCGCCAGCTGCGTCTCGGCGGTGTCCAGCAGCGGCCGCAGCCCCTGCGCGAACCGCTCCAGCTCCCCCTTGACCCGCACGAGCTCCTCCCGGGCCCGGGTCAGCTGCTGCCGGGCCTGCGCGGCGACGGAGCCCTCCAGGTCGACCCGGTCCAGGTCGTGCGCGTCGACGGCCTCGATGTAGACCTGGCTGACCTCGTCGATCCGCCGCCCGAGCGCGGCGAACCCGTCGGCGGCCTGCCGCGCGGCGGGAGACCCGTCGGCGGCGGCGATGGTCTCCATCGAGATCCGCAGGTCCCGCTGGGCGGTGTCCAGCTCGTAGAACGCGGCCGCGGCGGCATCCTTGGCCGCCTGCGCGTCGGCCCGCCGACCCTCGTCCCGCCCTCCGAACCACCGCCGGGATGCCGTCGTCACAATCCCTCTCCCGTGCCCCGTCCGCCAAGCCCCGGTCCATTCTCCCCCACGGGAACGCGTTTGCGTGGGGGGTGCGCCCTGCATGTAGGCTGTCCACTCGTCCACGGGTGCGTAGCTCAGGGGTAGAGCGCTGCTCTTACAAAGCAGATGTCGGCGGTTCGAAACCGTCCGCGCCCACCAGTGCAGAGGCCCCCAACCGATCATGGTTGGGGGCCTTTCGTGTCTGCCGGATCACCAGGAGAGGTCGCGCAGGCGGGGTGGGTGGTCCGGGGTGAAGCGGATCAGTTTGGTCGCCGGGTCGTTCAGGGGGTCCGAGAAGCGGGCCGGCCAGGTGTGGGGGCCGGGGCCCAGGTAGCGGGTCAGTTTGCGGAGGGCCCGGGGGAGGTCCAGGGGGACGGCCTCGGCCGTGCCCCGGCAGGTCACCGACAGGACCTCGCCGGCGGCGAGGTCGCAGGTGTCGATGACCAGTGCGACGCGGGGGTCGGCCGCGAGGATCCGTTCCATGCGGGAGTAGGACCCGGTCAGCCACCAGAAGGCGCCGTCCTCCCAGAGGAACCACACGGGGCGGACCTCGGGGCCGTTTGTGGCGACGCGGGCCACGAGGGGGCGGGCGAGGAAGTCGTCGACGTCCACCGGACGTGCCTTTCGATCGGGTGCGGGGATCGTCCGATCAGATCCGGCGGATGGTTCGCGGGTCATGCAGGCGCGGGCCGGTTCGTCAAGTCACGTTCTTCCGGGGCGTGACCCGGAATGCCCGGATTGTGCTTACTTGAGGTCCGGTCGCTACGGAACGGCGGAGCGACGGAGAGCGCAGAGGAGCAGCAGGCATGTCCCATCATGTGCACACCCCGAACCCTGCCCCGGCCAAGCGCCGGATGTTCCGCTACACGATGGTCCTGACCTCGGCGGCCTTCATCGCCGGCGGGATCGCCTCCCTGGCGACGCCCCACGCCTCGGCGGCGACCGCGCCCCGGGCTCCGGCGGTCCAGGAGCGACTGATCGACAACGGGCCGACTCTGATCGGCGTACCCGGGAGGTGATCCTCTATCTACGAGCCCCCGGCCGGTTGCGGCCGGGGGCTTCGGGTGTGCGGGGTGCGGTCAGGCGTTGGGGCGCTTTCCGTGGTTGGCCTTCTTCTTCTTGCGGGCGCGCTTCTTGTTTCCTCGCTTGGCCATCGGGCGTCTCCTCGAATCACCTGTACGTGGATGTTCCGGGCGTTCGCCAGTCTAGGGTCCGGGCCGGTTTCCCGCGCGGCCGCGCGGGGACCATCCCGCAGGGGGGTGAGGGACGTGGCCGGTGCCGGGGAGTGGGTCTGGCCCGCGGCCTTCGGTCTGGGCGCCGGCTGGCTGGGGCTGGCGGCCTGGTGGCCGGGCCGGGGCCGGTTCGAGCGGGAGCGGGACGCCGAGCGGGAGCGGCTGCTCGCCCGGCTGGGGGAGTGGCAGCCGGAGGACGGGGACGAGCCCCGGCTGGTAGACGCCTCGACGGGGCGGGGGGCGGGGCCCGGGGAGCGGCGCGACGACTTCACGACGGTCCTCGTCGAGTACTACGCCTACGGGCTGGCCCAGGCGCGCAGCAGCTTCGCCACCAGCCAGCGGTTCGCCGGAGTGGGGGCGGCCGTGCTGCTCTTCGGGATCGCGCTCGGGGTGTGGAAGGCCGAAAGCGCCGGGGACGCGTACATCGGGGTGGTGACCAGCTCCGTCGGCCTGGTCGTCACCCTCGTCGGGCAGCTGTTCCACCAGCGGGCCGACGCCGCCCTGCGGCACATGACGGCCCAGACGGCCTCCCTCCGGCAGGACCGGCGGGCCGAGGAGAACACCCGGCGGGCGATCGCCCTGCTGGAGGAGGTCGCCGACCCGGACCTGCGGGGGCGGCTGCAGGCCGGGCTCATCATGCGGCTTTCCGGGGCGGAGCTGCCGCCGCCGGGGCCATAGTGGAGGTATGTGCCGCTCCATCAAGACCCTGCGCCCGCCCGCCATCCCCGAGAAGGCCACCGAGGAGGAGATCCGCGCGGCCGCGCTCCAGTACGTACGGAAGGTCTCCGGGTTCCGGGCGCCGGCCGCGCACAACCGGGAGGTGTTCGACGCCGCCGTGGACGCCGTCGCCGAGGCGACGCGGCTGCTGCTGGACGGGGTGCAGGTCCGCGGGCGGGCCGCCACCGCCGTCTGAGGTCCGGGGCGGGGGTCAGCGGGCCTCCGCCGCGCGGCGGCGCAGCAGCCAGATCCCGGCACCGAGCGCACCGGCCGCGAGGGTGCCGCCGACGACGATCTGGGCCCGGCTCATCGAGTCCATGCTGCCGCCGAGGCCGCCACGGGCGGCGCCGGGGGCGACCTGGAGGGTGACGGTGACCCGGCGGCCGCCGGGACCGCCGCACTCGAAGGAGACGGGGTAGGAGCCGGGCGCGGCGTCGCTGAAGACGGTGGCCGAGCCGAAGAGGTTGGAGGCGCTCGCGCTGCCGGGGGCCAGGGCGACGTCGTTGAAGACGCGGGAGGAGGCCCGGGCGGTCCGGGTGCCGCAGCCGTCGACGTTCAGGCTGACGCGGCCGCCCGGCGAGACGGTGCCGGGGGAGACGGTGGCGGAAGGGGTGGCGCCGCCGGCGGGTGCGGCGGAGGCGAGCGTGGCGGGTGCGGCGGCTGCGATGACCAGTGTCGCGGCGGCGACTCCGGTCAGGCGATGCCGGATGCGCGTGGGGGGCATGGCGGGGATCTCCTCGGGCTCCTGGAGCGGCGCGGCCGGGGCACGGATGTGACGCCGATTCGGTGTCGCGCCGTGTTCTGGACGCTAGAAGCCCGGGCGGGAGGCGGCGATCGCTGCCGGGTGAACGGGTGACCCGCTGCCCCACCCGGCCTAGTACGGGAGGAGGCCGCGCCGGGTGACCCCGTCGCGCCGGCCGGGGTCAGGCCGCTGCCGCCGGGCCGCCGGGCCGCCGGGCCGCCGGGGTCAGGCCGCGGCCGCCGGGGTGGGGGACGGGCGGCGCAGGAGGACGGCGGCCAGGGAGCCCGCTGCGAACAGGGCGACCGTCGAGACCGCCGTGCCCAGCCAGGCCGTGCCCAGCCACTGGGTGCCGAAATAGCCCAGGGCCACGCTGTAGCTCGCCCAGCTGATGCCCGCCAGCACCGACCAGGGCAGGAACTCCCCGACCTTGCGCCGCGTCTTGCCCGCGCCCAGCGAGACCACCGACCGGCCGGCCGGGGCGAAGCGGGCGAGGACCACCAGCAGGCCGCCGCCCCGGGCGAGGGCCGTGCCCAGCCGCTCGTGGGCCCGGGTCAGGCGGCGCGAGCGGGCGATGACGCGGTCCAGACGCGGACCGCTGCGCAGGGCCAGACGGTAGGCCGCCATGTCACCCAGCACCGAGGCCGTCGCCGCGACCGCCAGCAGCAGCGCCACGTCCGGCACCCGCGCGGGCGACCCGCCGGCCGCCGCCGCGGCGGCAGCCGCGCCGCTGATCACCAGCACCCCGCTCGGCAGCACCGGAAGGAACACGTCGAGCAGGACCGACACCGCCACCAGGACGTAGATCCACGGGCTCGCGGTCAGCGACCCCATCGTCTCGATCACAGCGGGACTCCCCAGTCCGGAGCGCCGCGTGGTCGCGGGGAGGCGGCAGGGGCGGCTTGACAGCCATACAGCGTAGCCCCGGCGCCCCCGCCCCGGCGCCCCGGCCTACTCACCTCCGGTGAGCCCCCGGTCCAGCACCGTCACCAGACGGGCACCGGGCCCCGGCGAGCGGGCCTGGTCGAGCCTGAGGCGGGCGTCGCGCCCCGTCAGGGTCAGCGTCATCAGCTGGTTGCCGAACCACGGCCCGCCCGTACGCCGCCAGCTCAGCGGCGGCCGCCCCGTCCGGCCGTGCCGGGAGAAGCCGCGCCCCAGCCAGCGGCCCAGCCGTGACCAGCCCAGGCGGAAGCCCCACCTGACCGCCGGGTGGATGGAGTTGTGCACCGGCGAACAGGTCAGCTGGAAGACCCGCGCCGTACTGGGTATGAGGGGCTCGGCCACGTACGCGTGGTGGACGTCCCCCGACAGGACGGAGACCGTCGCCGGAGCCTTCGGCCCCGTCCCGACCTCCTCGATCAGATCGCTCAGCGCGGCGAAGGACGCCGGGAAGGCCGCCCAGTGCTCCAGATCGCTGCGCCGCCGCACGTCCTCCCCGATCCGGGCCCATCTCGGCCCGCGCTCCCCGCGGCAGAGCGCGGCGTTCCACACCTCCGCGTCATGGATCAGCGGCGGCATCAGCCACGGCAGGGAGGAGCCGATCAGCAGATGGTCGTAACCGCCGTGTCCGGCCAGCGCGTTCTGCCGGAGCCAGCGCTGCTCCGCCGGGTCGAGCATGGCCCGCCCGTCCTCGGCCAGCACCCGCGCGGCCCGGGTGTCGACCATCAGCAGTCGGGTGCGGCCGAAGTCCCGCCGGTAGCTCCAGCGGACGGACGCCGGATCGGCGTCCGCGGCGGCCGCGAAGGCGCGCAGCGCGTCCGTGCCGTCCGGGGTGGCGCGTACGGCCGCGTAGACCGGGTCCGCCGCCAGTTCGGCGGGGGAGAGGTTGCCCAGGTGCTGGTACACCCAGTACGACATCAGCCCGCTGAGGACCCGCTCCGGCCACCACGGGGTCGCGCGCATCTCCGCCTGCCAGGCGGCGCTGGTGTTCCAGTCGTCGATGACGTCGTGGTCGTCGAATATGTGCAGGCTCGGGACGGTGGACAGCAGCCAGCGGATCTCGGGGTCGCCCCAGGACTCGTCGTAGAGGCGGGTGTACTCCTCGTAGTCCGCGACCTGCGCGCCCGGGGCCTCGCGCAGGTCCCGGCGGGCCGCCAGCCACCGCCGGGTCTCCTTCGACAGGTGGTCGGCGTAGACCTGGTCGCCGAGCAGCAGCAGGAGGTCCGGCCGGACCTCCGACGGGTCGGCGGCCAGCCGCGCCGCGAGGGTGTCGAGGGCATCGGCGCCGTGCGGTCCGCGCCGGCCGGCGGGCGGGGCGGCCTGCCGGCACGAGCCGAAGGTGATCCGCAGGCCGGGTGCGGGACGGTCGGGGCCGCCGCCCACCGCGGGGGCGGCGATGGTGCTCGGCGGGAAGCGGCCGCCGGGCTCGGGCCAGACGGGGACACCGTCGAGCAGTACCTCGTACGCCGTCACCGTGCCGGCCGTCAGACCGGTGACCGGTATCAGCGCGTAGTGGTGTCCGGTGATCTGGAAGGTGCGGGCGCTGCCGCCCGATCCGTCGGCGCACCGCACCTCGGCCGTGCACGGACGCTCCGCCTCGATCCATATCGTGGCGGAGCCGCCCGTGTCCCAGTCGACGTGACGCAGCAGCGGTCCCAGTCGCAGTCCGGCCATCAGACTCCCCCTCCTCGACAGCCCTTTCGATCACGGTACGGGGCGGGGCGGGGGCCCGGCCTCCCCCTGGCGGGGGATAGCGGGGGTGAAAAAACCCGGGGAGACGGGCGGGGTCAGCAGCCGTTCAGGACGTTCACCAGGGCGGTCTTCTCCCCGGCGTCCATGCTCAGCCCCCAGTACTGCTTCACCTCGACCCAGGCGCGGGCGTACGTACAGCGGTACGCGGTCCGCGGCGGCAGCCACTTGCCGGGGTCGAGGTCGCCCTTGGCCTGGTTGACGTTGTCCGTGACGGCTATGAGCTGGGGGCGGGTGAGGTCGTTGGCGAACTGCTGGCGCTTGGCGGTCGTCCAGGTGCTGGCGCCCGAACGCCAGGCCTCGGCGAGCGGGACCATGTGGTCGATGTCCACGTCCGAGGCGGCGGTCCAGGTGGCGCCGTCGTACTCGGAGTACCAGCTGCCGCTGACGGCGGCGCAGGAGGAGTCGGTGACGACGTTGACGCCGTCGCGCTTGAGGACCGTCTCGCGGGTGTTGCAGGTGCCGGAGATCGTGATCCAGTGCGGGAACTGGCTGCGGCTGTAGCCGGTGAGGGAGCCCTCGGCGGCCGGGGTGACGGTGGCCAGGTAGGCACGGGCCTCGGCGGCGCTGATCGGGGTGGGCGGGGAGGCCAGGGCGGCCGGGGCGTTGACGAGGGAGGTGAGGGCGGCGAGCGCGACGGCGGACGCGAGGACGCCGGCGCGTCCGGCGCGGCGGATGTGACGCGCGTAGAAGGAGGGCGTGCGGGCGGACGTGAGGGCCATGAGGGGCTCCCTGAAGCGGGGGGTGGTGACCGTTCGGCCCCGGCGGGGCGCGGCCATGGTGGCGGCGCCGGATGTCGGGGGGATGGGCGCCAGATGACAGATTGCCGACATGGGCACGTCACATCAAGAAGATCAACGGCCCCTATTCAAGGGGAAGTTGAGATTCCGCCTGTAGGGGTGGGGCAGGGTGGGGCCAAGCTCACATTCCGGGCGGACCGGCGTCACGGCCGTCGTCGCGTACCCTGAACGGAGCAGAAGGGGAGTAGCTCTTCGCCGGACCGTCGACATACTGCTGGGTCACCCCAGCCGGCGCCCGGAGGCGGACCGCGTCAGCGGTCGGCCAGCGAGACCTTCGGCCGCAGTGTCCTGTCCATGTGACGCGACGCGCGGCGCGGCATGCCCACGGGGCATGCGCGCGGCGTTCATCGCGTTGACGTACCCAGGGCGCCGCCGAGCCGAAGCGACCCCTGAAACACCCCAGGTCTCTCGGTCCCGATGGCGTCCTGCCCGACCGATCGAGGTTTCACTCCGTGTTCAGCTTCACCGTGCTGGCGATCGCCTTCGGCGTCGTCTTCCTCGCCGAACTCCCCGACAAGACCGCCCTGGCCGGCCTGATGCTCGGCACCCGCTACCGCGCCTCCTACGTCTTCGCGGGCGTGGCCGCCGCGTTCGCCGTGCACGTCGCCCTCGCCATCGCCGCCGGCAGCGTGCTCACGCTCCTGCCGCACCGGCTCGTCCAGGCCGTCGTGGGCCTGCTGTTCCTCGCGGGCGCGGCCATGCTGCTGTTCAAGAAGGGCGACGACGAGGAAGAGGTCAAGGCGCCCGCCGACCAGTCCTTCTGGAAGGTCTCCGGCGCGGGTTTCATGCTGATCCTGGTGGCCGAGTTCGGCGACCTGACCCAGATCATGACCGCCAACCTCGCGGCGCGCTACGACGACCCGCTCTCCGTCGGCCTCGGCGCCGTGCTGGCGCTCTGGGCGGTGGCGGGCATCGGCATCCTCGGCGGGCGCACCCTCATGAAGTACGTCCCGCTGCGGCTCATCACCAAGGTCGCGGCCTGCGTGATGCTGGCGCTGGCCGGGTTCTCCCTCTACGAGGCGATCGCGGGCTGACGCCGGACCCGTCGTCCTTCGCCCCCTCGCCCCGCGCGGCTACCGCGCCGGGGTGAGGGTGAGGCGGACCGTGCCGTCCTCGCCGGCTTCGACGCGGACCGACGTGAGGTCGTCGACGTGCACCGTCGGGCCGTGGGCGGCGGCGCGGGGGCCTATGCCGATCACGCGCATGCCAGCCGCCAGGCCCGCCGCGATGCCGGCGCCGGAGTCCTCGAAGACCACGCAGTCGGCCGGGTGCGCGCCCAGTTCGGCGGCGCCCTTGAGGAAGCCCTCGGGGTCGGGCTTGCTGGCCCCGACGGACTCGGCGGTGATCCGCACCCGAGGCATCGGCAGGGCTGCGGCCGTCATGCGGACCCGGGCCAGGGCGGCGTCGGCCGAGGTGACCAGGGCGTGCGGCAGGCGGGCGATCGCGGCCATGAACTCCGGCGCGCCGCCGATGGGCACGACGCCTTCGGTGTCGGCCGTCTCGCGGGCCAGCATCTCGGCGTTCTCGGCGTGGTTGAGCTCCATCGGGCGCTCGGGGAGCAGGACGGCCATGGTGGCGTAGCCCTGGCGGCCGTGGACCACCTTGAGGGCCTCCTGCGGATCCAGCCCGTGCGACAGCGCCCAGGCGCGCCAGCAGCGTTCGACCACCGCGTCGGAGTTGACGAGGGTGCCGTCCATGTCCAGGAGCAGGGCCCTGGCGGTGAGGACGACGGGGGCGGCGGAAGCGGTGCTGGCCGACATCGGCGGGGCTCCAGACGGGCGGGAGAAGAGAACAAGTGGTTCCGTCCACCGGTCAGGGGGTGTGGACGGAACCACTTTGTTCCTACAGGATACAAAACCGGGGGCGGTGCGCGCCACCACCGGTCGCGTGACCTATCCCTCCAGGGCCCGCCGGGTCGCGGGGCCATAGACGCCCCAGGAGTCCTCGTAGATCCCGGACTGCATCTGGAACTCGGCGACGGCCCGCTCCACGGAGCGGCCGTACCGGCCGTCGAACCGGCCGTCGTACATCCCCTGGTCCGCCAGCAGCCGCTGGAGCTTCAGCACCTCGGGCCCCGAGTCGCCGGAGCGCAGGGTCGCGGGCTTGGCGGGCGGCGGCTGGGGCGGGGCGACGGGCTTGGTGGAGCGGGGCGCGCTCGCGGAGGGGCTCGGCGACGGGGCCGCCGACGTACGGGAGGGGCTGGGGGACGCGGACGGCGACGCCGACCGGGACGCGCTCGCCGACGCGGACGGTGAGGCCGACGCGGAGGCGCTCTCGGTGGGTCCGGCCGGCGACTCCGACGGGCCGCCCGGGGCCGCGCCGGTCACGGGCACCGACGGCTTGGGGTCCGCCAGCGTGCCGCCGTCCTTCCCGGAGTCCGTGAAGAGCCCCAGTGCGAGCGCCACCAGGCCGACGGCCACCACCGCGCCCGCCGCGGCCAGCAGCGGGACGGCGCGCCGCCGCTTCGGCTCCGGCCGCCCGGGGCCCGGCCGGTGTCCGCGCGGGCCGGGCCCCTGCGGGGGTACGGCCCGCAGCTGCATGGTCTGGTCGGCCGCGGGCGGGCCGGGCAGGGCGGAGCCGGGGGCGTGCGGCGGTGCCGGGACGGGCGGGAACATGGCCGTCGGAGCCTCGGCGCCCCCGGCCGGCGGCGCGGCGAGGTCGGAGGGGCCGGAGGGGCCAGCGGAGTCGGCGGGGGCCGCGGCGACGGGCGGGATCATGGCGGTCGGGGCGTCGGCGTGCCCGTCGGGCCAAGCTGTCGGATGAGGCGGCAGGTGCGGGATCGCGGTCGTGGCCGCCTCGGGGCCCCCGGCCTCCCCGGCCGGGGCGGGCGGGACGGGCGGAAGGTGAGGGATCGCGGTCGTGGCCGCCTCGGGGTCCTGCGGGCCCCCGCCCGGGGCGGGCGGGACGGGCGGCAGGTGCGGCATCGCGGTCGTGGCCGCCTCGGGGCCGCCGGCCTCCCCGCCCGGGGCGGGCGGAACAGGCGCAAAGTGCGGCATCGCGGTCGTCGCTGCCTCGGGGGCCTGCGGGTTCCCGCCCGGGGTGGGCGGGACGGGCGGGATCACGGTGGTGGGGGCCTCGGCGTGCCCGGTGGGCCAGGCCGCCGGGGTGGACGGCAGGTGCGGGAGCGCGGTCGTCGGGGCTCCGGGGTCACCCGGGGGCGGTTGCTGGGGGTCGGTCGGGAGGGCCGGGAACGGGGAGCCGGGGGTCGGGCCCGGCTGAGCCACGGCGCCCAGGACCGGCTGGGGCGGGGTCTGCGCCGGGACCGTCCCCCCGGCGTCGGGCGCGGGCATGTACGGGCGGATGCGCAGCGGGTTGAACCCCACCCCCCGCGCACACGCGCAGTCGGCGCCCACGGCGCCGCATTCCGGACAGCGCTCAGCGCTCACTGATAACCCCTCCCCTGGACACTGCCAGCGATTATGCAGACCCCTTCGGCCCCACCCAACCCTTCCGACAGGCCATAACGGTGCATACCGCTCAGGATGGAGATGTTGATCCGGCGTGAGGAGGAGCCGATGGCCCAGGATGTGACCGCCTCGCCAGTGAACCCCGCCCAGGGCGCCGAGCACGCGTCGCGCGAGGTTCTCGTCTCGATCGGGGCCCTGTTGCTGGGTCTGCTGATCGCCGCACTCGACCAGACCATCGTCTCCACGGCCCTCCCCACCATCGTGAGCGAGCTGGGCGGCATGGAGCACCTGTCCTGGGTGGTCACCGCCTACATGCTGGCCTCAACGGCCGCCACCCCCCTGTGGGGCAAGCTCGGCGACCAGTACGGGCGCAAGAAGCTCTTCCAGTCCGCCATCGTCATCTTCCTCATCGGCTCCGCGCTCTGCGGCCTCGCCCAGGACATGCCGCAGCTGATCGGCTTCCGCGCCCTCCAGGGCCTGGGCGGCGGCGGGCTGATGGTGCTGTCGATGGCGATCGTCGGCGACATCGTCCCGCCCCGCGAACGCGGCAAGTACCAGGGTCTCTTCGGCGCCGTCTTCGGCGCGACCAGCGTGCTCGGGCCCCTGCTGGGCGGCCTGTTCGTGGACCACCTCTCCTGGCGCTGGGTCTTCTACATCAACCTCCCCATCGGTCTCGTCGCCCTCGTCGTCATCGCCGCGGCCCTGCGCATCCCGGCCCGCTCCTCCCGGCACACCATCGACTACCTCGGCACCGTCCTGATCGCCGGCGTCGCCACCTGTCTCGTCCTCGTCGCCTCCCTCGGCGGCAGCTGGGGCTGGGGCTCCGCCCGGATCGTGGGCCTCGCCGTCCTCGGCGCGGTCCTCCTCGTCGCCTTCCTGTTCGTCGAGCGCCGGGCCGCCGAACCCGTCCTGCCCCTGAAGCTGTTCCGGATCCGCACCTTCACCCTCTGCTCGGTGATCAGCTTCATCGTCGGCTTCGCCATGTTCGGCGCGATGGTCTACCTGCCGACCTTCCTCCAGGTCGTCCGGGGCGTCTCACCGACCATGTCCGGCGTCCACATGCTGCCAATGGTCCTCGGCCTGCTGATCGCCTCCACCGGCTCCGGGCAGATCGTCAGCCGCACCGGGCGCTGGAAGGTCTTCCCCATCGCCGGCACCGCCCTCACCGCCGTCGGACTCGTGCTCCTGCACCGGCTGGAACGGACCAGCTCCGACCTGGAGATGAGCGTCTACTTCTTCGTCTTCGGCGCCGGCCTCGGCCTGGTCATGCAGGTGCTCGTCCTGGTGGTGCAGAACGCCGTCAGCTACGCCGACCTCGGAGTCGCCACCTCCGGTGCCACCTTCTTCCGTTCCATCGGCGCCTCCTTCGGCGTCGCCGTCTTCGGCACGATCTTCACCAGCCGGCTCGGCGAGAAGCTCACCGCCACCCTCGCCGGTGTCCCGCTCCCGCCCGCCGCGAGCCCCGAACGGCTGGAGGCCGACCCCCGAGCCATCGGCGCCCTCCCGCCCGCGGTGCGGCCCCGGGTGCTGGACGCCTACTCCAGCGCCATCACCGACGTCTTCCTCTACGCGGTGCCCGTGGTCCTGCTCGCGTTCCTGATCTCCTGGTTCCTCAAGGAGGACAAGCTGCGCGCCTCCGTCACCGCGCCCGATGTGACGGAGACCCTCGCCTCCAACCCCGTCCAGCGCTCCTCCCGGGACGAGGTCGCCCGCGCCCTGTCCGTACTCGGCACGAGGGAGGGCCGCGTCCACGTCTACGAGAAGATCACCGCGAGGGCGGGCTACGACCTGCTGCCCGCCGCCAGCTGGCTGCTGCTGCGGATCAAGAAGTACGGCTCGGCGGACCCGGCGATGCTCGCCGAACGCACCACCGTCCCCCTCAAGGCCATCACGGACGCCGCCCGCCAGATCGAGGAACGCGGGCTCGCCGTCCGGCACGGGCTCTCGCTCGTCCTGACCGACCGGGGCCGCGAGCACGCGGACCGGCTGGCCGGGGCCCGGCAGGAGTCGCTCGCCGAACTGCTCGGCGACTGGTGGGGCCCCGAACGCCCCACCGACCTCGTCAAACTCGTCGAGGAACTCAACCGGGAGCTGTGCGGATCCGACGCGGAGGAGCCCTACGACTCCCTCCCGCGCCGCGACCACGCCGCGCCCTGAGCGGCGGACCCGGCCGGCAGCTCAGACCAGCGGCTTCTCGAACCAGTGCTGGGCGTACGGGCCGGAGTTGTACGCCGGTATCTCCCGGTACCCGTGACGCGCGTACAGGGCCCGGGCCTCCACCAGGTCGGTCCGCGTGTCCAGGCGCATCCGCTCCGCGCCCAGCGCGCGGGCCTCCTCCTCCAGCACGGCCAGCAGGGCCGCTCCGCCGCCCGTGCCCCGGGCGGCCGCGTCGACGTAGATCCTCGTGAGCTCGGCGGTGGCGGGGTCCAGCAGCCGTATGCCGCCGCAGGCCAGGGGCCGTCCGTCCAGCCGCCCGACCACGAACCGCCCCGTCGGCGGTTCGAGCCCGTCGGCCGGGTCGTCCAGCATCCCCTGGTCGATCTCGTCCTCGGTGACGGACCGCTTCCAGTACCGCCCGGCGACCTCCGCGTAGTACGCGCGCCGCAGCGCGGTGGCGTCGGTGGTCGTGAACGGTTCTGCGGTGACGGCCCAGCCGGAGCCGCCGTCAGCGGCCTTCGCCGTGCCTGCCATGGTGATCGAATTCCTGTCCATGACGCCATTGTGGAGACCTGGCGCAGTTCCCCGCGTGGAATATCCACAGGCGCGGGCCGATGATGAGAAAAGGCGTAAATCCCACGAACGAAGGGTGGACGGTCATGTCGGAGCATCCGGACTGTGCCCTGATCCGCCGCGGCTACGAGGCCTTCGGCAAGGGCGACATGGAGACCCTGGGCAGCCTGATGACGGCCGACGTCATCCACCACATGCCCGGCACCAGCCCCCTGTCCGGGCACCACAAGGGACGGGAAGCGGTCCTCGACCTCTACCGCCGCCTGGGAGAGGAGACCAACGGCACCTTCCGGGTCACCCTGGAACGCGTCCTGGTCGACGGCAGGGGCCACGCGATGTCCTTCCACACCGCCATGGCGGACCGCGGCGACCGGGGCATCGAGATCCACGAAGGCCTCTTCTTCACCATCGTCGGCGGCAAGATCACCGACATCGACCAGTGCACCCAGGACATCGACGAGACCGACGCCTTCTGGAGCTGACGGAGCCGAAGGAGCCGAGAGCCGAAGGAGCCGAAGGGCCCGGGGACTCATGCCCCCGGGCCCTTCCACGCGCTCACGGCGCCGCGCTCACGCCTTCTTCGGCGCCGCCTGCTGCACGACCTCGAACGACCACACCTGCGACCCCGACGCCGCCGGCTTCGGCCGGTCCCCGCCGCCCTGGTGCGCCGCCTTCATCGGGCCCTCCATCCACGCCTGGAAGTCCTCCTCCGAACGCCAGCGCGTGTACACCAGGTACTGGTCGGTGCCCTCGATCGGCCGCAGCAGCTCGAACCACTCGAACCCGTCCGAGTTCTCCACGGCACCCGCCCGCGAGGCGAACCGCTGCTCCAGCACCTCCCGCTGCTCGTCGGGAACGGTCAGGGCGTTGATCTTCACGATGCTCATGCCGCCATCCTAGGGATCCCGCAGGGGATATCGTCGACCCGGTGGTGATCCCCGGTGGCAGGGCGGGAGGACGGCGAGGCGTGGCTGACGTGGCGGAACACGGCGGTGCCCACGGACAGGCCGGGGTCATAGGGGGGAGCGCCAGACTCGGCGCTGCGCGCCTCCTGCTGTGGGCGCTCGCGGTGGTCCTCGCCGTCAGGCAGGCCGCCTCCGTCCTGCGCGTGCCCCCGGGCGAGTGGTTCAGCGGCCTGCACCTCTCGGCGGGCACCGCGGTTCCCGGCACCCTCTACGACGCCGGGCGGTTCACCGGCACCCCCTTCGCCGGCCTCGTCCTGAAGCCCCTGGCCGGGTTCGCCGCGCCCTCCCCCCTGGAGGTGGCCTGGACCTGCGTGACCCTGCTCCTGGTCGCCGCCGTCGGGGTGGTCGCCGCGCGCGGGCTGCCCGACCCGGTGCCGCGCCGGACCGCGCTGCTCGCGGCGCCCGTGCTGGTCGCGCTGATGATGGTCTCCCTGCCCGTCCGCGCGGCCGCCTTCCCGGGGCAGACCGCCGTCCTGCCCGTCCTGCTGGTGCTGCTCGCCGTCTTCCGGGTGCCCGGCGGGAAGCCCGCCGGCTTCCTCGTCGGCCTCGCCGCCGCCCTCCAGCCCGCCCTGCTGCTGTTCGCCCCGCTGCTGTGGCTGACCGGACGCCGCCCCACCGCCCGGGCCGCCGCGGCGACCTTCGCCGGGGCCACCGCGCTGGGCTGGGCCGCCCTGCCCCGCGACTCGTGGACGTACTGGATCCACCACCTCGCCGGCACCGGCCTCGGCGGCTCCCCCGACGGCCTCGCCAACCAGTCCGTCCACGGCGCCCTGCTGCGCTTCGGCCTCAGCGGGCCCGCCGAGATCCTCCTCTACGCCGCCCTCGCCGCCGCGATCACCTGGGCCGCCCTGCGCCGCGCCGCCCGCTACGCCCGCGACGGCCAGCTGCTGCTCGCGGTCGCCGTCACCGGCTGCGCGGCCGTCGCCGTGTCCCCGACGGGCTGGCGCCACCAGCTGCTGTGGGTGCTGCTCGCGGTGGCCGGCAAAGTGGGGGAGCGGGCCGCCGACCGGCGGCTCTGGCCCGTCGCCGTGGTGCTGGCCATCACCCTGCCGAGCGCGGTCCTGCTGCCCAACCTGGCCGCGCTGGCCCCCGTACGGGACAACGTGCCGCTCCTCGCGGCGGTGGCCGCGGCCTGCGCCGTGCCGTTCCTGCCGCGTTCCTCCCCGTACTGGCGCGAGCCGGTCCCCACCCTCTACGGACGTCCGGTCCCCGCCCGCTGGGCGCGGGTGCCGCTGCTGCCGTTCTGGCGGCGCGCGCTGTCGCGGCCCAGCCTGCTGCTGGAACTCCTGCTGATACGGGTCGGCTACTCGATCTACTCGCACATCCGCGCCGCCGCCCCGGCCGGCCGCTCCCTCGCCGAGCGGAACGGGAGCCGGATCCACGGGGCCGAGCGGATCCTCGGCATCGACATCGAACGGGCCGTGAACCGGGCGGTGGTGGACACGCCGTGGCTGGAGGCGTTCTTCGACTTCTACTACTCCTCCTTCCACTTCGTGGTGCCACTCGGGATCCTGGCCGTGCTCTACTGGCGCCGCCCCGGCGACTACCGCTGGGCGCGGGCCTCGCTGGGCCTGGCGACCGTCATCGCGCTGGCCGGGTTCTGGCTGTTCCCGCTGGCACCGCCGCGGCTCATGCCCGGCCTCGGCTTCGTCGACACCGTGCACGGGGCGCAGGACCTGGCGAACCCCTCGTACGGGGCGATGACCGCGATCTCCAACCAGTACGCGGCGATGCCCTCGCTGCACTTCGGCTGGTCGCTGTGGTGCGGGATCGTGGTGGTCGTACTCGCGCCGAAGGGGTGGCAGAAGCTGCTGGGCGCGCTGCACCCGCTGATCACGGTGTGCGCGATCGTGGCCACCGCCAACCACTGGGTGCTGGACGCGGTGGGCGGCGCCGCCGTCGTCGCGGCGGGCTTCGGGCTGGTCCACGTCCTGTCGGGGCCGCGCGGGATGCGGCTCAGCCTGCCCGTGCAGCGCCAGGCCGGGGCGGGGGAGCCCGACCGGCTGGCCGCCGCTCAGCGGTAGGGGCGCCGCCGGGGGTTCAGGGGGCGGCCGGTGGGATGTTCTGGTTGAGGCGGAAGAGGTTACCGGGGTCGTAGTGGCGCTTGAGCTCCCGCAGGCGCCGGTACTTGGCCTCTCCGTAGGCCTGCGCGACCCGGTCCTCGCCCTCCTCCATCAGGAAGTTGGAGTAGACGCCGGTCTGGTAGGGGGCCAGCGCCGACCAGAGGCCGCGCGCCCACTCCCGTTCCGCCTCGAAGCCCTCGGGGCCCTCGGTCGTCCCGTTGATGTTGAAGGTGTGGCCGTGGGACCGCCCGCCGAAGGCCGTCTCCTCCTCCCCGACGCGCCGGATCGCCCCGCCGAGCTGGAAGACCGGGAAGGCGGTGAGTGGTGAGGCGATCCGGGCGGCGTGCTCGGCGGTGAGGTCGATGATCCCGTCCTCCAGCCGGTCCACGTCGCAGGACTTGAAGTAGTACCAGCGGCCGCGCGGGAAGGACGGGTCGAACATCGCCTGGTGCGCGGTGAACGGTTTGGGCGCGCACAGGTCCAGCAGGGGCGGCGGGCCCGCCTCGCGCAGCGGCCGCAGCACCTTCTCGCCGTCCTCGACCGGCCCGGCGTAGCAGCACACCACCATCACCACCGGCCGCCCGTGCAACTCCCGCGGCATGAACGGCACGGGGGGCACCCGGCGGTGGACGACCGCGGTGGTCAGCTCGTCCGGGACGTCGGTGATCCAGTCCCGGTACAGGCGCAGCAGCCGGGCCGACTCCTCCATCGGCCACAGGACCGGGCCCGCGAGGACCACGGGGCCCACCGGGTTGAGGCGGAACTCGAACTCCGTCACGATCCCGAAGTTCCCGCCTCCGCCGCGGATCCCCCAGAAGAGTTCCGCGTTCTCCTTCTCGCTCGCCTTCAGGAACGACCCGTCGGCCGTGACCACGTCCACCGACAGCAACTGGTCGATCGTCAGCCCGTACTTGCGCATCAGCCAGCCGATGCCGCCGCCGAGGGTCAGCCCCGCCAGCCCGGTGGTCGTGACGATCCCGGCCGGGACGGCCAGCCCGAACGCCTGCGTCTCCCGGTCCAGTTCGCCGAGCAGCACCCCGGCCTGGGCGCGGACGGTGCGGGCTTCGGGGTCCACCCGGATGCCGCGCAGGGCGGAGAGGTCGATGACGAGGCCGTCGTCGCAGACCGAATGCCCGGGGAAGCTGTGGCCGCCGGAGCGGACGGCCGGGGCCAGGCCCTCGGCGGCCGCGAACCGTACGGCGTCCATGACGTCCGCCACGCCCGCGCAGCAGGCGATGAGGGCGGGGCGGCGGTCCACCGAGCCGTTCCAGACGCGCCGGTCCTCGTCGTACGTGGGGTCTTCGGGCCGCACCACGCGTCCCCGGAAGGAGGGGCCGGGCGCAGCCGTGACCGTGGCCATGACCCCAGTCTGGCACCGGGCCGGATCACCCGCACGCCCTACGGGCGCCCCCTCCGTACGGGTCCCGCCCCGCGTCTCAGGCTCCGCCCGTCGCCCGTCTGCGCAGCAGGGCGCGCAGCGGGCCGGGGCTCTCGTACCCCACCCGGCGGGCCACGGCCGACAGGGGCAGGCCGGAGGTGCGCAGCAGGTGTTCGGCCTGCTCGACCCGCAGGTCCTGGACCAGGCGGATGGGGGAGACGCCCAGGGTGCGGGCCATGGTGCGCTGGAGGGTGCGCTCGCTGACGCCGAGGTCGCGGGCCGCGTCGGCGATGGACAGGGGTTCCGCGATGCGGGCCCGCACCCACTGCTCGAAGGCGGCGACCAGCGGTTCGTGGCGGGCCATGGCGCCGGGGATCATGTAGGCGGCCTGCGAGACCCGGTCGTCCACGACGAGGTAGCGGCGGACCAGGTCCGCCAGGGCCGGACTGCGCGAGGCCACGACGGCCAGCGCCAGGTCGAGGTGGCTGAACGCGGCGCCGGCGGTGGTGACCCCGTCCGAGGTGGTGACCATCCGGGTCTCCTCCAGCGTCACCCGGCGGTAGCGCTCCCGGAACACCGGTGCCAGCCACCAGCTGGTCGTGGCCCGCAGCCCGTCCAGCACCCCTGCTTCGGCGAGCAGGAACGTACCGGTGCAGGAGGAGGCGAGCGGGGTGCGGCGCTCGCGGGCCTCGGCGAGCAGCCGGCGGGCGGCGCGGTGCGCGGGTGAGGCCACCGTCTCCAGCAGGGCGTCGGGCCGGCGTTCCATCAGGGCGGGCAGGACGAGGAGTGCGGCGTCCTCGGCGTGGGCGGCGGGCTCGGTGTCGACCCGGTGGCCGAGCCCCGTGCGGACGCGGCGGCGCACGCCGACCGTGTGGATGGCGAAGGCCGGCGGCGCGGCGCCGGCGAGCTGCCCGCGCAGGGCGTTGGCGGTGTGGAGCACGTCCAGGACAGCGGAGATCCCGGAGTCGAACACCCCGTCGAGGGCCAGTACGGCGACTTTCACGGGCCCACCCTAGCGCCCCGACGGCTGTCGGAATCCGACCGGAAGGTGCCGGATCCGACACTCCCGCCGCCGTGGGGCGGCTGTCTAGGGTCGTTGCCATGACCACGTACGAGACCGCCGCCCCCGCAACCCCCGACTCCGCGGCGATCCGCAGCCGCACCCACACCTGGGAGCCGCAGCCGGCGTCCGTCCCCGGGCTCGCGGACATGAGCGGCCTGGAGATCCTGCGGGCGGCGCTGAAGGGGAACCTGCCCGCCGCCTCGATGACGAGCACCCTGGGCTTCCGCCTCACCGAGGTCGGCGAGGGCTTCGCCGTCTTCGAGGGGGACCCCGGCGACCACCTGCTCAACCCCATGGGCACGGTCCACGGCGGCTTCCTCGCCACCCTGCTGGACTCCGCGCTCGGCTCGGCCGTCATGACCCGGCTCCCGGCGGGCACCGCGTACACCACGGTGCAGCTCGGCGTCCACATGGTCCGCCCGGTCCTCGCGGACACCCCCACCCTGCGCTGCGAGGGCACCGCCCTGCACGTCGGGCGCACCACCGCCACCGCCGAGGCCCGGATCACCGGCACCCACGACGGCAAGCTCTACGCCCACGCGACGACGACCTGCGCGGTCCTGCGCCCGGCCTGACGCCCCGCAGGCTGACGGGCCGCAGACGCATGGGCCCGCAGCTGACGCCCCACAGACGCAGGGCCCGCAGCTGACGCCCCGCAGACCCATGGCCCGCAGCTGACGCCCCCGCAGGCCGAAGGGGCGCGGGGGCGCTACGGCCCCGGCGCCCCTTCGGTGGATCGCCGCGTCCTGCAAGGATCGGCCCCCTCGCGCCATCCCGCCACTCGGATGGCCGGAGGCCGGGGGCGTCCCGGCGGACGGCAGGGGCCGGGGCGTGGGAGGTGACGGCCCCTGCCGTCCCGGGTCACGGGTCAACCGGCGGTGACCCGGAGCTCCTTGATGCCGTTGAGCCAGGCCGCCCGCAGCCGCCGGGGGCCGGGGTTCGCGGGGGCGAGCCGCAGGTCGGGCAGGGTGTCGGCAAGGGCGTTGAAGATCAGGTCGATCTCCATGACGGCCAGGGACTTCCCGAGGCAGAAGTGCGGGCCGCCGCCGCCGAAGCCGAGGTGCGGGTTCGGGTCGCGGGTGATGTCGAAGACCTCCGGGTCCCGGAAGACCTCGGGGTCGTGGTTGGCGGAGGAGTAGAACATCCCCACCCGGTCGCCCGCCTTGATCTTCTGCCCGCCCAGCTCGGTGTCCCGGGTGGCGGTGCGCTGGAAGGAGACCACGGGTGTGGCCCAGCGGACGATCTCCTCGGCGGCCGTCGACGGCCGGGTCGCCTTGTACAGCTCCCACTGCTCGGGGTGGGTGAGGAAGGCGTGCATGCCGTGGCTGATGGCGTTGCGCGTGGTCTCGTTGCCCGCGACCGCCAGCAGCAGTACGAAGAACCCGAACTCGTCGGAGCGCAGGTTGCCCTCGCCCTCGGCCGCCACGAGCTGGGTGACGATGTCCTGGGCCGGGCACTCCTTGCGTGCGGCGGCCAGGTTCATCGCGTAGCCGATGAGCTCCACGGCCGCGTTGGCGCCGACCTCCTCGGTGATCGCGTACTCGGGGTCGTCGTAGGCGACCATCTTGTTCGACCAGTCGAAGATCTTGGCCCGGTCCCGCTGCGGTACGCCGATCAGCTCGGCGATGGCCTGGAGGGGGAGTTCGCACGCCACCCGCGTGACGAAGTCGAAGTCGCCGTCCCCCGAGGCCGCCCGCGCCTCCTCGACGATCTTCCGCGCGCGGTCGCGCAGGGCCTGCTCCAGGCCCCGGATGGCGCGCGGGGTGAAGCCGCGCTGCACGATCTGCCGGACGCGGGTGTGTTCCGGCGGGTCCATGTTCAGCATGATCAGGCGCTGGGCCTCGATCTGCTCGCGCTGGACGTGCTCGTTGAAGCGGATGATCGCCGTGTTGGTGGTGGAGGAGAACAGCTCCGGGTGCGTGGAGACGTACTTGACGTCCGCGTGCCGGGTGACGGCCCAGTAGCCCTCGTCGTCGAACCCGGTGACGCCGCGCGGCTGCGCGCACCACCACACGGGAGCGGTCTGCCGAAGCCGCGCGAACTCCGGGAGCGGGACCCGTTCCACGAGGAGGTCGGGGTCGGTGGCGTCGAAGCCTTCGGGCAGCGCGGGACAGGACATCGGGCGACTCCAAAGGTCTGGCGAAGGTCTGACGGCCCATCAGAAGTTGGCTCGAAGGTAGTAACGAGTTCTACAAGTGACAAGGGCTCCGGCGTCAACTGTTGCGTGTGGAATCCGTGGAGGGGCCGTGCAAGACCCTTGCGTGGCGGGGGTCCGGGTCATAAGACTGCGGTGGAGAACTAGAACGCGTACTAGTTCGCGCGCGGCGGCCGCCGGGACGGCCCGCCGCGCCGGCGCTGTGCAGAGTGTGCAGGAGAGGACGAGCTCATGGCCGCGGAACCCGTCATCGTCGAAGCCGTACGCACGCCCATCGGGAAACGCGGAGGCGCCCTGGCCAACCTCCATCCCGCCTACCTGCTCGGCGAGACCTACCGCGAACTCCTCGCCCGTACCGGAATCCAGCCCGACTGCGTCGAGCAGATCGTCGGCGGCACCGTCACCCACGCCGGCGAGCAGTCCATGAACCCCGCCCGCAACGCCTGGCTCGCCATGGGACTCCCGTACGAGACCGCCGCCACCACCGTCGACTGCCAGTGCGGCAGCTCCCAGCAGGCCAACCACATGGTCGCCAACATGGTCTCCGGCGGGGTCATCGACATCGGCATCGCCTGCGGGGTCGAGGCCATGAGCCGGGTCCCCCTCGGCTCCGGCTCCAAGCACGGCCCCGGCAAGCCCTTCCCGGACGAGTGGAACGTCGACCTCCCCAACCAGTTCGAGGCGGCCGAGCGGATCGCCCGCCACCGCGGCCTGACCCGCGAGGACGTCGACCGCCTCGGCGTCCTCTCCCAGGAACGGGCCGCCACCGCCTGGGCCGAGGAGCGCTTCAAGCGCGAGACCTTCGCCGTCCAGGTCCCGACGACGGAGGAGGAACAGGCCGCCGGGCAGGGCATGTGGCGGCTGGTCGACCGGGACGAGGGCCTGCGCGACACCAGCATGGAGGGCCTGGCCCGGCTCAAGCCGGTCATGCCGACGGCCGTGCACACCGCGGGGAACTCCTCCCAGATATCCGACGGGGCCGCCGCCGTCATGTGGGCCTCCCGCAAGATGGCCCGCGCCCTCAAGCTCAAGCCGCGCGCCCGCATCGTCGCCCAGGCCCTGGTCGGCGCCGACCCGCACTTCCACCTCGACGGGCCCATCGACGCGACGCGCGCCGTCCTCGGCAAGGCCGGGATGTCGCTGCGCGACATCGACCTCGTCGAGATCAACGAGGCCTTCGCCTCCGTGGTCCTGAGCTGGGCGCAGGTCTTCGGCCAGGACCTGGAGAAGGTCAACGTCAACGGCGGCGCCATCGCCCTCGGCCACCCCGTCGGCGCCACCGGCGCCCGGCTGATCACCACCGCGCTGCACGAGCTGGAGCGGCGCGACAAGGAGTTCGCGCTGATCACCATGTGCGCGGGAGGCGCACTGGCGACCGGCACGATCATCCAGCGCCTCTGACTGCGCAGCGCCTCTGACGGCGCCCACCGAACCCGTGGGATGGGGTGCGAAGGCCCCGGTGGCCGGACCTGGGGAGGCCGGCCGCCGGGGCCCTCGTATGCCCTCCGCCGCTACGCCGTGTACGGCAGCGGCCGGGTGCTCACCCGGTCGAGCAGGACGATGTTCGGGTTGCAGTCCGCCGGGTGGACCGTAACGGAACCGTCCGGCCCGCGCTCCACGAGCAGCAGGCTGAACTCCGCGAGCGCCTGGAGCCGGGTCGGCTCCACCGCGTACTCGTAGACGCGCTGCTCACCTCGGGCGAAGCTGGTGTTCGTCCCGTCACTGGTGGTGTGCGTGGTGGACTCGTTCGTCGAGTACGTCGTGCTCGTCGACGTACCGGTGGTCTTGCTGTAGCTGCCGCCGGAGCTGCTGGAGCTGCTCGCGGGGAACGGGTTGAAGCCGTCCTGGTAGGTGTCGGAGCTTCCCCAGTTCGAACCCCGGGTCACCGACTCGCTGTACGTGGTGCCCTTGCTCACCGAGGAACCGACGGTCTTGGCCACGGAGGTGCTGACCGTCGTCCCCTCGGTGTCCGTCAGCGAGTGCAGGACGAACGAGTGGTGGCGGCCCAGGAAGTCCGCCGCGATCCCGGCCTCCTGGTGGTTGCCCAGCTTCATGAAGCCGACCTTGCCGCCGCCGATCACCTCCTGCGCCCCCTCGCGCAGGTGCGGGTGCAGGACGGTGAGCTGCGCGCCGCGACGCTCACAGATGCCGGCCAACTGCTCCAGGTACCGCCGCTGCAGCCCCCGTTCGCCGAGCGCGACGACCACCGACGGGGCCGCCTCCGGGAAGGACGCCAGACGCCGGGTCACGCTCTGGACGGCCAGGTCGCCCAGCAGCTCGGTGCTGGCCGAACCGGTGGCGAAGTCCAGCGCGATGCAGGTGAGATAGCCGGGACCGCGGCCGCCGCGCTCCGCGCCCAGACGTTCCAGCGGGTGCAGGAGGGAGGCGAGGCGCAGCAGGCTGTCCCGCATCTGGTCCTTGTTCTTGTCGGCCAGCAGATCGTCCGCGATGCGGTTGCGCTCCGCCCGGGTGAGGGCGTCGGTCTCGTCGGTCTCACCCATCAGGGCACGCAGCCCCGCGCCCAGCCGTGCCGGGGTGACCTCCGCGCCCAGGACTCCGCACAGCTGCTGGAGGATCCGGGTGTCGAGGGCCCGTGCGGCCCGGTTGGCCTCCGGGTCGTCGGCGTACACCGCCTCCACGAGGCTGTCGACCAGCTCCTGCGCGGTGAGACCGCTGACGATGCCGCTCTCGGCCATGCGGCTCGGCAGCAGCTGGACGTCCGTGGGGACGCCGGCCAGCCCGGCGAGCGCGGACAGCTCCTCGCAGATGAGGGCCTGGGTCAGGTCGACCACGATCAGCGGCTGCTGCTGGAGGGTCGACGCGCCGAAGACGGTGAGGAAGCCCTCCCGGCTGCGCTGGCTCCCGCCGAAGATGTCCAGCCGCCGCGTGCCGGGCCCCGCGGGCAGTGCGCCCCACGCGTCCAGGCCGTTGATCCACTGGTCCTGGGCGGCGGTGTGCTGGAGGCGGCGCTGGTGCCAGGACTGCCAGGCGTACTGGAAGTGCTTCTCCATTTCCGTGGTCTTGGATTCCAGCTGTGCGCCGGCCTGTGAAGCCGACCGCCCGGCGGCGAGGACCAGAGCCGTGGTCGCCCCCGCCGCGATCACGGCCAGGACCACCATGAGGGTGCCGCCGACTGTCGCCAGGAGCAGGAGCAGCAGCGATATCCCGCCACCGATCTTGGCGGTGGACCCCTTGCGCTCCTCGTGCGTCAGCCGCGCGGCCAGCGCCTGGTTGTGGTACGCCACGGGTACGGGCTGCCGCTGGGGCTCGGGTTCGGGGAAGGGGCTGCGCAGCGATTCGGGGTCGCGGTAGGTCCAGCCGAGCCGCTGCCCGGGCTCGAAGAGGCGCAGATAGCGGTCGGCCGTCGCGGCCTCGGTGTTCCGTACGGCGCTCTGCACGGTCATGACGGCAGACCCCCGGTGGGTGCGGCGGGTCCGCCCGGGGCGCTGACGAACGGCTCCAGCGCGCGGATGCGCTGGTGGGCCGGCGGGTGCGTGGACATCAGCCGGGACACCAGGCCCTGCCGGAGGTGGCCGTCGTCGTCACCGCGTGCCTGCCAGCCGGTGAAGACGGCGTGCAGTTGGGGCCCGTACCCGATCTCGGCGGCGAACCGGTCGGCACGAAGCTCGCCGCGCCGGCCCGCCCAGGCGAGGAGGAACGGGACGGCGAGCAGGGCCAGCGCCGGGGGGAAGGTGACGGCGAAGGCGATGGTGAGCCCGAGGATGACCAGGGTCAGGATTGCCGCGACGCAGGAGGCCACGCTGAAGAGCAGCAACGTGATGACCCTCACGAGGGTCATCACGCACCGGGCCGGGACGGCGTACCAGAAGCCGAGCAGCCCCGACCAGGCGTGACCGCCGACGTGGTGCCCCAGCTCGTGGGCGAGGACGGCCGCGAGCTCCTCCGGCGGAAGACCGTTCAGCGACCTGCGCGTCACGCTGACGAGGTGCCCCGCGGCGGCGGAGGCGTTGATCTCGGCGCTGTCCTCGACCCACAGGTCGTAGCGCGCGCCGTCGATACCGGCCTGCCGGGTGACCTCGTCCCAGACCGGCCGGAGCCGGGCCAGTTCGGCGGCCGTGGGCTCGCGGAACTTGAACATGAGCCGGGCCAGCGCCCGCTCGGTCGGCCGGTGGAACACCAGCGCGCCCGACGCGAGCCAGGCGAGGACGAAGACGACGTCCAGCCCGCTGGGGAACAGCTGCGAGATCAGCCAGATGACCAGGAGGCTGCCCAGGAACAGGGGGAGGTGGAGGAGGAGCGTGGTGAGGGACGACGCGTCCGCCTTGCGCCGGACCGGCGGCGGCGCGCCCGGGTCGTACGGGGCGGGCTGCGCCGGGTCGTAGGCGGCCGGCGGGTACGCGGGCGCCGAGCCGGGTGCGGGCGGAGCCTGCCCGGGCTCCGGCTTGGCCAGCGTGGGCGGCGCGGGCGGCGGAGGCGTGCCCGGGGCGGCGGGGTCGCCGGGCGCCTGCCCCTGCGACGGGGCCGGCGGGGCGGAGGGGGCCTGGAACCCCGCGGAGTGCGGCGGCGCCGCGAAGCCACCGGGCGCGAACGCGGGCGCGGGCGGGGCGGGGGGCGCGTAGGGCTGACCGCCCCCGGCCGGATGCGGCGGCTGCGGCTGCGGCTGCGGCGGCGGGGGCGGCGTGGCGGGGTGGCCGGGCGCCTGGGCCGGGGGAGCGAGTGGGTAGCCCTGCGTCGCCGTCGGCGGGGCCGGCGGGGCCGCCGGGGCCGCCGGGTGGGGGTGGCCCTGCTGGGGCACGCGGGGGTCGGCCTGCGCGGCCGGCTGCGCGTACGGGTTCGGCGGCGGCGGTACCTGGGGCGGTGCCTGCGGTGGCGCCTGCTGCGGCACCGGCGCGGCGAATTCGCCTTCCCCGGGCGGGAAATGAGGCTGTCTCGGATCGACTGGCTGGTTCACGGAAGTCCGCTCTATGGATACCTGGCGCTACATATGGCGCTGAAATCAAGACAGTTGGCCACATGCTCCCGGCAGGCGGCGCATGGGACGGCTGCGGACCGGCGACTCGGCCCGCTACCGGACCGCCGAAGCGGAGAGTCATTCATCGGCCTGTAGTCGGGTCATGCTGCATCACGCACGTCCCGACGTCCAATTCACTTTCGGCCAACCCCTTTCCAACCCGCCCGTGTTGGACCACACAATGATCGACTCTAGGATGCTTCCGACGACTTCGATCGACAGAATGGCGAAGCTGTGTCGAGCGCGCTGCGCGAAACCGCCGGCGAGGCCTGGCACAGGCTCCTCGCCATGCCCACCTACGCGCTGGCGGAGGTGCCGCGCCAGCGCCCCGACGCCTCCCGGCCGGGCGGCCCCGAGGACGAGCTGCGCGCACACCGGTTCGCCGCGCTCGTCTCCGCCTTCCACGCCCGCAACCCCTCCGACCCGGGCCGGGGCGGAATCCTCCTCGGCTGGTCGCGTCCGTCGGCGGCCCACCCCCTCGACGTGTTCCTGGGCGGCTCCGCCCTGGCCGGCGGCGACGACCCCGCCGACCCGGGCACGACCCTGCTCCGCCTCCCGGCCGGGGCACGGGCGCGGCGGCACGCCCAGGGTGCCGTCGTCGGCTCGCTGGCCCGGTTCCCCCACTGGACCGCCGTGGCCGGGGTCGCGGACGGCCTCCTGGCCGACGGCGAGCCCCGGGACCAGGGGTCCTCCCGGCTGCGCCCGGGCCTGGAGGACTGCCTGCTCGGCGTCTGGCAGGAGGCCTTCGCCTGGCTGCTGCTGGCCGACCCGGTGCTGCCCGAGGAGCTCGAGGAACTGACGGGCGAGGCGGCGGACCGGCAGCGCAGGGCGCAGTCCAAGGCGGCGGGCTCGCCCGAGTACGCCCTTGAGGCCGACCGGCTGGAGCGCCGCCACAAGGAGCTGGCGAAGGCCTCGGCCACGGGCCTGTGGCGCATACGCCTCCTCACCGGCGGCCGCACCCCCGAGGAGGCCCAGCGGGTGGCCGCGCTGGTCTGCGCGTCGGCCGACCTCGAAGGGCTCCCCTACGCGCTCAGGCCGACCGGGCAGGTCGGCGACTTCCCGACGGTGGTCACGGCCGGGCTCGCCGACGCCGCGCCGGGGCCCGCCGACTCGCCCTTCCTCGGGAGCTCCGACCTGCTGGCGGCCCTGGCCCGGCCCCCGGTCCAGGAGATACCCGGCGTACGGTTCGCGCTGCGGCCCGAGTTCGACGTGACCCCGGAGACCTCGGCGCGGGCCGCACAGCCGGGCGCCGCCCCGATCCGGCTCGGCACCGTCCTCGACCGCAACCGCGGGCCGGTGGGCCCCCTGGACCTGGCGCGCTCGACGCTCAACCGGCACACCTTCGTGTGCGGGGCCACCGGCGGCGGCAAGTCCCAGACCGTACGCGGCCTGCTGGAGGCGGCCGCGCGGGAGCGGCTGCCGTGGCTGGTCGTCGAGCCGGCCAAGGCGGAGTACCGGTTCATGTCGGCGCGGCTGGGCGAAGAGCACGAGGTCATCGTGATCAAGCCCGGAGACCGCGACGCGCTCCCCGCCGGCCTGAACCCCCTGGAGCCCTCCGTCTTCGCCGACGGGGAACGCTTCCCCCTCCAGACCCACCTGGACATGGTCCGCGCCCTCTTCCTCGCCTCCTTCGACCCGCAGGAACCGTTCCCCCAGGTGCTCAGCGCCGCCCTCACCCGCTGCTACGAGGACCTGGGCTGGGACCTGACCCTCGGTGAACCGCGGTCCCCCGGGACCGAGCCGCGCTATCCGACGCTGGAGGACCTCGAACACACCGCGCTGCGGATCGTCGCGGAGATCGGCTACGGCAAGGAGATCACCGACAACGTCCAGGGCTTCATCAAGATCCGGCTCGCCAGCCTCCGGCTCGGCACCACCGGTCGTTTCCTGGAGGGCGGCCACCCCATCGACTTCGGTGAACTCCTCAAGCGGAACGTCGTTTTCGAGATCGAGGACGTCGGGGACGACAAGGACAAGGCGTTCCTGATGGGGACCATCCTGATCCGGCTCATCGAATACCTGCGGATGGAACAGCGCACGACCCGCCGGATCGCTTTTCCCCTGCGCCACATAACGGTCTTCGAGGAGGCCCACCGGCTGTTGCGGCGTTCGGAGGAAGGCGGGGCGAGCGCCCACGCCGTCGAGATGTTCGCAGGCCTCCTGGCCGAAATCCGAGCCTACGGCGAGGGATTGGTCATCGCCGACCAGATTCCGAGCAAGCTGGTCCCGGACGTCATCAAGAACACCGCCGCCAAGGTCGTCCACCGCCTTCCGGCCCAGGACGACCGCGAGGCCGTCGGCGCGACGATGAACATCACCGAGGCGCAGTCGGAGTACCTGGTCACCCTCCGGCCCGGCGAGGCCGCGGTCTTCACCGACGGGATGGACTACCCGCTGCTGGTGCGCATGGAGGACGGCACCGCCCGCGAGGACGCGGCCGCGATCCACCCGGCGTCCCCGGCCCCGATGGTCGCACCGCGCAGCGTGGCCTGCGGAGGGGACTGCTCGGCGGCCCCCTGCACGCTCCGGCAGCTGCGCACGGCGCAACGCCTGACCGAACAGGACGAGCTCCGCATCACCCTCTGGGCCGAGATGGCAGTGGCGTCCCACCTGCTGGGCTGGGTCACACCCCTGCCGGGGGAGGGGATGCTCCGCGACCTGGCCCCCTACCGGACGTCGGGCCGGCGCCTGCTGGACTGTGCCATCGGTCAGGCCGTCGACCGTGCCGTCCACAGCCGCGTCGGAGCCCCGCACGCGCCGGAGGCCCTGGCCGGGCACCTCGCCGCGATGATGCGGGCGCAGCTCGACGGCGAGGACCCCTGCCCGGTCGCCGAGCCCCGGTGGAAGGCCCGGAAGGGGACGAGGACGCGGCAGTACTACCACGGGCGCCACACGCCGTCCGCGCTGGAGAAGATCGTCGGCTGCGCGGACCCCTCGGAGGAGTGGTCCAAGCTCTTCGGCCGCGCCCTGAGCGTCTTCGCGCGCCGCCCGCGCAAGCCGGCGACGGGGGAGAAGCGATGAGCGAGCTCGACACGACGGAGTCCACCAGACCGGACACCCCTCCGCTGCCGGACACCGCGGAACCGGTCGGAGAACCGAGGGAGGCCCCGGAGCCGGACCGCGCCGAGTCCCCCACCCGCCGGGTCCCGGACGCCACGGCCGAGCCGGAGGAACCGGAGGGACCGGCCGACGACGCGGAGCCGGACGCACCCGAGGACTCCGAGGAGCCCCTGGAGCCGCTGGAGCCCGAAGCGTCGGCGGCCCCCGCTGCCGCCGACGCGCGCCCGGACAACGAAGCGGACCCGGACGAGCCGGAGTCCCCCGAGCCCGACGCCGACGCGGACACGCAGGAGCCCGAGCCCCGTGACGCCGAGCGACCGGACGCCGAGGCCGACCCGGAGGAGCCCGAGACCCCTGACGACCCGGCGGAACCGGAACCGTCGGCCGATGCCGATGCCGATGCCGACGAGGACGGACCGGAGGCGCCCGAACGGCCGGAGAACTCGGAGCAGTCCGAGGCGGAGGAAGAGCCGGACGACCCGGACGACCCCGACGAGGACCCGGCCGATCCGGAACGCGACGACGTGGAGGAAGGCGACGAGTCGGACGCGCCCGCCGAGGGCGAGGACCCGGAAGCACCGGCCGCCTCCGACCGCCCGCACACGCCGGCCGACGAGGACGTGCCCGAGCTGGAGCTGGAACTGAAGCCCCGCCGGGAGATCCCGTACTCGCCCGCTTACGTCGCATCCCTCAGCGCCGAGAAGCCGGAGCGGGCGGCGAAGAAGGCGCCGGATCTGCCGAACAACATTGTTCACCTGGAAGCGTCCGAGGAGCAGGAGCAGGAGCAGGAGCAGGAAGACCAGGCCCCCGCGGCGGAGCCCGTAGTGGAGACCGAGGCATCCCCCGAGGTGGACGGCACTGAGGCGTCAGTCCCGCCCGAGGCCGAGGAGGTGCAGGAGACCTCCACGAAGGTCGAGCGTCCCGACATCGAGCACATGTACGACCCGGAAGCGACGGCGGTCGAATACGGAGACCCCATCAAGGAGCTCGGTGTCCCTTTGTTCGAGGGTGATCCCGCTCGAGAGCAGGTGACGCAAGGTCGGCTCGGGGACTGTGGGATCATCGCCACGATCGGCGCGTCCGCATCAGCGCGCCCGGACGTCATCAAGGACGCCGTCAAGGAGAATCCAGATGGCACCTATTCCGTCACCGTGCACCAGGTTGAATTCGATGGTGATGGTTACGTGCCAGGCGCCCCCTTGGAAATGACGGTCACCCCGGATCTCCCTGTGGTCGAGGGGGCCCCCGACTATGCGGCGTACGCCGCGGTCGAGCAGGTGGCCTGGCCGGCTGTGCTGGAGAAGGCTGCGGCCGGGATCGACGGGACGTGGTCGGAGGAGCGTCGCGACCAATGGGCGGGTGACTGGGTGACCCAGAAGGATCAGATGCTCGACGCCAACGAGGCCCTTGCGCCGGAAGCTCTGGAAGGCCCCGTGCCAACGGGCTATGGGCGACTTAATCAGGGATCGACGGCTTACGAGCAGGCGGAGCTCCTTGCTCAGCTCACGGGTGAGGCCAGCCATGTCGTCACGTTTCCCCAGGGTGAGGGGGCGGAGGTCGAACTGGAGCAGCGAATAAAGGAGAAACTGTCCGCAGGGAATCCCGTAATCGTCGGAACGAGGGGCTTGGATGCCGCGAACGGTGAAGAATACCTCCCCAAGGATCTGGTCGATGATCATGCCTATGAGGTTGTGTCCTGTGATGACGGAACCGTGATGCTGCATAATCCATGGAATTCCACGCAGCCGGAACCGCTGACCGTGCCAGAATTCATGGAATACTGTCAGTCTAAAGATTATCCAGGTC
This sequence comes from Streptomyces sp. NPDC000075, assembly GCF_040301925.1. Taxonomy (NCBI): domain Bacteria; kingdom Bacillati; phylum Actinomycetota; class Actinomycetes; order Kitasatosporales; family Streptomycetaceae; genus Streptomyces; species Streptomyces sp. NPDC000075. Next base: position 126,241 of record NZ_JBEPFL010000026.1, read on the forward strand.
AGTACGTCACGCTTCGATAGGGGATTAAGTGTCCGATTTCAATCGCGAATTCACCATCCGCCACGGTCAGATGACCCGTTTGCCCTTCGGCTCGTTCGGCGGCATGTCGGCCGTGCCGGCCAGGGACGGCCAACCCGCCAAGGCGAAGGTGGCGATCAGGTTGCCGGGCGGCGAGGAGGAAACTCGCTTCCTCACGGTCGGAGCCACGCTCGATCTGTCCAACGGCACCTGGACGGTTGTCGAGATCAATGGTGCGGGCGCCCGCCGCTGGGCCGTGCGGCTCCGCCGGAACGACTGAGGCGCGAGAAATATGGCCAGAAGAGAGTTCTACGTCTCCGCCGACGTGGAGGCCGACGGGCCCGTGCCCGGGCCGTATTCGATGTCGAGTTTCGGGATGGCCGTCGCTGGGGTCCGGGACGGGGGCGGGTTCCGGGTCCTCGATCCGGCCGAGCGGACCTTCTATGCCGAGTTGAAGCCGATCAGTGACGCCTATGACCCGGAGGCGCTGGCGGTCGGTGGGCTGGACCGGGAGCTGTTGGTGCGGGATGGGCGGGAGCCCGGCGAGGTCATGAACGCGGCCGCCGGGTGGATCGCCTCCGTGGCCGAGGAGTTGGGGGCCACCCCGGTATTCGTCGCGTACCCGCTCGGCTACGACTGGATGTGGGCGTACTGGTACTTCATGCGGTTCGCGGACGCCGGCTCGCCCTTCGGGCATTCGCGCTGCATGGACATCAAGTCGCTCTACGCCGTCAAGGCCGATGTGCGGATCGGGGAGGCGACGAAGCGGTCGATGCCGGGCCACCTGCTGTCCACCCGCCCCCACACGCACAACGCCCTCGACGACGCGATCGAGCAGGCCGAGCTGTTCCAGAACCTGATGCGCTGGCGCGCCCAGGAGTGACCGCCCTGTGTGCGGAGGCACCCGGCCGGGGCCTGGAGGGATCCATGGAAGACCTGAGTGTGAACGAAGAACTCCGCCGTTTCGCCCGTGTCTATCTTGACCGGGAGGTGGCCTACGACGATATGTCGGCGACCCGTGAGGCGTTGGAACACTTCAAGCCGGAGTGGACGGACGGGGTGCGCCAGGGGCTGCTGGCAGTCCTGGAGGGAAGGCGGATCACGGCGGAAGACTGGGAATCGCTCACATCCGTCGAGTTCGGCACCGCTGACGCCCTTCACGTATACCTGCGGGATCTCTATGACTTCCTGTTCGAAGGAAGCGATCAGCAGCCCGTCCTGCCTGAAGGCTGAGAAAAGCGAGAGAATGTGGTCGGGGAAATCGTGCTGCAGCACGCGGCTCCATGGGTGCGTGCTGACGCGACTTTTGTCGCGGTCCACGTCTACGCCCCGGACGGAGGGGGCGTCAAGGTCTTCCTCGTCGTCAAGGCCGACGAGGAGGAGGAGTACGAACTCGGCATCGGGGGTGCGTTCACTGTCCGTGGTGAAATGTGGAGCCTGGATCGTGTGGAGAACCAGTCGAGTCGGGATTATCTGGTTTTTCTCCGGAAAGTCGGTTGAGATGTTCGCCCGGCCGTGTGGGCGAGCTGTTCCAGAACCTGATGCGGTGGAGGGGGCGGGAGTAGCGACGCGAAGAGCCGCTCGCCCGGGGGTCCGGGTGGGCGGCTCTGCGTGGGGTGGCGGGGTGCTGGTGGTTTAGTACCAGTGGTTGGCCTGCCAGAAGTTCCAGGCGGCGACGGGGCTGCCGTAGCGGTCGTTCATGTAGTCCAGGCCCCACTTGA